>JAHEDG010000009.1 GCA_024641335.1 Candidatus Zixiibacteriota bacterium
GGTCAGCAGTCCTACCCTCATGGGCAATCGAAGAATTAGGGTTATGAGAATAACCACCAGGAATTTTCCGGCCATTATTGTCGTAAATAGGGAGAGAATCGCCAGGATACCGTCGAAGACTGCCCGAAGATCGAGAAGCATCCCGATAGAGACGAAAAACAGGCTGGCGAACGCTTCTTTCAACGGAATTATGTCGCTTAGGGCCTGATGCCGGTATTCGCCTCTGGCCACAACAAGACCGGCCAGGAACGCTCCTATAGCCAGCGAGATACCGGCCAGGGAAACCAGCCATGCCGTTCCGATGGTGATCAAGAGTACCGTCAATATAAACAAGTGCCTTTGTCTTAATTCCGCCACAAACTTGAGAAGGCGCGGAACGAAAATATAAGCGGCTCCGATAATAATCAGCAGAATCGCGCAGGCTCTGAAAATATCCGCAATTATAACCGATGCCGAGTTCTCTATCGCTCTTAAGGCGGGAATAATAAGGATCATCGGTACTACGCTGAAATCCTGAAATAACAGAATCCCGAGCGAGAGACGGCCGTGAGGAGAATCGAGATCTCCCCTGCTTTCCAGCCCCTTGAGAACGATGGCCGTGCTTGAAACCGTTATTAAAAACCCGACGAATATTGCGGCGCCCGAAGCGAGATCGAATATCCGAGCGCTTAGGTAGGAGAATAATATCGTAAGAGCTACCTGTATCAGTCCCGCGGGCAGGGCTTGACGCCAGAGTTGGCGTAGTTTGGAAAGAGGTATTTCGAGACCAATTCCGTAAAGTAAAAGAACGACGCCCATCTCAGCCAGTACAGCGACCTGCCCAGGGTCATTTACCAGGCTCAGAGCATGGGGACCGATTAGAATACCGGCGAAAATAAATCCGGCGATCGACGGAATCTTGATTTTCTGGAACGCGGCCACCACAACGATAGCCACGGCCAGAATTGCCGCGATATCCCTGAGGAAATCTAAATGGTCCAACGCCTTTACAGCCTTTTTTTAAAGAAATGAATCATAAATACCCGGTCCCATTGTCTCATTTCAGATATTTAATTTTAGTCGTTTCGAATAATCCAGACTATTTATCACTAATCGTACTGAATCATCGAAAACATACTTTTGTTTTTCAGCTTATCTCTTCCTTTGAGAAAAACCAGTTCTATCACAACCGCGATTTCGGCAATCTCCCCGCCGATTCGCTCCACCAGTTTTGTTGTGGCCGCCAGCGTTCCCCCAGTGGCCAGAAGATCGTCGATAATAACCACCCTCTCCCCCGGCTTGATCGAATCGGTATGAATCTGCAGGGTCGCTGTTCCGTATTCGAGATCGTAGGATTCCTCCTCGGTTTCCGCGGGGAGCTTCCCCGGTTTTCTGGCGATCACAAAACCGCATCCCAGCCGATCGGCCAACGCGCCGCCGAATATGAAACCTCGCGATTCGATTCCGACGATTCGGTCTATCTCCTTATCGCGGTATCGCTGGTGAAGCTGGTCGATAACGAACCGGAAAGCCTCGCCGTCGTTGATAAGAGTGGTGATATCCCGGAACATTATTCCGCTGATAGGAAAATCGGGGACATTTCTAACCTTGTTTTTGAGTTCTTCCAATTTCACAGTTCAATCCTGAATTCTATATGTTTTCCTGTAAATTCCATCCATTTGACCTCCACTCCGGCCACATGTCCCGAACGCGGCCCGATTCTCAACTCTTTAAGAAAACCGTTCAACACCCCTTCATCCCCCTCGGCATATGCCTCCACCGACCCATTCGGCAGGTTTCTGACATAACCGGTCAGTTCCAGATTTTGGGCGCATCGCCGGGTAAACCAGCGAAATCCAACCCCTTGAACAACCCCTGAAACAACCAAATGTAATCCTTTAAGAGAACCGCTCATTTTGTTATCTATCATTCGACTGCGAGTGTCAGTCCTGGCCGAGATCTTTTGTTTTGTCTGATTAATACATTGCCGACTAATGCCTCGATTTGATATCCTCAAGAGCCTTGTCGACCGCTTCTTTGGGGGTTCGGCAAGGGATCACGCCATCGATATCCCAAGTTCCCAATCCGAATACCGGCTTGCCCGATTGAAGGGCAAAGGCTATTTCTGATAAAGTACCATACCGTCCGGAGATGGCGACAATGGCCGAGGCGGTGTTAATAATCACCAGATTTCTGCCGTGGCCAAGGCCTGTAGCGACCGGAATATCCACATATCGATTAGCTTCTTCGATACGAGATCCCGGGAGAATACCGATAGCTGTTCCGCCACCCTCTCCGGCACCCTTGCATACGGCTTCCATCACACCGGACAGCCCCCCGCAAATAAGCGTCGCGCCTGCCTCGGCGATAAGCTTACCGACCTCATAGGCGGTATCGTACGCGTTCCGATCCACCGCAGAACTGCCGATTACCCCGATGATTCTCTTCACAAGGGTGATTTAATATGTCGGAGCGGGTATGTCAAGCTCAAGCGGACTGGAAATACCCGCGCCGCGCTATTTGCTCTCTTTGCGCCGGACAATGACAAAGGCGATCAGTGCCACCAGGAAAAATATCAGGAGGGCCCAGGCCATGCCGCCGAGTGTGCCGATTATCGTACGGTAGATCTCCAGACCCCAGAATTGCCCGGTTAGCTCCGGAACGCTTTCCCCTTTTTCAGGCAGAATAAAGCGTTCGAGCTTCCAGATATTTACTCCGGATGATATCCCGACTACGAACAGGGCGAAGGTTAGGAATTTACGCCAGGCAATAGCAATCTCTTCTCCGATAACCCTGGTAAAAATGGTGTCGATCGGTTTTTTGAAAAAGTAGATTACCAGGAAAGCGACGCCAACCGATATGGCCAGAGTTACAACCAATAACAGGAGAAAATCCATAAAAAACCTCCTTCCGAATCGGTCCCAATCGACCAAAACTTTTCGAATTCATACTATAAAATATGGTGTGACGTAAAGTAAAATTCAACAGTCAACCGGCGAATAAAAATCGGGGCGAGAGGATTTGAACCTCCGACTCCATAGTCCCGAACCATGTGCGCTACCAGGCTGCGCTACGCCCCGAATTACAACAAGCCTATCCCAAGAAGGATAAGCTCACCGCCATAACTTAGCGGCATGCTCAAAATAGAAAAGAAGCGGCAAATGTCAATATCAAAAATAGGCTGTCGGCAGCTTATATCAGTTGGTCCCGCAGCCGCTTGAGGTATTCTTGTTGCAAACCGTAAGGTTTCCCTGTTCCGATTCTGGAATTCACCAAAGCTGTTTCGGCTATTATAGCGGTTTCTCCGCCCTGATTGCGGATCTCATACGCCAGAACAAAACTGGCCCTGGCCACGCTTTTTACCCCGACATGCACGTCGATTATCTCATCGAAATACAAGGGTTTTTTGTACTCTATATTTACTGATTTTATTATAAATTCATACCCTTTTTCCCGCATCTCTCTATAGGAAATACCGGATTCGCGCCAGTACTCCACCCTGGCAATCTCAAGATATGTGACGATTTTCGTATGATGGACTACTCCCTGAAGATCGACCTCATCGAAACGGACTCTCCATGAGGTCCGATAGCCGAATTTCATTGGCCGACGGCTTTCCTCTTGAGCCCCGCGACGGTATCGGCGAGCTGCTCAATTCGAAAGGGTTTTTTCAGGACTCGGTCTATACCGCTTTTTTCCACTTCATCGGGATCAGGTTCCAGTCCCCAGCCGGAAATAAGTACGAATGAAACATTTGGATCTATCGATTTCAGACGGGCGGACAACTGGGCGCCGGATAGATTATCCAAAGCGTAATCGGCGATAACTATTTCGAAAGGATCTTTGTTATTTGCCGCTTGCTTGAATAGCCCAATAGCCATATCGGAGCTTTCCGCCGCCTCCGAATCGCAGCCTATGCCTGAAAGCATACCTGTCAGAAGCTCCCTAATAATATCCTGACTATCCACTGCCAATACCTTGGGACGCTCTCGTCCTGGTCTATCTATTTTAACGTCATTGATATCGGGAGGAATAACCAGTTTCCATCGGTTGACAATGCGATTTTGTCCGTTATGGCCGTTTCCAAACTCCAGCCGTCCTCCGATAGCTTTTAGCCAATGAGGCATTTCTTTTTCATCCGGAGCGGGGGAAAGCTTATCGCCGGTTATCTCGAGGTTGATAGCCCTATCCGCTTTTTTGGCGGTAAGAATTATTTTGCCGCTCTTATCGGCTTTGCCCAGGGCCAGTGTCAGGAATCTCCTGATCGCTTTGGATATGGTCTCGTCGTTATGGGTGGTGGACGGCAGATTATCGTCGGATTGAAATTCAATTTCGGGGATCTGCTTTTTTGAGTTCGAGACCCGGTCAATAGCTTCATCCACCAATCCCCTGAAACCGTCGGCCTTCTTCCGGCCATGTTCTTTCTTATATATGATGGAATGGGCCAGGCCGGCGCCGTCAGACGCGGATTTCCGGATTACTTCCAGCCAGCCTACCAGGCTTTTCAAGTCAGAGCCGCTGTCAGAAGAGGAGTAATCGCCAATCAGCTTTTCCAGATCTCCGGCTATCCTCTCAAGAGTTCCGGAGACTTTCCCCGCTAATTTAGCAGCTTCTTTCGGAGATATCCCGTTGGATGCACGGCTTTCGGCCGGTTTGATCGCGGGAGATTCTAATAAGCTTGAAGGCAGATCAGCTTTCATTAGTTTTGAAAGACCATGCACTATCCGGCCGGCGTTATAGAAGAACTCGAAATCAACAGTCGATCTACGGCGGCTTTCCAACCGGATAAACATCCGGTAGTTCTTATCAGGCAGGCAACAGAACAGATATGGACGGCGTTCCACGAATTCTCTGAATGGGGGCGGCTGATCCCAGGCCAGTATCCCGGATGGCACCGTTTCGAACTCATATTTTAAATCACTATTGCGGGTCAGGGCCTGACCGATAGTTTCGGGCTCTGATGAAAGGGAGATCCGCCAGCTATCTTCGTTTTTTACGGCAATATCGAACCTGTCCCCTCCGAGTATCCGGGTTAGTGACCAGGCCACGCCTCGAGCAACACCCTCGCCGGAGCGGGCAATTTTCGATTTGATATAGAGTTCGTCTCCCAGCGAATTCAACAACGCTTTCATGTTATCGGCGGAGGTCAACGTGGTTCGCATCCGGCGGCCCAGCACCAGGGCGGCTCCAAGCTGTTCTCCGAACTGTTCGAGCAGATCGACTTTTAGTTTTCCCGGCCGGTAGGCGCCCTTTCCAAAAAGCGATGCCACTCCCCAATGTTCTCCCTCGGAGATGACCGGTATCAGTGCCGCGTGAGTGAATTTATCGATGCGGCCGCCGAAAAATTCATAATCGGGGCTGAATCGGAGATTTCTGATGATCAGCAGACGTTTATTCTTTGCTGTCCTGCCGATAGCGGTCTGATCCAACTCCAGTGTCTCCATTCGTCTGGCCAGCCTGGCGCTCAAGCCGTTATAGGAGCCCAACACCATATTCTGCCGGGCGGTATGGAAGATATGAATCGCCCCCGCCGACATCCCCAGCATATTGACCATTTTATCCAAAGAGAAGTTCAAAAGCTCGATCAAGCTGCCGCTGGAAGCGGCCAGCTGGGTTATTTCGCTTATGGCCCGCTGCTGACGTTCCTCGGCGATTATGGAATCGTAGGACGATTTATCATAGAAAATAGCGGCAATTCTGGCAATTATCAGTAAGGCGAATCCGGCCAGTAAGGCGATATGAAAGTAAGGCAATGCCTGTAGATCCTGATCGAACAGGGTTACGTAATTAAATAAAATCAAACCGATAATCAGAGATAAATTTCCGGCGGTCCAGAAAAGATAAAATAGCAAGCGTCTTTCGGTCCGACCGGAATCCCAGAAAAACAGGGCCGAAAGGGACAATCCGGCTGCCGACATCAAATAATAGCTCATGGCGAAAGTATGGGATGGAATTCAAAATATTGTCAACCGAATTTTGGCGTTTAATGTCCTGCTTGAAGCGGAATTTCCATCGACCATAATCCGGGTCCCGGCGGGATAAAAAAGGCCGAGCCCCAAAAAAACAGTTGCCATTTAGAGAACTTTCTCTTATAGAATCATATTAATATATATAGATATATTAATGGGAGGAAGAATGACCAGAGAAATAGTCGAATATCTAATCGCGGATCAGGAAAAAGCGGCCCGAATCAGGCGTCGAATAGCCCCGGACAGCCCTCACAAGAGAATGGCGGAATTGTTTCAGGCGCTCTCCGATCCAACTCGTTTAAAGATCGTAAGAGCTCTTGAAATGGACGAACTATGTGTTTATGATATAGGGGCTTTGCTATACTTAACTCAACCATCTGTTTCACATCATTTGAAGATCCTGCGGCAAGTCGGAATAGTCAAATATCATCGAAGTGGGAAAACCGCTCTCTATTCATTGAAAGAAAACCGTGTCTCGGCCCTATTAGCTCTGGCGGGAGACTATATCAGGGAATAACCTATCAGTTTATGGACCATTAAATCAATTTATTTTGATTTGTTAGGTGAATCGAAGACGCTAATCAAGGGGCCTTGTTGGATAATCAAGATAGAATCGGCAACCCGAAAAAAATCGGAATCAAACTGAAAATAACCGGGATGGATTGTCCCGACTGCGCTTTGACTATCCAAAAAGATATCGCCAAATTGCCGGGTGTGATCTGGGTGAATGTGGATTTCATGAGCGGTATTCTTACAGCCGAAACCTCCAATCAGGAGGCTCTGGAAATCGAGCGCGCGGTAAAAAAGATAGGGTACGATGCTCGGGCTGATTCAGGCTCGAGCTTGAAAAAAGCTGCGCTTTTTGTGCCTGATATGGACTGCCCCGATGAGGAAAAAACAATCAGGGCTGCTCTGGCGGAGATGGACCATATCGCGGATCTTCAATTTAATCTTTTGGAACGAAAAATCTCGATTCTTTATGGCGGGGCTATCTCACCTGTTATAAACGCTATTAGAAAACACGGCTTTGATTGCCAGGTTATTGACCCCGCGAACAATAAGCGACCAGCGACAAGCTCAAGCCTGAAGTCTTGGTCTGTAGCTGTATCGGCAACGCTGATAGCGATCGGCGGGGCGCTTTATTATCTGGATATTTCCGGATTAATGTTTAAATCGATCATCCTGGCCGGGGCAGTGATCGGCGGCTGGAGAATAGCCTATAAAGGTATCATGGCGGGCCGTAAGCTTCGACTCGATATGAACTTCCTGATGTCGGCCGCGGTAATCGGGGCGATGATTATCGGCCAATGGCTGGAAGCGGGAGCGGTAATTGTCTTGTTTTCTCTTGCCCAGCTATTGGAATCATACAGCCTGGACCGGTCGAGGAAAGCGATCAGAGCCTTAATGGACCTCTCCCCCAAAACGGTTAGAATAAAATTCGAGGACAGGGAAGCAACAGTTCCAATCGACGAAATCAATATCGGCGATATCGCCATCGTAAAACCTGGTGAGCAGATTCCTGTAGATGGCAGGATTCTCTCGGGCAGTTCACTGGTCAACCAGGCGAATATTACCGGGGAATCGATGCCGGTATCCAAGGCCGTGGGAGATTTGGTTTTCGGCGGCACAATGAACGGCGACGGAGCGCTGGAAATAGAGACTATTCATGCTCCCGGCGATAACACGCTGGATAAGATTACTCATCTGATCGAAGAGGCTCAATCGCGACGCGCGCCGTCACAGGGATTCGTCGACCGATTTTCGGCTATATATACGCCGACTGTTGTTGGTTTGGCCCTCCTGCTGGCAATAATCCCTCCCCTTATCATGGGAGCGGATTGGTTCGAATGGATCTACCGAGCGCTGACTCTTCTGGTGATCGCTTGCCCCTGCGCGCTGGTGATTTCCACACCGGTTACCATAGTTTCAGCTCTGGCCGCCGCGGCCAGAAACGGGGTCTTGATTAAGGGCGGAGCCTATATTGAGAATCTTCATGGAGTTAAGGCGGCTGCCTTCGATAAAACAGGGACAATTACCCAGGGAAGGCCGACGGTAATCGATGTAGTCCCTCTGAATCAAATGTCTGAAAGCGAACTTGTAAGAATAGCGGCATCGATAGAAAAACGAAGCCAGCATCCTATCGGCGCGGCTCTAATCGATTACGCGGAGAAATCCAAAATCGAACTAAGGAATACGTCTGATTTTAAAGCTATTTCAGGCCGAGGGGCATCAGGGATATTGGACGGTACGCTGGTTTTCGCCGGAAATTATTCTCTGTTTGAGGAAATGGGTATCTCCGATGAAACTGTAGCCGCTCGATTGGAACGGATGGAATCCGAATCCAGGACTGTAATACTGATCGGGACAACGGAAAAAATCCTGGGTTTGATTTCCCTGGCCGATGAGATTCGACCGCGATCTGCCGAAGCGATATCCCAGCTTCGTTCCAACGGCGTGGGCCATATCGCCATGCTGACCGGCGATAATGATAAAACCGCTCAAGCGGTCGGCCTTAAGATAAAGGCGGACGAGATATATTCGGCCTTGCTCCCTGAGATGAAAGTCGAGGCTATCGAAATATTGAAAAGAAAGTACGGATCGGTAGTTATGGTTGGCGACGGTGTCAATGACGCGCCGGCCCTGGCCTCTTCGACCATAGGCATTGCTATGGGAGCCGCCGGATCGGATGTGGCTTTAGAGACGGCCGATATCGCGCTTATGTCGGACGATCTGATGAAAATTCCCTGGGCCTTCAGACTGTCGGGAAAAGCCAGACGGATCATAATAGCCAATATCGTCATGGCTATAGGAATCAAAGCTATATTCATTGTTCTGGCCGGGCTTGGCCTGGCCACGCTCTGGATGGCGGTGTTTGCTGATATGGGCGTTTCGCTTTTGGTGATATTAAACGGGTTGAGAGCCTTGAGAGTAAATTAACGGGCGAGGCGCGGGAATAGCCCCGCCCCGCCCGCGATCACCCTGTTACCTAACGAGGTTTTTCCTCTTTCTTAATTTCTATATCGATTTTCCTTTGACCGTCGGCTTCCCTGGTCACGGTTACATTGGGATCCTCGATTCCTCGCGACTTTAACTCCTTTTCGATCTCGGCCTTTATCTCGGCCTCGGTTTTGCCTTCAGTCGCGACAGTGATTTTTTCGGGGGAATCAAAAGAAATTCTATCCCCTTTAACCGCGATCTCCATTTCTCGTTTTTCCTGAGCGGTAGCGCTCGAATCGCTAATACCTATCTTGATTTCACGCATCCCGTCGGCTTTAGTCGAGACATCGATTACCGGATTATTTACGCCCTGGGATTTTAATTTCAATTTGATATCCGCTTTGATTTCCTCATCGGTTTTTCCTTTGGCGTCGATCTCGATTTTATTCAGTTTGTCTCTGGCCTGCGCGTAGAGACTTCCAGACACCCGCTCCACGTCGGTCGTTATAACCGGGACGTAATCCGATCCCGAAACAGCGGCGACTACCGCGGCCGTCTCCCTGGCCGCCTGCCGGGTAGGCAGATTTGAAATCCTATAATCGTAAGCGGAACCCGTAAATGATGCCGATACAACGGTCTGATCATAACCTAATGATTTTACCGCCTGTTCGACAACTGTCTTCGAAATGCCGCTCTCCGAAGGGATGCCGTAAAACAAGACGCTGTAACCCGAGATCCGATTATACGGAATCGGTATCAAGAGAAGCAAAATAAAGGCAAACAGCCCCATAGCGACCGCTATGCTGAAACGTGGGTGTCCGAAAATTTGATTTTTTAAATCAGACATAAACGATTTCTCCTTTTTTGATTCATCCGATAGAAGACCTGCTACCCGTGATTTCACACTCTCGAACCGGGTTGCGGGCTCCGAATCATCGCCGCGAAGTGAAGTCATAACCGATTCCAATTTCCTCGCGGCCATCGCCTCCCGCGCGCAGGAGGGACAGCGATTAATATGCTCGATCAATTCGGAATCGTCGGTATCAGATTCATTCAGGCGACGTTTCGCCTCGCGGCAACGCATATTCGGCCTCCATTCTATTTGTTTTCAACACATTCATCGGAAAATAGCGGGCCAGCTCCTCCCTCATTTTCCTGCGTGATCTCCAAAGTCGGGATTTAATCGATCCTTCCGGTTTGCCGAACATCTCAGCAAGCTCGGCGACACTCCAACCTTCAATCTCAAATAAAGTCACCATGGCCCTGTCTTCGGACGAAATCGCGCGAAAAGCCCTATCCAGCCAGATCCGGGCGAATATCCGATTCGAAGGATCCGCGATGGGCACTTTTCCATCAATATCCGGGTCCGGCGATACGATTTTCCACCGTCGATTCCGCAGCCGGCTCTTGTAAAGATTGACAATGATCCGATAGAGCCATGGCTTGAAAGATCCCCTCTCTCTGAGCGTGTCGAATTTACCGATGGCCTGAACCAAAGAATCATGATAGAGATCCTCGCCGTCGTCCCGGTTACCGGCCAGACGTCGGCAAAACGCTTCGGCCCGGCGATGTTCGGTTTCCAAATGCTGCCAGAATAAGTCCTTATTCATAATCCTCATAGTTAAGACGCATAGGGAAGCCGTCAGGTTGCAAGTTATGAAAATAAATCTGTCTTATTCAAAATACCCTGCGGAACTCGAGTTAGCTTTCATATAAAACAGGGGTCTTTGAAATTTAAAGACCCCTGAAATGTTCAACTATCGGCTGATTTTCTGAAAATCAATCTATTGGTGGTTTTTCACCCTGTATCGGTACGATTCGTCCGCCGGGGGGACAGTCAGCGCAAGGCATTGGCCCGGTTCCCCCTTTGAAATATGCCACGCCGTAGGTAACATCGAGACCATTGAAGCTGCAGCTGCCGTTGACATCGCCGCTGACATGCCAGGTATGCCCGGGAGTACATTCACACGAGTAACCCGGGGGCGCTCCACCCTTAAAATAAGCTACTGAAAAGGTAACATCGAGCCCGTTATAACTGCTGCTGCCGTTGACGTCGCCGGGGACATAATCGCAATTCGGGCCCGCGGAAGCAACATTCAGAGTTACCGGCACATGACCCGTAGGCGTATCAGGATCGTTGGATACCAGGTTAATCTGCCCGAAATACTCTCCTTCGGATATAGAAGCGGCGTTTAAGGTAACTACCGCGACCAGGCTGTCTCCTGTGGCGATAGTATCGCTTGGAGGCGAAACAAACAGCCAGACATTCTGAACGACAGGCGGATCATCCGGACCGGAGTGATTCTCTTCGGGTAGAGCGGTCGCAATGAGCCCTCCAGACGGCCCCCGAAGGTTGAACTCTATCGCGTTCAGATTCAGATACAGGTCGGCGGTACCGTTATTATGGATATTAATATTCCTGGTCGTTAATTCTCCTTCTGTCAGATCGACGGTTATCGAGGTCGGAGTAAAAGAGATATCCGGGGCTCCCGCGGAACCGACTGTCAGGGTGATTGGAATATCGACGGATGATTGAGTCGGATCATTGGAATCGAGATCAATATGACCCGAATATACTCCCTCGGTTAGTTCGGAGGCGTTAAAGGTCACTATAGCGGTGGTATCCTCGCCGCTGCTCAGAATACCCCCATGGATATCCAGCATGAGCCAGAATGACGCGGGATAGAATCTCAATGCCAGCTGATCGGTTAAGTAGGAACTGTTGTAGGCAACCTGTAATCCGGTAGTGCCGGCCAGATCCTCGATACCAACACTATTGCTGGTAAGACTTCCGGTACCCGGATCGAGAGTATTGTATTGAATGCTGATATGACCTGTGGGATAGAGAATAGCCTCGAAGGTCAGCGATGAAGTTCCCCCGCCGGAGAACAGAGGCACGCCGACATAGCTGACGATAAATCTGTTGTTGGCCGTATCATTGTAGTAATACACCTGGCCGTAGAGACTGGGATTCAGATCATCCCAGAACATCGCTATGAAATCATTGGGGGCGCTGGAAGTAGGTATCGGCTGGTTGGAATAGGATCCTGTTCCAGCTCCGAAGGTCAGGATACCGTTGGAATTTATGAATATACTCGAATAGGAGTTGCCGTAAAACGGGAAAGAGAATCCCATATCGATCGGTCCGACAGAATTATCATCGCCCAATGAAACAGGTGTGCCATCACCGGAAATATCTACCCAGTTATAGGCCGGTCCATCCTGCTCGTCCGAATCGACCCAAACATATCCGAAGGCATCCGGTCCTCCCCTGCCGGTAATCGACGGGGGATATATCGGACTGTTTTTATCGAGCGGTTTCACATTCAGAGAATTATCATATCCGATAGGCAGGGGTCGGGGCGCCGCGGTTATATCCGCAAAATCGACCTGTCTGGTCATGGCAATTCGGTTATCGGTTACCTCGGCCAGCGTGAATACCAGGGTACCCTGGCCGATGTTGGAGATATGCAACGAATCGGTGGTCATCTGGCCTTCCTGGAGCGAAACAAGATACGATGTCGGGTCATAGACCATTTGAGGCGGTGGAGCTATACCTTGAGCAGTAGTTATCTTTATGGCTCGTCCCGCGGAGAGCGGAGCGGCTCCCGGGTGGTAGAGATTATCGAAAGTATACTGAAGCCCGTCATTGTTTTCGAGATTCTGCATTCCGACAGTACTGTAGAGTCCCGGACGGTCGAAATCCCAGTTATCGTTATCGTCGTTGTATACCGTATGATACTGGAAGAGTATCTCTGAATCGCCGGTCGGGGTAGGATAATACAACGTGTCGTAGATGATCATCTGGAATGTCTCCGGTGAGTGGGGAGAACCGGGATTGGGATGCATGCATTCTTTCCATTCGATAATGAACCGATGGTTAACAGCGTCATAATACTGAAATACTCCGGCGTTGCCGCTATATTCCAGATCATCCCAGAACGGGCCGATCAAGCCTCTCGGAGCGGCCGGATCAGGTATCTGCTTATTGTGAAAATTGTACCATCTGTCCCCTCCCATATCATAAGTGGAGGTATCGAAGGCCACAAAGCCATTGGTACAAACCAGCGTGTAATCGAAACTCTGTCCGTAATAAACAAAATTAAACGGCAACGAAAGAACTGTAGAAGCGTCGTCGGTATTGACAAAATCGATTCTGGTGCCTGATCCGCCGGCGTAAGGGCTGATCTCGACCCAATTGTAAAATGGCGCTGGACCATACCCGGCATCGGTGTTATCGTAGAGGTAATACCCATAGTCATCCGGGCCTATCGGATCGAAGGTGGAAGTATGTCCGACTACTATCGAAATAACGCGGTGCGCCGCTGAGCCATTGCTCGATGTCAGCAGCAGATCGAAATTGACATTATGACCGTTGTAGACATCATCAGCCGCCTCGATCACAAATGGGGAAGCGCTGTTGGAACCGTTTCCTCCGATAGCGATATTTCCGAATGGGGCGCTGCCGTCGGTAATAATGATACCAGGATCGTCTGTTGTGAGCAGCCCGGTAACCGACGTTCCGGCTAGTTCGCCGATGTTTTGGAGAGTTACGTAGAAGGCTGATGATTCGCCCGGATCTAACCTGCTGTTCGGATTGCCCGGATAATGGGAATTCAAATGCAGGAAAGCCATCGACTTCACGTCAACCGGTAAAGCCGCTGTCCAGGGGCCCTGATCGGAGGTGATGTTGAGACGAAGGATATAGTATTCGGCATGAGGTATGCTATTGGCCAGATGGACGGCATACTTGCCTGAATTGGCGGAGCCGCCCGGAGCGATACTGCCATATGATTGATTGGCGACTGTAACCGAGAGTTCCGGGTAGTCGGAAACCAGAGTCGCTGAAACATTGGTGGCCGTGACCGAATTGCCGAAATTCTTGAGGGCAATGGCGAATTCCACTGTTTCCGAAGGATTAGCGTTGCCGTCGCTGTTACCGGAGGAATTGCCGGAATTATCATCATCGAGCGTAATCGTGCTTACATTCACGGCTACCGATTGAGTCTGAACCAGGGAATATCCCAGATGGGGAATATAGTTTCTGGCCGTAACCGTAACGAACATAGTATCCGCGGTCGAGGCGGTGAAGTTAAGGAGTATATCGCCGTTATCGTCGGTTCTTCCACCTACGAAAACTTGCTCTGATACACCGTAGCCCTTAACCAGGTTCACATAAGCGCCGGCAAGCGGGGCCAGATCCGAGCCGGTTACATGGATTTGCATCATGCTGGTGCCGACCGGGATTGTCGACGGATAAGTGACGCTCATAGTTTGAGGTATTGCCGTTCTGATTTCCAGCTCCGGATCGCCGAGAGTGTTGTAAGTGTGGAAATACTGAGCGACATAACTGCCGTCGCCGTTGAACCTGGGGTATGTATTGTAAAGCTGGATTTTTCCTCTGAAAGCCGCCGCGGCGAAATTATAAATCCCCTCCTCCAAAAGACCCCAGTAGTAACCGATCATTATCGGATTGTTCCACTTGGTGTGAGTATTGCCGTCAGAAGCGCCGTAAAAAGCGGGTCCGCCTTTCATGGCGTTGACCGAGGAACCCATACGAATCCACTTCTCACCGAAACATTCACCGTAGCCGAAGCTTCCGGTTCCGCAGACAATAGAGGCCATCGGGGCGAGCTTGTTATTATTCTGGATCAGATCGAGATCGCTGGTATTGAATGAAGGGCTATACCAGCCTGATGCCCCGGCCCAGCCTCTATAGCTTATTATACTGGGACCGGCGTTGAAAAAGCCGAGCAGATTGGGATCGCTTTGGCCGGAGCTCCACCGGAATGATGTATCCACCTGCGTAAACCCGTGGTTCATCAACATATGACGAACCCAGAGTACCGTAATACGCGGTGTGGTAGCCCCGACATTACCGGCTATTGATAATCCCCTCTGCCAATGAGCCGGATCGCTCATAATAGGAGTTTTTTCATATTTTAACGCTTTATGCATAGCCCTGCTTAGAGTGGCCAGGCTATAATCGATCGACATCCTGGTAACCAGAACGTCGGCCATAAAATCATCACCATCGACACAAGTGTATTTATGGTCTGACGCATATCCTCCATAGGGGAAATCGGGGATATCGAGATTTTCATCGCCGATTATGCAGACATATTCAGGGGGTATCTCCCAGTTTTGATAAGCCGATTGTATATAATCGAACACCTCCTGCTGGGTCGGGGTACTGCCATTGGGATCGATATCCGAACCCCTGGCAATTACCACATCATACCCTTTGAGATGTTTCCATCTTCCCAGAACCGCGGCTGAATCGGCAAAAGCGTCGGGAGTAATAATCAGATATCCGCCTCTTATCGGTTGATAAGTGGCCAACATCTCGTCGGCGTTGGGAACCATGGAGCGGTAAAGCGGCAAAAAAGATTCGGAGATATTATTGGATCTCCTGATTTTGACATTGCGGCTATCCTGACCTTCGTATATAAGATTATAATCCAGATCGGTATAGACCCTAAGCTGCCTGGAAACAGGGTTATATTGGAATGGATTTATCACGACCTGAATCATGCGCAGATCTCGGCAGATAATCGGACTTCCCAGCTCGATCGGCGCGGCCGGATAAAATTCATTACGCTGATAAAATTCCGAGTTAATTGTAAACGGCGGGATCTCCGTGGAACCCTCGACCATAGGAGGCTGTGATGGTTCGATCTCGACATTCTCTATTACTTCGTAGGATGCCGACAGGATTTCAACTCTGACTCCGGATTGATCCGGGATGCCGATGAGTTGAGAGAAAACCGGCAGTTCAGGAAGCCCCTCTTCCCCGGTCAGGCCGAACATTTCGGGCTGATCGGTTATCGGAGCGATAGACTGATACGCCTTTCCATCGAGTTGGACATCATCGGCTTCGAATCCGGCGATGCGGAACTCCATACCGGTCCCATGCTGATCCGAATTAACCAGAAAAGCGGGAGCGGCATTCAGATTCTCCGTTTTAAGAACATGTCTGTCAGCGGCCGCGAACAATAAGGCCGGCGACATTAATAAAATAAATAAGGTGGCCCGGAAAATTACGCGTTTCCCTCTCAAAATTAACTCCTTTTCAATTCGGTTAGAGCTTTTGTCATATCTTTACCGCGTCTATTAAAAACAGTTACCGTCGATTGGAGGCGGCCCGCTTTTAAGATAGCTGACCAGGTAGACGACATCCAATCCGTTGACCGAACAGCTGCCGTTGGCATCGGCTTCCGGGTAAAATCCGTCGATTTCCAATGGAGGCGGCGCTCCGCCTTTGAGATAGCTGACCAGGTAAACTACATCCAAACCATTGACGCCTCCCGAATGATTGACATCGCCGGGAGTATATACATAGTTTGTTTCGGCATCGATTTCGAATGATCTTAATCCGGAATAAAGCGACCAGCCGTATTGATTACCGGCCCTGACTCGCCAGTAATATATGTTATCGGGAAGCGAATCAGTGTTGGAGTATTCCGAATTCATAAGACCGGTGTCTGAAAGTACGGTAATTTCGAAAAGAGAGTCTGTCGCGATCTCGATAGCGTTATGATCGGCATTTGCCGCGTCTGTCCAGTCGAAATACAAATATGGCCTATCCGTCAGATAACCGTCGACAGGCAGCAGAAGATCGGGGGTCGGCGGCGCGTCTCCACCGGTTATATCGAACCATCTTATTTCGCTCGATGGCGAATACCCGGCGTTATTGTAGGCGGTCACTCTCCAATAAAATCGATCTGGATAGAATTCGGTCTGGTTGCGATAAAATGACGCGGCCAGGCTGGAATCGAATTCGAAATTAACGGAGAAAGAAATATCGGTCGAAATTTCGATAATAAAACCGTTGGCAAAAGCCGCCTCCTCCCAATCGAAATCAAGATTGGTGGAATCTTCGAACGCGGCCCCGGCGGCCGGACTGATCAGAGCCGGTGATTCGGGCAATATTCCCAGGGGCACCAGGCCGACATCGGTTACCGTAACGGCGGAATTAGTTACCACTACACCAGTGACGGATTTGGAAACATACCCATCTTTAAGGAATGTCAGGGTATAAGTTCCCGGATCTATCAACCTGTCGTATCGGCCGGTATTGAACCTGGTAAAACGAGGGTTTATCTCCGGGCCGGCGGCCTGTTCGACAATAACCTCGGCTTCCAGAGGCAGCCCGGTCAGAGAATCGGTTACCATGCCGGAGAGCCGGGCATATCCCGAGCGCTCCAAAAGATAGTACATCCCGGCCAGATTGCGCAGACAGATGGAATCGACCATCGATGTATCCTGGATAGTGGTATCGGAAACCTCGCAGGTGAAGGCGGCAGTCCCGAAATTGCCATAAAAATAGGTTTTGAAATCCCCCTTGTTGACCAAACCTCTCCTGGCCTCATAGGTGGAATCGCCATCGTCGTTTACTATCGAGCCGGCGAATCCGCGCCCGATATTCCTCATGGAAACCTCGTCCGGCGCGAATCCGTGAATATCCCAGTACCAATTGTAATAGACGACCTCTGATCGGCCATAGGTGGGAGAATGATATTCCACCGCGACAATTGGCTTATATTTAAGACCGAGATCGCGGATAGCCCGACATTCCGATTCTGAAAACGGGTAAGCTCCTTTATAGGTCAGGCTTTCCGGAGTTACTGCTTCGGGGCCGATATCCAGATCCCAGCCGAAATCATAATTACGATTGCAATCGACACCGTCATGAAAATCGAACTCTCCGTTATTATTATTATCAGTCTTATTTTTGCGCCATTCCGTGCCGCCCTGCTCCACTACCATATGCCCTTCCGGATTAACGAAGGGGATCACAAATATCTCGAAGTCATTGACATAGCTGACAATTTCAGGATCGCCCGACAAATATTGGGTGATTATATCGTCTGAAAAGTTAATGACGACTTCCGGCCCCAGGATCTCATCGGCATGCACGCCTCCGGTAAAGAGAATGGCCGGCTCATCTTCCTCAATGGCGACATTATCGGAGATTTTGAACTGGTAAATAATGATCGAGTCCCGGTTGGAATAGCCGACAGAATCAAGGGCGCATATATCTGGATGCTGACTTGCCAGAATTTGCAATTCGGCAATACCCTCAGCATAGGTATGGTACTTGTCAGGGAATGATTGAGCGAAAGTATTGCTGGCGGCAATCAATATAGCTAATGTCAGGGTTCCCCGCGGTCTCACAATGTCAAGCTCTCAAGAAAACAGTAGAAGAAAAGAAGCCGTCCCAGATCATTTTAAATATATGTCTTTTCTGTCAACAGTTCAATGAGAAATGTCAAATTTTGCGAAAAAACGCGGTATTTCAGTCGATTGGGTTTTATTGAGAGGGTTTACTATTAGCGGAATAATCGATACGTTATAAGCGGTTCGGATGTATAGCGAGATTTGCAGTTCAAAGCGGAGGGCGAGGGACTCGAACCCCCATGGCCTTGCGGCCGGCGGTTTTCAAGACCGCTGCCTTACCAATTAGGTCTAGCCCTCCGAATGGAATAATAAAGCGGGCCGGGATATTTCCCCAAGCCCGCTTTGAATTTACGTTTACGACATCGGACGGTCAAGAAAATAAAAGCCGCTCACGACACAGCCCGATTTTTATTTCAGGAAAAGCATCTTCCTGGTCTGGCTGAAATCTCCGGCATTCAGTTTATAGAAATAAACACCGGCGGCAATCTGCTGTCCGGAATCGTTATTGCCGTCGAATAACACCGAGTGTTCTCCGGCTTCGGATTCGGAATTCAAAAGGCTGCGTACCCTTTTACCGAGAATATTATATACCGAAAGCTCGACCAGAGATTTTTGCGGCAAAGTAAAAGAAATCGACGTTTGCGGATTGAAAGGATTCGGGTAGTTTTGGTTTAAAGAGAAAGCGGCCGGTACAGGAGAATTATCAACTCCGGTTTGCGGATAGACTATTGCCACTTCCCTGTTGGAGTAGCCTGACCATTGATTTTCAGCGTCCTTGGCCCGCACCTGGTAATAATAATCTCCCTGCGAGCGTCCGCTGACAACAAAAGAGCTCTCCTGGATATCGGAATCGAGCACCGTTTCAGATGAAAATCTCTCCAACGGGAAAAATTCGTCGGCGTAAAAACCTTCATTCTGGACACCACCGTCGGTGACATAGCGCAGGGCCAGCTGACCGGCCTGTCCGGCGTAACTATCGAGTAGAAACAATCCGTGCACCCAGCCGTTGGAGTTGCCGGTTATACCGTTCCCCTGATTCGGGCCGTTGGGATTGTAATTGGTTGTGATATTCCCCTCGAGATTAGCGAAGGTGACTCCGCCGTCGGTGGTTAACGACACATAAGCGTAGTCATAATTGTTCTCGATGTTGTACCAGCACCAGACACTAAGCGTATCATGCTGGCCGAAAGAAATCGAATTGGCGCTGATGGCCGAACCGTTGTAATTGTTTTCTGTGCCGGAAAAGAGCGAATAGGCCCCGGAGTGTCTGCGATTGGTTCTCAGCTGAAAACGGTTCAAAATCCAGTTGGCTGTGCCATCTTCAAAACTATCCTCAAGACGCTCCAGTCCTACCATTTCTTTCAACTCGAAAGAGACAGCCGGGTTTAGAGTGTCCTCGGATACCCATGAAACCGTAAAGGAATCGGCGTTGATCTCGCCAATGGGATCAAGAACAGGCGGGACCGGCGCGCCAATAGCGTAGGGATTGGCCGCTACCCTGGCGAGATGAAGCATGGCCGGACGAATATCGTTCCAGAGAGTCGGTATTCTTCCGGGAGACGGCCAAAAGCCGTCGGATGAAGAGCCTATCTCGGATACAAAGGTGAAGATTTTCGGTTTCTCGGCCTGCTCGCCATACTGCCAATCGCAGGCATCGCCATTGGTGTTGTAGAGAAGCTGCCAGGGGGTACCGACATCATAGTTGTTTGAGGCACAGGCGGAATCACCGATGATTACAAAAGTCTCCTGGTCCGGAGTGAAACCATTAAAATACCCCCACGGATACAGAAAAAGATTGCCATAGGAGTGAATATTCAGAGCCACAGTGAAATGGCGCGAGTTGACAAATTGACGCATGGACTGAGTTTCAGGCTCGGAGAACGCGGCCATGCCTCTATATGTTTCGGACCAGGAATCGGGAGACGAACCGTTATTATCGTAACCCCACATATAGCCCCAGTTGCGGTTCAAATCAACGTTGCCGGTCGGATTGCGGTTTTTTCGGTGCATACCTCCGCCGTTGGGCTGAGTTATACGGTTATATTCGTAGCCGTCTGGGTTGACCACTGGAATGAAATAGAATTCGCGCTCGTTCACCAAAGCTGCGATCTCCGGATCGCTATTATAATTATCGAGAAGATAGAACATAAAACGCAGACAAGCCTCCATGCCCATCGGCTCCCTGGCATGAATAAGGGAATTGACAAAATACTCCGGCTCGTCCTCGTCCACATCGGGGTTGTCCGATATCTTCATCATCCACAAGGCCCTTCCCTCGATCGTATGGCCGACCGAATCACGGGCGGTAGTGAGAGTCGGGAACGCCTCATGCAGAGAATCCATATAGGCCAGAGCTTCGCTCAATGTTCTGAATCCTCCCATGGTTGCCCCCACAGGGAATCTCGATTGATAAAACGCGACCAGATCGGGATGAACAACTTCAAAGCTCAAACCGCTTTTCTCCAATCGGGAATAATCACCGTCATCCGCAACTACTTCGGCAAATTCACCGGGGGATACATAGGTGACATCAAAATTACCGCTTCTTAAAAACGCGATAGCGCTTTTATCTTCAAGATTTACCCTAATCATCATCGGTCTTTCCGCGGTCGCGGCAAAAACAAGCGATGACGAAATAATCAGGATAATGACCACCGCGCTCACGATCTTACTCATCAGAGAACTCCTTTTTTATTTTAAACCGGAGCATGAGGCTTTCCGGTTCCAGAATCTACCATTCCTTTATAATTATAATAGAGATCATCCAGTTAGTCAATCTCAAGATCCATAAATAGAAACAGGGCTGGCAAACAAACCGGCCCTGTTTCGACCTCTATCATAGCAGCAATATCTTCAGACCGCCAGACTATCCTGGGCCAGGTTCTCATTATCCGGAATCCATTTCAGGGTAAAGGGGATTTTTGTTTTATACCCCACTGCCATATTCAAATACGGCTCCAGATCTTTGGGAGGCTTTACCTGCTGATTGACCTGGCTGATAACCTTGTAGTTATCCCCGAATATCTCGATTCTCTTATTCTTAAAAAGATGAGGGTTCAACTCGACGAATTCCAATAAGGCGAGAAGGCCGGCGTATTCACATTCATCTTTTGAACCGCTGAATTGGGCTCTGAAGGCGATACCCAGATCAGGAATAGTAAAGCTGACAAAGCCGTTATGTCCTGTCAAACTCGAATCCTCTCTGTGGCGTCCCTGATAGAAGCATCTCATTTTGCCGCCTCCTTTACGATTAACGTTCATGATCATTTTGAGCAAATGACATGCCCGCTGCGGGGCCATAAAACAAGGATTGAAATGGCCGATTCGATCCACGCCCCGACAAATCGCATCCTCTTGCGTAACAACACCTTGCTGTTAACATGCGAATCATCGGCCTTCCCTCAAGCCTCCATTTTTGCCAGAAATAATTACTCTCCCCGCATCTACTTTAACTTATCGTTAATGCACAATGTTTCATACGGTATGCATGAATGTTCTTGTTTTTTTGTAAACTAAGGGTCGGATATAAAAAACCCCCCGTTCATATTAAGAACGGGGGGCCTTAACAGGGTGTTCGGACGATGCTATTTAAGCATCATCATTTTCTTGGTAAAGACATGTTCACCGGCATCCAGCTTGTAGAAATAGACCCCGGATGACACGCTCTTACCATTATTGTCCGTACCGTTCCACGTAACCGATCTGTAACCGGCTTCCATTTCACCGTCAACCAGAGTTTTCACCTTCTGGCCCAGGACGTTGAATATCTGCAGATTAACATGAGAAGTCGCGGGAAGATCGAACTTGATTTCAGTCGTCGGGTTGAAGGGATTCGGATAATTCTGACGCAAGGCGAATTCCTTCGGCAGATCGATCAGACCGTCATCGATACCAACTATCGGGCTGACCACAAAAGTAACCGGTACGGTGATCTGGTCGACCATGTGATTGATATCGTACGCGGTCACGATGAGCGATCCGGTATAGGTGCCGGCTGAGAGGAATGAGGCATCGAAGCCTATAGTAGCGTCGAAGTCATCCCCGGCGGGTACGCTGCCTGATCTCGGATCGGCGCTCAGCCAGCCGGCGTTGATCAATACCGACAGGCCATCGTGAGCGTAGTACTGGTTGAAAGCTATCTGCAATCCGACTGTACCGTCGCTGTTCTGAATGCCAATGGTGGCTTCAGCGTCAGGCGAACCGACATAATCGTAATTGAAGGATACCGTCCCCGACGATGTAAGCACGACCTGGAATGTGTAGGGGCCGCCGCTTCCATAATGAGGCACACTGATCCACGAAACAACAGCCGAATCGGTGTTGGAATAAACCCAGATCTGGCCTCCACCGGGCGGATAGAGATCATCCCAGAACGGAGCGAGCAAGTCAAGAGGACTGCTGGGATCAGGTATGGGGCCGTTCGAATAATTGGCGTTCGTACTGGTAAAGCTGATAAACCCGTTGGAACATACACGGAAGCTGGAGTACAAGTTGCCATAGAATGGGAAGTCGAAATCCATGTAGAAGGGACCCTGGTTGTCATCATCGCTCATGAATATTTCAGATCCGCGATTGACAATGTCGACCCAGGCTGATGGAGGACCGCCCTGCTCGTCGGAGTCGATCCAGACATAACCAAAAGCGTCAGGGCCTCCCCTATCGAGTATCATAGGCGGGTTGTTTTCGACCGGCGGCTCGCTGGTTTTATCGAATTCAACCGAGTAGCTGGAAAACTCTTCGCGTTCGGATCTATCAGGCATCCGTCCGCCGCGTGGAGCGCCCAGTCTGTTGTCAGTCATCGTTTCGATAGTGAATTCTATATCCAGACCGCCGTTGTTGGAGATATTCAAAAGTTCGGTGAGTTGCTCGCCGACCTGGGCGTTGACGTTAAACGATGTGGGGGTAACAACCAATCGTCCGCCCACAACCGCCCGTCCTCTGGCCACATTCGACGGATCGGATTCGTCGGGGCCGGGATAGACCGCGGTTACATAGTAATAGAAATCCTGGTTGTTGGGAACCGGCGTATCGGTATAGGTTCTTACCGATCCATCGACCTGAGCCAGGAATTCGAACGGACCGCTTTCGCTGTCGCCTTTGTAAACCTTGAAATTATCGGGTTCGATTCCCTGTCCGCCGCTAACGAATAATACGCTGTTCAGAATAACCTGCAGCATATCTCCGGTCCATCTGCGGGCCGGCAATCCAACGTAACCGTTGATACCGACGACCGAAGGGAAGTCAGAGTTAACTGCTACAAACGGCCACCCGTTGTTCCAGGAAGCGACGACTTCGGTATAGTCGAAAGTACCGACATCGTGCACATAGTAATCACCAACGGCGGACACGTTTTCCATAATCGGATGTCCGGCGTCATACTCGCCAAGGGTGACATCCAGATAACCGGTGCTGGCCTGGGAATACGGGCTGTAATCCGACATGAATCTGCCCTGCATGGCCCATCCGTTGTAGTATGCGAATTCAAGAACAATGACGCCTTTACCGAGTTCAACATAGTCGGCCAAAACGTCGCCGATACCGGCGGCATCCTGGTACTGGTAGTTGGTCCAGGTAATTATGGCGTCATAGACTTCCAGATCCTGGAGTGTGGGAGTCGAATTTTGGGCGTCGATAAAGACCGCTGATTCAATCTCGCCGCTGTTGATCAGGTATTCGGCTACTTCCTGCTCCGCGCCGGCATAGTCGGAAATAAGAATACCGATATTCCCGGTCATCGGGTCGAGAGGTCTCAATCCGGGATTCCGCCAATCGAGCTTGATCTCGGATTCGAGAGTCGTGGTAGCGGTCAGAGTTCTCGGAGGAATGGCCCCGATGGGGATGTCGATGTAGTTGGAGAATCCGGTTGACTGCATACCGCCGGCATCGACCGCCGCTACCTTGTATCTGTAGATACCATCGGAACTGAGGATTTCGCTGAAGGTAGTATCGGGGTGGGTAACTGTCCCGACATGTACGAACTCGCTTTCGCCGTAATTTCTTCGATAGACCTTGTAAGAAGCAATATCGTAATCGGCGTTGGCGCTCCAGGCAAGAGAAACTGTATCGATCAGAGAAGAACCGACTAGATTAACCGGATCCATTGGAGGATGGTTGACCGGGGTAGCCAAGGCTTCGTTAGATGGTCCGACTTCGACAAATTGACCTTCGCCGATATCGTAGACCGCTGAACCCTGGTAGTGATAGGTCGTTCCGTTTACCAAAGGCCCGTAAGGATCAGTACCCCAGTCATCGTAATGATTTTCGCCGATCAACTCGGAATTGATCTTCAGATTCCGATCGAACGGAGCGGCTTGAGTATCACGATAGAGATTAAAGCCGGCCAAAACCTGGGTATCGGATTCTACAGGAGGATGAACCCTGGATGTTTTCGGATAATAGGCGGTTCTATTGTTGGAAACCCTTGAATTGCCCGCGTCTTTGAGTTCAAATGGATTCCTGATTCCAGATGTTCCTTCGGGATTGAGGAAAAGAGGAACATTAACAGGGATCTCTCCGGCAGGGGACGAGTCATAACCCATCCAGGCCAGGCGTCCGCCGCCGAATACCTTGGCGCGGATCATATGATCGCCGTTGTAAGTGTTCTGCTGTCCCCAGACTCCGCTTTCGCGTGCCCATTTATTGGCGGGGTAATCGGTATTGGCGTCAAGACCCATACCGTCTTCGCCGCCGCCATCGACATTGTTAAGGGCGACCCAGAAATTACCGCTGGCAACTAAAACTTCCTCGACGTCGACACGAATCCAACTTCCGAGTTCACAGGTGACTTCGGCATAAAAAACCGGATCGGTTTCCGGCATGCCGTTGCCGTCATCAAGGTATATCGAGACTCCAACAGGATCATGCGTTCCGTCGGGCCACGGCCAGTACTGATCGCCTTCGGTCAGCACGTGCACCATAACCGAATCGATGGTAACGGGGTAGCTTTCCGGGACGAACATCGTGGCCATGAGATTATCGAACGCAAAGTAGTAATAGCCATTGGCCACTGTGCCGTCATCGTAAGCCATCTCCTGGGACTCAGTGGTTCCCGGAGGAAGCCAGCCAACGGGAATATGACCGTCAAGACCCGATTGAGCCGCAAGATAAGTCATCGGACCTTCGGTACCGGTCAGCTGAACAAGGTAACTGTCATCGCGGTCATCGAAGATGAAATCGAATGAGCCGTCGACTTCAGGTGTGTACTGGATATCCGCTCCGCCGATTCCGCCGGAACCGTAGCTGGCTACGGTGGAATGCATGACGTTGAATCGGAATGTATAGGTTGTTCCGCCTGTAAGCGCGGCCGCCGCGCCCCACTTGGTAGGCCGGTTATCAATACCCTGCATCAGATCCAGGGAAAGACCATGATCGCCTACGGCTGAAATCACCCAGTTATTGTCAGAACCTGAAGGATTGACAACCAAAGTCGGGACGGTTGGCGGATTCAGATCCGGGATCTGGAAACTTGCGCCTCCGTCGAGATTTGCGTTCTCGCCGCCATAGTTTTCGCTGTAGATAGCCCAGCTGTAGGTATTCTGGGTATCGCGGGCGAGCATAACCGCGCCGGTATAAATACCATCTCCGGCTACGTTATCGGGAGCCACGCCGTTATCGCTGACCTGAATCAGATCACCCGACCAGTCGGCGTCATAGAAACCGTCATTATCCCAGCTTCCCTTATAATAGAAGGAACGATAGGAAGCGTCTTCAGGATTGGCGAATGAAGCGGTAAGAGTGACGGTAACTTTGCCTTCAAGAGCGTAATTTACAATTAATGTTTCATTCTCCGCGACAGTCTGCTGATCGAAAATCGGCAGATGTGTGGGAGGATTATCTACTCTGATATTCCAAAGAGTATCGGCGGGAATATAAAGGGTATAGCTGCCGTTGGAGCGCGTCGTGGCGGAAAAATCTCTGCCGACAACGGAAACAACCGCGCCCTGAATAGGAGTGCCGGAAGCCTGATCGGTAACTACACCGGCCATTACTCCCCAACCGTCCAGAAGGGACATAGCCATGATAACAGCATCATAAGCGTTGATTATGCCCATGCCGTAAGCGTTGTCTTCACCGTCCGCGCCGAGATCAGTAGCTGTAGAGAGAATAATCTCGCGAACCTGCTCCGAAGTCAGATTGGGGTTGGCTTGACGCATAAGAGCGACCACGCCGGCCACATGCGGGCAGGCCATGGAAGTGCCGCTCCAACCGCTTTGATATCCGCCTCCGGGAACAGAGCTGCGGACGTTAACTCCCGGAGCCGAAACTTCGGGTTTAATAGTCGGCTGGCCATCCGGGGTACAGTTTGACGGTCCTCTGGATGAAAAACCAGCGATGGGCAGGTTGGAATCATTGCCGTCAAGCGCGCCGACCGAGAAACTGGAAATATCGGTAGTCGCTCTATCCGCCGGGCGACGGAGGGTACTCGCCCCAGGACCTTCATTACCCGCGGCAAAAACCACCACTACACCGGCGGCTTCGCATCCATCAAGAACTACCCAAAAAGTCTCATCGCAGGGAGGATAACCGTGACCAGTGGTTACGCCCCAGGAATTGGAGCAGACATCGGGAACATCCCACGCGGTTGACGGATCTCCATCGGGATCGGCTATCCATTCGAACGACGCTAAGGCGTCCTGAACAGTGCGGGGAATAGAGACTCTATCAATAACGCCGGCAGACATCCACTGGGCTCCGAAAGCGACGCCAATGGTATCGGCTCCGCCGAGGCCGCAAATGGTACCCATTGTGTGGGTTCCATGTGATCCGCCGTCGAAAGGAAACTGCGTATTGGTTACTGGATCGAACCAGGCCCATTCCGGATTATTGGCATACCTGGAGTCGAGACCTCTCCAACGGGCGGATAAAGCCCCGTGGTTGCCATCGACACCGGTATCCAAATGGCTGACCAAACGTCCTTCACCGGTGATTCCCATAGCCCAAACTTCATCGGCCCTGATGGCCCGAAGACCGGATTCGACTCCGGCTATTGAAGGAGTATCTCCGCCTTTGGCGACAGGTTCGTTATTTTCAATCGGATAGTTCGGATTAACGCTGAGAACATCGTCACGATTGACAATTATCTCCAGCGCTTCTCTGGTGGCGGTGACCAGGATTACATTACCGACCCAGAGTCCTCTGACCTTGGCAACCATTCCCTGGCTGGCCAGATCGGAAAGCTCGGCCAATATCCCGGCCTGAGTGTATGTCGCTTTCTCCTGAAGAGCCCGGACAATCGTTTCATGCCATAGCTGCCTGTCGGCGTGAACGGCATAAAGATCGGCTTTTAGGGCGTCGAGATCAACCTGATCGGCCATTGTTATGATGGCCTCGATCATTGTATCGGATTGATGATCAGCCAGATAGAGATCGAAATCGGAGCTGTATTCTCCGGCTACCGAGGCAACGCTCAAGCTGGCAATCACAAAACCGAATGTTAGCCATGAAAGAACTCGTTTCATATTCATTTTCTCCCCTAAAAATAACTTGAATTTACTTGGAAAATATCAAAATTTCTTTCTTTCGAAACGCCTCCTTCTTCAAAGTTGGTCCAATAAGTTTGAATAATTTATTTATAGTTGATATTCTAACCACTCGATACTTCCGATGCTGCATAGCCTGCTTCTGCCATATCTGCGTCACTAAACGCATAAACTATAAAAAATATAACTATGCCGGAAAATTTGTCAAGAATATTATGCATATAATTATCGTGGGGAATCATTATGATCACTTCAACGGCATTAGCATCAAGAGATTAAGCGAAAGAATCCGAAAACAAAATAGTTCAGCCTTTATTGTTTTTTTCGTATTCGGCAATAGCAAATCTATCGGTCATTCCGGCGATATAATCGGCCGCTACCAAATGATCCGGTTCGACTCCCAATCTCTCCCGAAAACTAAAAGGCATTTTCTCGGGGTTTGATCTAAACTCATGATACAATCCGGAGATGATCTGTCTGGCCTGGTCGGCCGCCCGAACCATTTTAGGATGCCTATATAAGTTGGTGAAAAGGAATTGCTTCAGATCCCTGTTTTCGTTCTGAACGCTGTCGGAAAAGGCCAACAGAACAGGATCAACGCCGCCGGCTGGATCGTAATCCGATGAGCTCTCAGCGTTTATAATTTCAAATGTCTGATTTACCAGGTCGCTGACAAACTCGTTTATCAGCCGTCGTACCATAATATGACGTTTCATATGCGAATCGGAGTTGGGGAATTCCTTTTGGATTGCTTCCAGCTGACGGCGGCAGACCGAGATTTGATAAAGTTGTTTTTCGGATAGAATATCCGAAGCCAGGCCGTCGTCGATATCGTGGCAGTTATAAGCGATTTCGTCGGCGATATTAACTACCTGGCATTCAATCGACGGCCCAGCCGCTGTTTGCAGATCCAGCGGAATATCCGGGTGTTTCTTATCGGAATGGTGCTTCAAAATGCCTTCACGCAGTTCGTAGGTAAGATTCAGGCCGGGAAACTCCGGGTAGCGTTTTTCCAGAATATCGACCACCCTAATACATTGACGGTTATGTTCGAATCCCCCCTTGTTTTCAAGAAGCTTGTTTAGTTCGTCTTCCCCGGCATGGCCGAATGGGGTATGTCCGAGGTCATGCGCCAAAGCCATTGCTTCCGTGATATCCTCGTTGAGCCGTAGGGCACGGGCTATGGATCTGGCAATGATGGCGACTTCCATGGTATGCGTAAGCCGGGTCCTGTAATGATCTCCTTCGTCGTTCAGGAAAACCTGGGTTTTGTATTGCAGCCTGCGGAAAGCGGTAGAATGGACTATCCTGTCGCGATCCCGTTGGAATTCGGTTCTATAAGGGTGTTTCGGCTCCGGGTACCTGCGCCCGCGGGATTGCCCCGACTTTAGCGCAAAGAGGGCGAGCGATTCCAACTCTCTTTTTTCTAATTCCTCTCTAAGCAAAATCCTATCTCCCCATTGACAACCCGATAATAAATGTATCCGGCAGACGGCTGACCGAATAATAACAGATAATCAAGGTAATCGATTTCATTGATAAATCAAGACCGGCGTAAAGAGTGCCGGGCGAATCGATGTACCCGAAATCGAGAACCGCTCCCTTCGCTAAGACTGCCGACTGCCGAAAAAACCATCTGGTTCGACGGTTTTCAAACCGGCGAATCGAGATTGAAAACAGCATATCGTCACTAAAATAATACGAAAGAGATCCAAATGGCCTTATTTTTTCATTCCCGGAAAATTTATATGGACTGAGAATAGCCGGACCGGTGAAACCGGCGACGCAGGTCAGTTCTCTGACCACAGAACTGATTCTGAATCCGGGTTGGTATCCGAAATAATTATCGATGTTGTGAAACCGTTCATTCTCGAAGATAATCTCGGTGGAGGCGGCCAGATATCTCTTGAGTTCTAACGTGATTCCGGCGGAATACCTGTTCCTTGTATATAAATTTCGAAGATTGAAAGATCCGAAACTCCCGAAGATCGTAAATTTGTCCAGACTGTATCGCAGGGCCGCGTAATTCCAGCCAAGGGAATTAATATTGTAAGGCTTTGAACGAAGAAACAAAGCCGCCGATTTAGCGCTGTCCCCTGGTATAGACGTCAGGCTGAAACCGCGGGGCGATACGGTCGGAAGCTCGCTGCGCCAGTTAATGGTATCGTCAAATCCCGAGGCGAACAAGGTTCCCCTCATCAACGCGACAAGTATAAAGATCTTCCATCTCATGGGGCGATCACCACAGGGATGAATTCAGAATCGTCTTTCTGTCCTGAAAGATGAAAAGCGATTATATACACGCCCGGCTTTAACCGGTTATTTTTATCATCCAACCCGGCCCACCTGATCAAGCTGACCGGCTGGCTTGATTCTTCCGCCAGGATTATTTCACGATAACCGGTTTCATCGAATACTTCCGCATTCAGCCTGGCGCCCGGCGGGATAACAATCTCAATGGTGAAATAATCATCGAGTCCGTCTCCGTCAGGTGTTATTATTTCCGGATTGACCGAGGCGGTGAAGGCTCCCCTGCCTTCATCGGGTATCAGCGAATTAACTCTTCCGGGGGTGGAGCCGTAAGAATCATAGCAGTCGTGCCAATCCGACCCATCTGATAAGAGATCGTCCCTCTCCAGGGATCGGCCATCATCTGAGGCAATTGACCAGCTTACATAGTCTAATGTCGCCAGCGAATCGGCCCAGATTATAAATCCTCCGCCGTTGGAAAGAGTCATATTAATATCAAGGGCTTGGTAGTTTTCGGATGGGGAGTCGCCCCAGATCCCGGAGGAATCACCCCAATGTCCTTCGAATGAATCGGATCCGTTATCCGGCAGGAGTTGTCTGGCTAATACGGCGAAACCGCCGCCGTCAATAAATACCCCTTCAGGTAGATAATTAGTGTCGGTATCGGCTATCAGAATATACCCTTCAAGATTGACAGGCAAATCGGAACGGTTATATACTTCCAGCCATTCCAACCTGACTCTGCCTTCAGGCTCATTGGATAAAATTTCGGACAGGACAATCTGGCCGTAAATATTGCCGCTTAACAACAATACAATTGGAATTATCTTCACCATCTGTTCTCGCATATCAAATAAACAGGTCCCTGGTCATGGCCGTAACTATCCTCCCAGCGATAGGTGATTTTGAGCGATAAACCGTCGCCAAGAGACGCTCTTTCCTCTATAAAATAATCCAGCTTTCCGGAAACACTCCTGCGAATTCTGCCGCTCAGAATGAGTTTATCGGTTAACGGGGCGACGGAATAAATATAATATTTCGATTTATCATCGACCAGGTCCCCGTCTTCATCAATCAACGTAAAAAAGAGATCAACTCTGATCCGGCTCGAATATCTCGCCCCGCATTCGCAGGCTCTGCGACGACCGCTGTCTTTCAGTCTTTCGGCTATCCGGGCCGAAGCCGAAATAGGTCGATCGAAGTTATAGCGGATATCGATTAAATTATAAATACCGGCCGGCTGGGAGGCCGATTTTTGCCAGATTTCGGACGCGGCGGTCAGTTCAGCTTTGCCTATAGTGATATTTTTCCCGGTATATATTCCGGTTTCTCCGGATTGTGGGCGACGAAAGGCCAACTCGAAACGGTCATCCCTGAACGACTCATAATCAGGATTGGCGTATCCCGAAGATTGAAGATTTAAATATGTGGATTGATAGTACCAGGCCCTGATATCCCATCCGTTCATTCGATACTTTATCAAACCGCCCAACCCCGATTCGGCGTAGGCTAATTCGGATTTTAGCTTTCTGTCCCTGGTCTCCGCAAATACTGAAACCGCCCCCATCGTCCGAGATTCCGCGCCCGATCGAAAAACTGTAGCTCCGGCCGCTGATCCGATGCTATAATTGCCTATTCCGGCTAAAACTGCTCCGCCGGAGAAGGTTTTTGTTACGCCGTAATATTTTTTAAAAGACAATATGCCGGCAAATAAATCATCATGTTCGAATTTAAAACCATTGTAGTAGCTGTTATCCGGATATAGAAATTCGTTGAGGTCGGAGAATTTCGGTTCGTAGGATATCGGCCTGTAATCGAATTTCCCGATCACCAGTCCGCAGCCGATATCGCCGGTAAAGTTCCCTGCCGTCAGCTTGAATTCCTCTCCCCTGAAAACTACGGTTCTTCTTGATGTTTCAGCCCGGCCATCGTTGTCGCGAATTTTCAGGTAGGTTGATATTTTATCATAATCCGCGGCAAACGAGTAATAACCGGTATTTTCTTCCCCTGAAATTTTCCTTCCCAGACGTAGATCGATCCTTGGGGATTGCTCATCGGTTGTCGCCAAGGAAGCCTCCGGATGACTTGGCGAGATCCCGGAGCCAGCCTGATATCCAATAATATCGACCGGATCTATTCCCATCGAGGAAACCAGGTAATCGGAAGTATCCGAGGTTACGGCCCCTTCGGCTAATTCGAGACACAGAACATAGCTATTATAGTCGATTATCCCCTGGGCGTAAAGTTCGTCCCAATCGGATTCGGTCCTGATCCGATCATACCATTGCGCTCCGGCTGTGACCGTAAGGAAATATAAAATTAATGTCGATGTCGCAGCGGGTATTCTCACTTTAGTCCGTATTTTTCCAGTTTCCGATACAGGGTTCTTTCACCCAGGCCCAAAAGACGGGCCGCTTTTTTTCTATTGCCTCCGGTCTCCCTTAAGGCCTTGATAATAAGCTCCTTTTCAACCTCCTCCACCTTAACCGATTCGAAACGGTCCTCCTGAGCAAACGGCCCGGTTTCGGAGAATCTCATTTTTTCAAGTTCATTTTCGATCAGATGTTTCAAGCCGCGAATCTCGCCGGTAAGAGTCATTATGGCCTGAATCATTATTTGATGTTCAGCGGTTTCGGGCGTGCGGCCGGTAGCTACGGGCAGCAGGGCTGATCTCGGTCTTCTATCAAGCACGTACTTTTCAAAATCCTCTGCCCTGACCCGTCCCGAAGGACTGGTAATTGAAAAGGAATAAATTACGTTTTTAAGCTCCCGGATATTACCCGGCCATTCGTATCGGTGAAAGAGTCTCAAGGCTCCAGGTTCGATAGCTATACTTTCTGTTTTTAATTCGGCTTTTCTCATTTTTAAAAAATGAAAAGCCAGTGGTGCGATATCCGATTTTCTGGAGGCCAGAGATGGAAGCTCTATACTGACTACGCTCAATCTATAGTAAAGGTCATCCCGGAATTTGGCCGAGGCGATCTCCTCGCTCAGAACTCTGTTAGTGGCTGCTACCAGCCGAAAATCGGCATCGATGGGATTATTCCCTCCCACCCTGGTAAATGAACGCTCTTCCAAAACCCGAAGCAGCTTGGCCTGAATCTCCGGGGGCATTTCGCCGATTTCATCTAAGAATATAACTCCTCCGGCGGCCTGTTCGAACACTCCGATTCGTCTGGAGGCGGCGCCGGTGAAGGCCCCTTTCTCATGTCCGAACAGCTCCGATTCTATTATGCCCGGGGCCATAGCAGCCACATTCACCGCCACAAATGGACTGTTCGGTTTTTCGGAATTACTATGGATAGCTCGGGCTATGACTTCTTTTCCGGTTCCCGACGGCCCGGTAATCAGAACATTGACATCCGACGCGGCAACCTTATCCACCACCGACGCCGCCTCAGCAAGCTCGTTCGATCTTCCTATTATTCCAATTCTATCCAGTAGCTTTCGTTTCGCTCTGATCTTATCGAAAGCCCCGACAATTTCATCGGGATCGACCGGCCAATAAAGCTCCTTTTCAAAATATATTTCTTCCTCGAGACCGATGGAGGGCTGAATAATCACTACGGCGATTTGGGGCCTCTCCATAAATACCCGCTCGATGAGCCTAAGCGGTCTCATGCCTGAGCGAAGATCGAATAATATCCCAGCGGGCTCTCCGTCATGCAATGCGGAGGCCAGCCTGTTTTCCTCGCTGAAGAATTCACCCTCCTGGTTGGGCAGGCGAGCGATAATACTATCGGATAGCGAAAGGTCGTGTGAAAAAATAAAAATCAAATTGGCCTTCTCCTCGAACCTCTTTTCTTTTTTATTCCGGGCTTTTTCTTTTCATCAATCAGAATAAAATCGGCCCGACGATTTTCCAGGTCGACTTTTACTACCACTACCCGGGCCTTATCCCCCAATTTGAATACCCTTCTGGAGTTCTTGCCTATGGCCCTGTGTTTACCCTCATCGAGGACAAAATAATCGTCCTCAATCGAAGAGAACGGCACGAAGCCCTCGACCATACTGCCGATCAGCTCCACAAAAAATCCGGTTTTGACCACACCGGAGATAATACCATCGAAATCTCCGCCGACTCGCTCCTGAAGATACTCGAGTTCCTTAATTTTTAACGATTCCCTCTCGGCGCTGTCGGCGGCTATTTCGGTTTCGGTGCAATGTTCGCCTATCCTCTTGAGCGAGGCTTTCATTTCGCTGATAATAACATAGGTCAGCTTTTTGTTGAGCAGGAGCCTCATAACTCTGTGGACCAGCAGATCCGGATACCGTCTGATAGGAGACGTAAAATGAGTGTAGTTGGTAAATGCCAGACCGAAATGGCCTATATTTTCCGGCTGATAAGCCGCCTTGGCCAGGGATCGCAGGAGAATTTCCTCGATAAACTTCTCCTCCGGCTTCCCCTCGACCGCCTTAAGGACCCGTTGTAGTTTTTTGGATGTGATCTCGCCTTTGAAATTGAAGCTGTAACCCATCTCTTTTAAGAGCTCGGCGAAATTTCGGATTTTTTCGGTATCCGGCTTATCGTGAACCCGGAATAAAATGGGCGCTCCCGCTCCCTGAAGATAAACAGCCGCGTGCTTGTTGGCCAGAAGCATGAACTCCTCGACGATCCTTTGAGATTCGATTCTCGGAGGAGTAAAAATATCAAGCACCTTGCCGAAAGCATCCAGAATAATCTTTGATTCTGGAAGGTCGAAATCCAGGCCGCCCTTGTTAAATCGTTCCGCGCGAATAGATCTGGAGAGCTCCAGCATAATACGCAGGGATTCGCCCATGTGGCTGTCGATTTTATCGGTTTCGGTTTGTTTGCTATCTATAAATTCCTGAACCTCCTCATAGCTCAGAGAGGCGGAGCTCCTGATTATGCTTTCGACAAATTTCCATTGGTAAACCCGACCTTTCATATCGAGTTCGGCGATAAACGACAGGGTCAGACGATCCTCATTCTCGTGAAGGCTGCAAATATCGGCCGAGAGTTTCTCCGGCAGCATCGGTATGACTCTATCGACCAGATACACGGAATTGCCCCGAAGCCTGGCCTCGGAATCCAAAGCCATATCCGGCAGTACATAATAGGATACATCCGCGATATGAACTCCCAGCCGAACCCTGTCGTCAGGCAGTTCCTCGACACTGATAGCGTCGTCATGATCCTTAGCGTCGGCGGGATCTATGGTGAATGTCGAAATACTCCTAAGGTCGAGACGGCCGGTGATATCGGATTGTTTCACCGCTTTCTTGATAGCCGCCAGCTCGGGCTTGACTCGATCATCGAACTCGCGCGGCAGGCCATGAGAAATAATAAGCGACTCCATATCGATGCCCGGAGAACCGGCCATTCCCAATACCTCCTCGACAGATCCTTTCGGCGGCAGATATGGAGCCTCCCAAGGGGCCAGACGGGCGGTTACTATCATTTCGTTTTCGACCGCTAATTTTCCGGGATTATGCAGCTCTATTTTATCGCGTATCCGCGGATCGGTAGGAATCAAGGTCATGCCCGATCGTCCCACAACGACTCGTCCGACCACCCGGCCTTTTTCACGGCCGTTCACCCTGATTATTTTGCCTTCCCTGCTCTTGCCCCGACGCCCGGATTTTAGAACCACCTCGACCTCTTCCCCATGTATCGCCCCACCCAATTCATGAGGAGCTACAAAAAGATCAGGAGTTCCGTCAAGAGGTACAACAAATCCATGTCCGGCCTTGCTTACGAAAAGCTTGCCGGTGAGAATATCCTCCTTAATTGGGAGAATTAGTTTTCCGCCTTTGGCCTTGCCCAGCCTGCCATTGGCTACAGCTTCTCTGACAAGTCTTCTGAATTGTTGATATTCCAGAGGCGGTATGCCCATTTTTCTGGATAATTCTCTGGTTTTCAATGGCTTAGCCGAAGAGGCAACGATCTGGATGATTCGATCCAATAAATTTTCTAACATAACACTGCTATTCTATATTATTACCAAGATAAAAGCAAGCCCAAACTGCCACTATGGCAGACATGGCATGTTGTCGATGGAATTATTATAATTCAGATTGTAAAAGTACAAAAGGGCCCCGATTTTAACCGGGACCCCTTTAGATGAATCAAGAACCAGGAAAACTAATTGCAGTTTGGCCCTCTCCCTGCGCCATATCCCATTCCACATCCCGAACCGCTTCCGCGAGAAGATCCCGGCCCTCGATCATCATGCTTAAAACCATGACCACCACGCCCGAACGCACGTCCTTTATGACGCATTTTCAACCACTTTTTCAATTGTTCTTCATTGAAAACTTTTCTGACCGCCAACTGATGTCTTAATTTGGCTTCGGCTATCTGCGCTTTAAGAGCCGAGATCTTATTCTGTTTATCTAAAACAGCTTTTTCATCGACACTGGTCTTGCGCATCATGGCTTTTAACTCCAGCCTGGCTTCTTTCACTTCAGCCTGCTTCTTCACCATTTCTATTTGGTGCTTGAGACGCAGCTGGTCGAGTTTCTCAATCTGATCGTCGGTTAGATTAAGTCCTTCGCGGTTCATCATCTTTTCATTCGGCTGACCATTGGCTGTCGAGACCATCAATACTACCGCCAATGGAAAAATCAAATTCCTCATCGTCATCCTCCCAGTCATCGTTGTTTTCTTTTCATAGGTCCGCCGCCCATTTCAAGACGGATATCTCTCATAGTTTGCCAAAGCTCTCTTTCGAATTTTTCCTCGAATACCATCAATTTCGCTATTTGTCGGGTGGTCAATACATCCGATAGTTTCTTGAAATACTCCTCTTTCAGTTTCGATTCGGCGTGTTCGACGCCGGTTATATCACCCATGACTTTACGAAGCTCGTCGTCGGGTTTCTTTTTATCAGTAGAGAAATCATCGAGTTTTCTAAGCAGCTGAAGTTTATCCTCTTTCAATTTTTCCGAGTCCTTTTCGTAACCGCTGTAGATAACAAAGAACTTTTCGGATTGCGGTGAACTCAATTCCAACGCTTCGGTCAAACGCCATATTTTTATCGTCTTGATACGTTCGCGTATTTTCTCCCTCATCATCGGATTGCCAGGCCCCGGCTGGGCGCCGACCGATGTAAAGAGAAAACATAAAATCAGTATAATACCATTGCCTATAGTCTTCATCCCGCGCTCCCATAAATTTTATCGATTGCCTTATCTAAGGCGGTTAGTTCATCATCATTCAAAACATTCAGAAGTTCATAGGGCCGCAAACAGCCCGAAAGTTCGTCCGTCATATTATCGATTTGAGTTTCGCTTCCCGCCAAGGCAGCGATAACTTCCTCCTGTATACCCTCGATAGAGAGAATCTCGTAATAACTCAGCCATTCCGCTCCGTTATCGGTATCACCGGTTTCTGATACTCTGAGAAAACCCGGGAGGAAGACTGCCAGGAGAATCAGAGCCGCGGCCGATGCCGGTATCCAGACCCAGCGGGCGATCAGGGAAAATCTCGAATCTACTTTATCCGGCAAGCGCTTCTTATCTGCCGCGACAGAGGTAATTTTCTCAAACGAAATATCATCGAGCTCACCCGGCTCGACCCGGAATGGCTGTCCATTCAATCCATCCCTCAAACGAACCGTTTCCAGATAATAAGCCCGGCAATCCGCGCATGATTCGATATGAAAATTTACCACGTCGTCCGGTTGGAAAAGAGAGCCTGAGAAAGCCAGAACTATCTTCTTTTTAATAAGGCCGCAATTCATCAGATTTCCCCCTTTAAATAAGGACCCAATTTTTCCCTCAATCTGACAACGGCGTGATGATAATTGGCTTTAGCGGCGCTCTCGGTAATCCCGAGGCTCTCAGCGATGCCCGCAAAAGGCAGTCCTTCATAATATCTCAATACAAATATCATCTTCTGTCTTTTGGGCATTTCCCCCACCGCCATATCTATTCTGCCGTGTAATTCGGCTTTCTCCAGTCCTTCGGTGGGATTTTCATTATGGTAGATCTCCGGCGAATCTTCGATGGAGATATGCGACGACAGTCTGTTTCTCGATTTGAAATTAAGGGCCAGATTCACCGCGATTCTGAATAGCCAGGTATAAATACTCGAATCACCCCTGAAACTACCCCTGGAGCGATAAGCCCTGACAAATGTATCCTGGGTTAAGTCCCTGGCGTCTTCTTTATTTCTGACATATTTGAGGATCATCAGATAAATTCTCTCCCTAAACTCCCTGACGGCCTTTTCAAAGACTTCATCATTCAAATTATCCCTGGGGCCATCACTTTTCATGTTACTCAAAATATTAGACCCGATACCGGGTCGGAAGTTTAAGAAAAATTATGGGAGTATTATGTAAATCAGCCGCGGGTCGATTTGGTGAGGACTTTGGAATACATCGGGATATTTTCAAGACATTTGCCCGTACCTCGAACCACACAAGTCAAAGGATCATCAGCCACAATAACCGGCAGGTTGGTTTCCTGCCTGAGACGTTTATCAAGCCCTCTGATCAGCGCCCCGCCGCCGGTCATGATGATACCGCGATCGAGTATATCGGATGCCAATTCAGGGGGTGTTTGTTCCAGCGCCAGCCGAACCGCTTCGACAATGGCTGAAATTGGTTCGTTGAGGGCTTCTCTGATCTGAGCCGATGATATCTTCATGGTTTTGGGCACGCCTGCTACCAGGTCTCTCCCTTTTATCTCCATGGATTCTTCATGTTCGAGGGGATATGCGGCGCCGATCCTCCATTTTATTTCTTCGGCCGTACGTTCTCCGATAAGGAGGCTGTAGTTCTTTTTCAGATAATTGACAATAGATTCGTCAAGTTCATCGCCGGCAACCCGTATCGAGGTATTATTGACGATACCGTTAAGCGCTATAACAGCGATCTCCGATGTTCCTCCGCCGATGTCTATAATCATCGAGCCGGACGGTTGATCGACCGGCAGCCCCACGCCTATAGCCGCGGCCATCGGTTCGGGCAGCAAATAGACTTCCCTGGCTCCGGCATTCTCGGCCGAATCCCTGACAGCCCGTTTTTCCACCTCGGTGATACCGGAGGGTACCGATATTATGATTCTGGGTTTCATGAGGAATCGATGTTTAACCACACGGCGAATGAAATCGGAGAGCATCTTCTCGGTAATCTCGAAATCGGCGATAACGCCGTCCTTCATAGGCCGTATAGCGGTAATCTCATAGGGGGTTCTACCGATCATCTCTTTGGCCGCGATCCCTATAGCTAACACTTTGTTGGTTCGTTTTTCCACGGCCACAACCGATGGCTCGTTCAAAACGATACCCTGGCCTTTTACGTATACGAGCGTATTGGCCGTGCCGAGATCGATACCAATATCATTTGAAAGAAACCCAAATAATGACATACTACTCGAAACGTTGTCCTGCTGAACCTCTAAAACTGTCTCCATATCCTCTCATCCGGGCAATAATACGTCAACGGTAAATAAAACACAACCTCTTTTTTTTTGTCGGATAAAGTATGATATAACTTAAGCGCTATTCCGCGCCGCCGGCCGAATATCTTTCGCAGGGGCGCGCTTTGTGCCCATTTGATTCAAATTGAAAAACTAATTTTCGAGCGGAGTCCTAAGGGACGGAGAATTATGACGGCTCCGCCTGATATGGCGAGCCGTGGTGGAGATCCAGAAGTTCGAAACGGACGATATCCTTGACAAAGGCCAGATGGACTATGCCTGTAGGGCCGTTTCTCTGCTTGCCGATTATAATCTCGGCCATATTTCCGGGATGGCCGTCGTCATCTCGAGGCCGATGTATGAACATCACCAAATCGGCGTCCTGCTCGATGGCCCCGGATTCCCTAAGGTCGGATAATTGCGGTCTGGCGTCCTTGCCCCTCATCTCTACCTGCCGGGAAAGCTGGGATAGAGCCACAACCGGGACTTTCAGCTCCCTGGCCAGAGCCTTCAGCGATTGGGAGACATAAGTCATTTCCTGTTGGCGACTTTCTGGATTCTTCTGGCCCCGGACAAGCTGCAAATAATCGACAATTATCATGCCGATATCCATTTTCATCTTCATTCGCCGGGCTTTGGCCCTGATCTCCATGACTGTCAGGGACGCCGAATCGTCCAGATAGATAGGCGCCTCCGAAAGCGGTCCGACTGCAATAGACAAATTGGTCCATTGGTGATCCGCTATTCTCCCGGTCCTCAAAAGATGGGCCGAAATCCTGGCCCGACTACAAAGGAGCCTTTGAACTAGCTGCTCTTTGGCCATTTCCAGCGAAAATACGCAGACCGGAATACCCTTGGTGATGGCCACACTCTCGGCGATATTCAGGGCAAAAGCGGTTTTTCCCATTGACGGTCGGCCGGCGATGATAATCAGGTCTGATTTCTGAAAACCGGCGGTCATGGTATCAAGCTCCGGGAAACCGGTGGGCAGTCCGGTAACATGCCCCTCGCGCCGGGAATATTCCTCTATTTGCTCAAAAGTCTGCGGCAGGATATTCTTCAGGGGAATAAAGTCCCCTTTCAGGGAGTCTTCCTTGATAGCGAATATTTTCCTCTCGGAAAAATCGAGGATATCGTCGGCCGAAAAACCGGTATCATAGCATCTGTTTATAACATCGGAACAATCGCTTATCAGTTGATTCTTGACCGCGGCTTCGAGAACTATTCTGATATGGTCCTCGATATTGGCGATAGTCACGACAGAATCAACCAGATCTAGAAGATACCGTCGTCCGCCGATCTCCTCCAGCTGTCCGCGATTGCTCAGTTCGGCCGGAATGGTGATCAGGTCGACGGCATTTGATGTCTCATACAGTTTCTTAATCGCGGAGAAAATCTTCCTGTGCTTAGGCACATAAAAGTATTCCTCTTTCATCATTTCTATGCCTGTATGAAGCGCTTCGGTATGCTGAAGAATAGCTCCGAGGATAGATTGCTCTGCCTCGACCGCCTGGGGCGGGATTTTATCCCTGGCATCGGTCATTTGGTTTTCCCCCCATGAGGCAGGGCGACTTCCACCAGAGTCTTGAGATCAGCCATAGCCGACGGCATATATGAGTTTGATCTCAATATGGCCGCGGGGTGATAGGTAACCATGAATTTTATGCCATGATAATCGAACCAGCGGCCTCTCATGGCTCCGAGGGTCATGGTGGTTTTGAGAATAGTCTGAGCTGCGATTCTTCCCAGACAGCAGATTGCTTTGGGCTGCATAATCCTGATCTGCTTTATCAGATACGGTTCGCACTTTTCCACTTCGCCTGGGAGCGGATCGCGGTTATCCGGAGGACGGCATTTCAGAATATTGGCGATATAGACATCCTCGCGCCTGATCCCGATCTCGGTCAGCATCTTATCGAGAAGCTTGCCGGCCCGCCCGACGAACGGCACCCCCTGAAGATCCTCGTCCCGTCCGGGCGCTTCTCCGATGAACATAATATCGGCTTGGGGATTTCCGACTCCGAACACGAATTTGGTTCTCGATTTTGCCAGATCGCAGCGTTTGCATCGGTTGATTGTCGCGTCGAGTTGGTCGAGAGACTCCGATTTTTCGAAATCTCCGATATTCAGCCTTTTGGCAGTCATTTTAACTCCGGGCCGGGTAGATTCGGGCAGATAAAGTTCATCGAACCCGAGATCTCGTTGCACCAGCAAGTATTTTTTCAGCCTATTTTTTTCTTTTCGATCCATGGTTTTCCAAAAGAATCGAGGTTTCATCGATAATCCTGACTGCCAGATCGAACTTATCCATTTTTTCGAGTTTGAGACGTTTGCCGCCCTTGAAAAGAAGGGTAACTTGATTAAAATCCGATCCGAATCCGACTCCTTCTTTGGTGGGATCGTTGGCGGCTATTATATCCATTTTCTTATCGCGCAGTTTCTCCACAGCGCGGGATTCCAAATTCTCCGTTTCGAGCGCGAATCCAACCACTATTTTGGGTCGGGAATCGCCGAGGCTTTTCAAAAGATCGGGATTTTGCTTAAGCTCCAATTTCATTGATTCGTCCGAACGTTTTATTTTCTGCTTATGGTAGTTGGCCGGACGATAATCGGCCACCGCGGCCGCCATAAATAGAATATCGCTTTTCGAACAATATCGCTTCAAGGCTTTTTGCATATCGACTGCCGATTGAACCGGCGCGAAAGTAACAGATGGAGGAGGCGTCAAATCTGTCGGGCCTGATATCAGGGTAACCTCGGCTCCGAATCCGGCAGCGGCGTCAGCCAGGGCGTATCCCATCTTGCCCGACGAATGATTGCTCAGATACCTGACAGGATCCAGCGGTTCTTTGGTGGGACCGGCCGTTACAACTACCTTTTTACCGGCAAGCGTATTTTTTCCTATCAAACGCTGTCTGGCGGCGGCGAAAATACCGGGCGGTTCGGTCATCCGTCCGGCGGCGGTTATAAGCGACGCCAGATGACCTGTTTCCGGACCCGCGAAATTAACTCCGATCGATTTAAGATATCGGATATTTCTCTGAACGGTCGGATTATTGAACATCTTCACGTTCATGGCCGGAGCCGCCAAAACAGGGCCGTAGAAAGCCAGAAACTGGGTGGAGAGAGCGTCGTCGGCTATTCCGCCGGCCATCTTCCCTATTATATTGGCGGTAGCGGGAGCGATTACCAGTATATCACCCCAATCGGCCCAGCTGACATGTTCCAGGGTATCACGCTTCTCGCCGAACATATCCACAGACACAGATTCAGCTCCCAATGATTGAAAAGACAATGGGGTAACGAACTCGGCGGCCGATTTGGTCATAATGACTCTTACCGTACAGCCGGCCTTGACAAATAGGCGCAGAAGTTCGCAGGCCTTAAAGGCCCCGATACCACCGCTGACACCAAGAAGTATCTTTTTATCTTTCATCAATGTCATAATGGAATCGAAAAACTAAATTTGCGACCTCCCTGTCATCCATATAGATAAGGAATAATAAATCAAACTCAAGTGATATTTACAAACACTCAATGTGGAAATCTCTGTTGATAACTTTTTTAGTGCTTGAAATGCCTGATGCCGGTAAGCGCCATGGCTATATTCAGCCGGTTGGCGGCCTCGATGACATCGGGATCTTTCTTTGAACCGCCGGGTTGAATCACGGCTGTAACTCCGGCCTCGGCTAAAACTTCGAGTCCGTCAGGCATAGGGAAAAAAGCGTCGGAGGCCGCCACCGCGCCTAAGGCGCGTTGACCTGCTTTGCGGACGGCTATAATGGATGAATCGACTCTCGATGTTTGTCCTGGTCCGATCCCGACGGTCGCGAGATCTTTGCAGATCACAATAGCGTTGGACTTGATATGCTTAACAATCCTGAAGGCAAAGAGCAGCTCCTTCATCTGATTATCGTCTGGTTTTTTCTCGGTGACGAACTGAAAATCGGAATCGCCCGGTTCAAGCCGATCCGGAGTTTGGGCCAGCAGCCCTCCGGCAATAGGGCGATACTCCAACGCGGTCTCTGCAGGACGTATTAGATCACCGATCTCCAGGAGCCGTCTTTTTTTCTTTTTGCTCAACAATTCGAACGATTCAGATTCGAAACCGGGAGCCAGTATGCATTCCACGAACGGAGTTTCATCCAACAGACGGGCGGTTTCCGGATCAACCCTTCGATTTAAAGCGATAACCGAACCGAAGGCGGAAAGAGGATCGGAGTCCAGAGCTTTCCGGTAGGCCTCGGCCAATGTACTTCCCATCGCGGCCCCGCAGGGGTTAGTATGCTTAATAACGGCGGCAAACGGCTGATCGAAATCGAGAGCCATCTGCAACGCTGCTTCGAGATCCCAGATGTTATTAAATGAAAGTTCTTTGCCGGATAAAAGCGTTCCCCCGGCTATAGACGAATACCTGTAATTCGGTTCGGCGTAGAGAGCGGCTTTCTGATGAGGATTCTCGCCGTATCGCAGAGGATATCTCAATGTAAAGGTCTGGTTGATAGTCCCGGCGAAATCGGCTTCCTTTCCGCCGAAATAAGATGTTATGGCCGAATCGTAGGCGGCCGTTCTGGCGAACGCCTTGATAGCCATCTCCCTGCGAAACTCGAGAGTGGTCATTCCGCTGTTCTTGCCCAGTTGATCGATTAGGACAGGGTAATCATCGGGGGATGTGATAACGATTACATGAGGAAAATTCTTGGCCGCGGAGCGGATCATCGAGGGCCCGCCGATATCGATGTTCTCGAGGGCGGTCTCATCAGAGACATTCCCCGAGCCGGTTACCTGCTCGAACGGATACAAGTTGACCACCACAAGATCATACTGCGGGATTCCGTGGAGGCTGAGCTGCGAGATATGTTCTCCTTTGTCTCTGCGGGCCAGAATGCCGCCGTGAACTTTGGGATGCAGGGTTTTAACTCGGCCATCGAGAATCTCGGGGAAACCGGTGAGATCGGATACCGATTTCACGTCGATCCCTTCGTTACGCAGAGTTTTCATAGTGCCGCCGGTCGAGACCAATTCGATATCGTACTCTTGAAGTTTCCGGGCCAGATCGACAACACCGGTTTTATCGTAAACGGTAATCAGCGCTCGCTTAATCCTCATCATAATCTCTCAATCTATATCTTTACCAACCAGAATCTTGTAGGCAAGTTTGTATTTCTCAAGCGTATTGACTATAATCTTCTCAGGCAGAACAGGGGGGGCGGAATTCTTATCCCACCCTGTGGTATCGAGATAATCTCGAATGAACTGTTTATCGAAGGACGGGGGGTTGGAACCTGGCCGGTACGAATCCAAAGGCCAGAACCTGGATGAATCGGGAGATAAAATCTCGTCAATCAGAGTTAACTCATCGCCGATGAATCCGAATTCGAATTTTGTGTCGGCGATAATGATCCCTTTGGAATAAGCGTATTCGTACGCTTTGGAATAGACCGCGAGGGTGAGATCCTTGAGCCGGGAGGCCAGATCCGCTCCGACCGAATTTTCAAGATCGGCTATGGAAATGTTCATATCATGCCCGTCGTCTTCCTTAGTAGCGGGAGTGAAAATCGGCGCGGGCAGTTTACCGGCCAGCTCTATATCCGCGGGCAGCATGGTACCGTAGAGATCTACAGATTTTGCCCCGGGCGATGATTTCAAGATATTTTTATAGTCTTTGTAGCCCGATCCGACCAGATATCCGCGAGCCACACATTCGATATCGATTCTTTCAGCCTTCCTTACAATCATCGATCGTCCCTCGAGATAACCGTACTTGCGCAGCGATTCGGGAAACTTATTGAAATCTCCGGTAATCAGATGATTCGAAACGATTTGGCCTGTAAGGCCGAACCAGAAAAGAGACATAGAGTTAAGAATTTTCCCTTTGCCCGGAATACCGTTTGGCAGTATCCAGTCGAATGCCGAGATCCGGTCTGTGGCTACGAAGAGAAGTTTATCGTCCAGATCGTATATGTCCCGAACCTTGCCCCTGGCCAAAAGCGGATATTCTTTGATTTCGGTTTTTAGTAACGCGTCGGTCATTTAATTTTCCCCTCATTTCCCAGATAGTTAAGGCACCGGAATATATGAAAATCGGTGACCTTTTTTCCACCTTTTTTTATAGATAATATTTCCTCCGGCATAACCGTCTCGAAATATAGGTTTAACCTGTCGGCTTCAGAGAATTTAATCCGATCATCATAGATAAAAATAGCGTTGTACCCGATCAACGTATCGGGATCGCTCCAGTAATCGTATTGCAAACCCGGTCGTCCGACAATATTATTGCTGACCGTTTCCGGATGATCGTCGAGATGAAAGGCGAGCTCCGAGGCGATCTTATATTCGTATCCGCAGATGAAATAAGGCTCCGGAGTCGTATCGCGGATCGACTGAACCTTATCGGCCAGTTGATCCCAGCCGGAGTAATAATCCCCGCGGCCGTAATGGAACCCCGGCAGGAGTATCAGGATATGAACGGCCAGGAAAGTGATTGTCAAAAAGACCAGGCTCGATTTGCCCCAGAAACGAACCAGACGGCTGGAACCGCATTTGAGATGGTAGAAAGCGACTCCGGCCATGAACCAGCCGATGAAGGCCGGAACCGTCCAGTTCATCTTGACCCATGATTTCAACGATATCGGAAACAGGAATATAATAAGAGGTACCGAAAACCATATCAGCAGTGAGTGATTCGCCGATTTTTCCCGGACCATGCCCTTGAGCGAATTCCAAATACCTACCAGAAGAAGCGGTATCGGGAAAATCCCGTAATTACCTATGACAGTTCCGATAAACCCGAAAAAGAAATCGGGCCTGAATCGGGACATCTCCCCCGCCCTTCTTTGAGTCTGAAACAGGAAACTGGCCCAGTCATGCTGGTAATTCCATATCAACACCGGCAGAATTACGATGATGAGGCTTAATAAGGATAAGTACGGCCAGATAGTAGCCAGCCAGTGCCTGCGCTGACGGGAAAACAGGAAAAACGAAAAGGCTCCAAGCCAGGCGAATACCATAGTATACTTGGAAGCGAATCCCGCGCCGAGAAAAACTCCCAACAATATCCACCATATTCTATCGGACCCGATGTCTATTTTATAGCAGGCCAGCATGGCCAGCCCCCAGAACAATAGCATAGGGGTATCCGGCGTAATTATCATGCTCCCTAACGCATAGATAAAAGCAATGTTTACACTTACAGCTGTCCAGAAAGCGGTTTTCTCGTCAAAAAGCAGAACGGTCAGCCGGAAAATAACTAATGTCATAATGGTGGAGAGCACGATGGCTGCCAGATGAATCGAAAATCCGCTTGTCCCCAAGATAGTAGTCAGCTTGATAAAATACGCGGCTATGGGCGGATGATCGAAATAGGACAAGGCCGGATGACGGCTGTAGTTCCAGTAATAAGCCTCCTGCGGAGCAACCGGCAGAAATAAGGCATAGATCAGCCGGAAAACGGTAATGCCAAATAGAAATATGTAAAATTTCCTAATCATGGTTCATAATCGATCTTAAATTAAATACCATACCGGTCCCGAACGATATATAGATTTCGTTTCTAGACAGCGAGCGGGCCAGGTCGAGCCTGATGACACGCGAGGTAGATGAGCGGGTCAGGCCGAATCGGAGTCCCAGGCCGATATCTGATTTCAGGTCTCCTGTATCGATTGGCTCATTTTTCCCCCAGACATTGCCAATATCGAAAAAAGCCGCTCCCCCGATTCTGATAGTCAGGATTTCCAGAGGCAGATAGAAACGGTATTCCAGATTCGCCAGCGCCGCTTTATCCCCGGAAAATTCGTAGGCCGAATACCCCCGCATTCCGTTTTGTCCTCCAAGAACCGTTTGAAAGGTAGATTTCTGACGCCAGGCGAAACTGGAGAGACCCCGGAGAGCCAAAACCTGTGAATCGAATGCCTTATAATAGAACATCAACTCGCTGATATGCGTGATCAATTCACTCTGTCCGTTATGATGCCACCAGTATACGTTATCTCTTCCGCCGATAAACAGATTATTCGCGGGCATTACAAGAAAATTCGCTTTTATTTCAGGTCTGGTTCCGATATAGTCGGCTCCGAACAGATCGTCCGACTTGCCTATCAGGAACTTAATCGATCCGCCCATTGTCAAATCTTCCGGCGTCCCGGCCTCGTCGAGGTAGCGGCGCATATCGTATCGAACCGAGGAAAATCCGAAACCCAGGGATGGATAAGAGAATATCTCATCGCCAGGTATGATAGAATTATACGGAGACGTAATATCGTCCGGAGAGTTCTCCAGCGATTTGTAGGTAAAATCGGCGTACAGATTAAGCCTGTCATTTCGACCGAAGGAATATACTGTGTTGAGCTCGAACATCCGGGAAATTTTTCTATATCGAAAAACCTCGATGCCTTCGTAATAGAACCGTGAAATACCGTCATTGTTCGCGTAACTGGACCTGAATCCGAACGGGATCGACAGGGAGTATTGCGGACGGCCCAGATACAGCAGATAACTATCACCCAGATCGAAATTCGAATAATATAAAATTCCGGCGAATCTGGATCGTCCGATGCGGTCGTCCGAAAAATACAAAGAATAACCGTTGTCATCATCGGTGGTCCGGCCGGTTATCTGGAAAGCCCGTCCATAACCGAGCAAATTAACATCTGACAGCGACGCCCCGATGTTGTACTTACCGCCCCCTCCCTCCAAAAACAGGGCCGCTTCCAGGGTCCAATAATCCATTGTGGTCACTACCAGATCAACCCCGTCATCGCCGTTGGCAGAACCGGTAATTTCGGCCTCTCCTATAAACTGTCGCAGGCGGAGATTACGCTCGCTCTCTTCGATCTTCAAAAGATCCAGAGGTTGACCGATTTCAAAGAGCAGTTCTTCCCTGATCACATGTTCCCTGGTTATCACATGAAGACTGTTGGCCCAGCGGAAATAAAACGGTTGATTGGCGCCGGTATCGTCGAATACATTTTTCCTGACAATCTTTATGCTCCTTATAATTCTCCCCTCGAATCCGGCCATTCCCTCCTCATGCGGCCCGCAGAACGAGATCCTGAATCCGAAAAGAATTATCGACGCGATAAGGATAATCGGGCTTTTATACTTCATAAAAACATTCTTACGGCCATCGGCAGGATTTTATGCTCGATTCGAAGCACCCTGGCGGATAATGATTCAGGGCTGTCATCGGATAATACCGGGACCGTTCGCTGGATTAATATTGCCCCATGATCGAATATCTCGTCGACAAAATGCACCGAGGCTCCGGAAAGCATGTCGCCGGATCGGATAACCGCCCTGTGCACATTCAAGCCGTACATGCCTTCTCCACCGTATTTCGGGAGAAGGGCGGGATGGATATTTATTATTCGGCTTTTAAATTTCCTTATTATCTCGATCGGCAGAAGCTTCATATAGCCTGCCAAAATGATCAGATTTATTGTATGCTTGTCGAGAGCTTCAAGGATGGCCGTCACAAAATCGGACCCGTCGGGGTAACGTTTACCACTTATATGATAACCGTTTATGCCGGCATTGGCGGCCCTTACCAGGGCATGGGATCCTGAGTTATTGGAAATAACGGCCGATATCCGCCCGTTAAGACGTCCTTCTCCGGCGGCGTCGATAAGCGCCTGAAGGTTGGTTCCACCGCCCGAGACGAAAACAGCTATTGAGAGTTCAGACATTAATCTTTTCCTTTAACTTATCCGGTTTTTCCGACCCCCGGGGCTTCCAATATTAAGACTTTTCCAATCCAAATAAATCCATCCGATAATTTCCAGAAATAATTACTGTTCCGAGGAGATTTTATGGCGTCACCTCGAGTTGTTCAAGTTAAGCGGAGTTTGAGACTTAGTCAATACGAAACCACGCTTAATTTGGAAAACATCGATAGCCCTTTCTCTTGTTTTTTTAAAGATTTGCGATATATTGACCTAAATGGAAAAACGGAGGCAATCGATGATTCAGCTCAGATTATTTTTCGCGACAGTAATAATTGTATCGGTTACCGTTTCCGCGGTTTCAGCTAAGAAGGCGCCAGGAAGCGAGAGTATTGTAGAAAAACAATATGTCCCCCCCCTATCCGGAGCGCCGGCCGCTTTACTTAACGAAAATACACTGGAAGGCCTGGCCGCGCGAACATATTACCCGGATTTTATCTCCGATTTCACCCAGCCTGATAAAATCGCTGAAGATTACTTGAAAAGAAACTACCTTGTACTGGGTATCGATCCCGACGGGCTTGATAGAGAGCTAATTATGGAGCAGCATTCTCCCGCGGGATATCATATCAGATTTCAGCAGATCTACGATGGAATCCCTGTTTTTTCCAGACAGATTTTGGTCAATATCAATAAATCGGGAAGCATTTCCTCGGTCATTTCCGATTACGCCTCCGGAATTGACAATCTCTCCGTCGTTCCGACCGTGACCTCTCGATCGGCTGAAAATATCGCCTTGGCTCGGATCGGAGCCGGTACTTTACGGGGCGATACTCAAACCGAACTCGTTGTTTATGTCGGAAATGAGGGACCGTCTTTGTGCTGGAAAGTCCTGGTGCTTGCTCTCGAGCCTCTGGGCGACTGGCAGGTTTTTGTCGACGCCGGCGACGGCAGGATAGCGGATGTTTCCAATATAATGCTGTTTATTGACGGTTCAGGCTTTACCTTCGAACCCAACCCCATCGTATCTGAACGGAATATTGCCCTCAGAGATTCAACCGATAGAAATTACGAGGCTCTGACCAATGCCAGGTTCGATGTTACTCTTACGGATCTTAACCCTCCTCAAAACAACCGGTATTATCTTTCCGGGTCGTGGGTAAATACATCGCCGACTAGTAACCGGGCCAATGAGGCCTCCCCCGACGATTTTCATTACAACCGTCAGGATGATCGTTTCGAGGAGGTCGTGGTATACTATCAGCTCAGTTCATGCCACGCCTTTTATGAATCCCTCGGCTTCGATAATATAATGAACTTCTCTATTGGAGTGGCTGTTAACGGCACGACTCAGGATAACTCCTGGTACTCCCCCGGAAACCGTCAGCTGACCTTCGGATCGGGGGGAGTTGACGACGGCGAGGATGGCGACGTGATAATTCACGAATATGGTCATGCCACGCAGCATAACCAGGTTCCCGGATGGGGCCAGACACATGAAGGCGGTTCCATGGGGGAGGGCTTCGGAGATTATCTTTCGGTAGCGTTCGCTCATCCGGTCTTCAATGATTGGGACGAAGCCCAGGTTTTCGATTGGGACGCTAATCCCAGGGATAATTTCTGGCCGGGCCGGAGAGTGGATAACAATAAGCACTACCCGGAAAATATGCAGGGTGAGGTCCACGCTGACGGGGAAATATGGAGCAGATGCCTTTGGGATTTGCAAAATTCCATAGCCTGCGACACAGCCGCTCAGTTGGTTTTAGCCAGTCACTTTTATCTGACATCAAACGCCAATTTCATAGACGGCGCGAACGCTATTCTCGAGGCTGATATCAATATTTACGCTGGACGGCATTTATTGCAAATAGGCCAGGCTTTTGTGGATCGGGGGATTTTCGAGCAATTGCCCTTTGAGCTGGATATCCATCACCAGCCGCTTGGCGATACCGAGGATATCAACGGGCCATATGTGATAACCGCTCAAATAGCCCATACATTTCCGCTCGAAACTGTCAGCCTTTATTACAAATACGATCAAAATTCCGACTTTATATTGGCTGAGATGAGACCTACCCAGAATCCTAACGAATACACTGAGGATATTCCCGGCCAAAGCCATGAATCAACGATATTCTATTACATCAGGGTTGCCGACAGCCTCAATATGGAAAATACTCTGCCTGATGGAGCTCCGGCAAATTCGTTTGAGTTTATTGCCGGACCGGATATTATCGATCCTGTAATAGTACATGAACCGCTTGGCAATATTCCTGATATCCAATGGCCATCGACTGTGACGGCAACGGTAACCGATAATATCGGTGTGGATTCCGTCATTGTCGAATATCGGATCAATGAAAGTCCGTTCTCGTCGTTGCCGCTGCAATATGTCGACAGCGCCGGTACCTGGGAGACTATCCTGCAGGGCGAGATCGAATCAGGGGATATTATCAGCTACCGTCTGAAAGCGAAAGACTCATCCTCCAATGGAAATATCTCTTATTTTCCGGAGCAGGGATATATCTCCTTTGAAATTCTGCGGATGCATACCATTATTTATTCCTCCAGCGTAAATTCCGCCATTCCCGACAATAGCAGTCAGGGTATAGTGGATACTCTTGTTGTGCTCGAGGATCTGGAGATTTACGAAGTTGACGTTTATGTAGACATAACGCACCCGCGGGTAGGAGATCTGAGGGTCATAATTATGTCGCCATTCAACAGGTATGTATTCCTGCATAACAGAACCGGCGGAGGCAACGATAATATTGTCGGCTGGTTTGACGATGAAATAGCGCCCGACGGCCCCGGAACCTTGAACGATTATCTTGGACGTTCCTCCGAGGGAAACTGGCGCCTTAATGTCTCCGATCTGGCCACCGGCGAAACCGGCCTTTTCAACAGCTGGCAGATAAGAATCAGGGGTACAGGAACGATGGTCGGCATTGAGGATCAAAACCCGGTTTTGCCCGAAAATCTGACATTGCGCCAGAATTACCCTAACCCGTTCAACCCGACTACGACCCTTGCTTTTACCCTTCCAGAGGCAGGATCGGTGAGGTTGGAAATTTTCGATCTTTTGGGTAGACGGGTCTCTTCGCTTATTGACGACGATCTTCCAGCGGGCGAGCATTCGGTTTACTGGGACGCTTCCGGTCAGGCATCCGGTGTTTACTTTGCGAGATTGATTCATAGCGGGAATACGGACGTTATCAGAATGTCGTTGCTGAAATAAAAATCTGGATTTATCCTAAAATAAAAGGGCGGAGTTATATCCGCCCTTTGTTATTTATTCTAATCGCTATTATCAATCGTCCGGGGCTATCGCTTCCTTTTTGGTCATAAGGAATTCGTGCATAGCCCTGGCCGCCACTTTCCCAGCTCCAGCCGCGAGGATAACGGTCGCTCCCCCGGTGACTATATCCCCTCCAGCGTAAACACCCTCGCGCGATGTTTTCATCGATTCTTCGTTAACTACAATATTCCCCCAACGATTAGTCTCCAGACCCGGTGTGGTCTGTGGTATCAAGGGGTTGGAGGAATTACCGATCGCCACGACGACTAAATCGACATCGAGAGTAAAATTAGAGCCCTCTATCGGTATAGGACGGCGTCTGCCGGAATCGTCAGGCTCTCCGAGCTTCATGGTGATGCATTCCATCGCCGTGACCTTGCCGCTGTCATCTCCGATAAACCGGACGGGATTGGTCAGCATGTGGAACTGCACTCCTTCCTGCTGCGCATGGTGAATCTCCTCTGCCCTGGCAGGCATTTCGGCCTCGGAACGTCGATATACGATATAGGCGTTTTCAGCTCCGAGCCTCAAAGCTGTCCTGACCGAATCCATTGCCGTATTCCCGCCGCCCAATACGGCGACATTCCGGCCTTTGATGATGGGAGTATCATATGTGGGAAAATCGAATGCTCTCATCAGATTAGATCGGGTCAGATACTCGTTTGACGAATATATGCCGATCAGGTTCTCTCCTGGAATGCCCATGAAATTGGGTAGACCGGCGCCGGTTCCAATGAAGACAGCGTCGTAACCCATATCGAACAGTTCATCTATAGTATCGCTCTTGCCAATTACTGTCGAATTTTTGAAATCCACTCCCATTTCCGCCAGAAAATCGCATTCGGACTGAACTATTTTCTTTGGCAGGCGGAATTCCGGGATTCCATAGACCAGTACCCCGCCCGGTTTATGAAGCGCCTCGAAAATAGTTACTTTGTGCCCGAGCTTGACCAGATCCCCGGCGACTGTCAGCCCGGCCGGACCTGATCCGACTACCGCGACTTTTAGTCCGGTTGAGGGGGCCATTTCGGGCAGACGGGTCAGCTTGTTTTCCCGTTCGTAATCCGCCACAAACCTCTCGAGATATCCGATAGCCACTGGCGTGAATTTTTTGGATAGTATACAAACCGCCTCGCATTGTTCTTCCTGAGGACAGACTCTCCCGCAGATAGCCGGCAGAGAGTTGGTTTCTTTAATCTTACGGGCCGCCCCGGCAAAATCGCCTTCCACCACAAGGGTCAGGAACCCGGGTATATCCACCTCGACCGGGCATCCGGCCACGCAGGGCGCTTTGGTGCATTCAAGACATCTGGACGCTTCCAAAACAGCTACTGCTTCAGCCAGGCCGAAAGGTACTTCATTGAAATTTCTTATCCGTTCAAGGGGTTCCTGCTCAGGCATTCCACAGCGAGGAATCTTCATCCGATCTTTTTTTTGAATTCTCTCAACAGCCAATTTTATCTCTCCTTAAGCCCCGAGTCCGTTGTGAAATTATTCACCATAAAATTCATTTATCGCCGTCTTTTATTCCAGACATATTTTTATTTAGCCGGTATTTTTAACTGCTTCGGACAGCTTACAGGACGGCGACTCCAGAAATCTGTGAAAAGCGTCCTGTTCCTGTTCTTTATAGGCGTTAAGACGTTTGGTGAGAAGATCGAAATCTACCTGATGCCCATCGAAATCCGGGCCGTCAACACAAGCGAACTTGGTGGTATCTCCCACGGCTACGCGGCATCCACCGCACATTCCGGTCCCATCGACCATAAGGGGATTCAACGACACCCAGGTTGGCACGTCGTATGGCCTGGTCAAGTTGGCCACAACCCTCATCATCGGAACAGGACCAATCGCCATAATCATTCCTACTTTCTCATCGGAATCGAGGATCTTCTTCAGAACATCGGATACGAATCCATGATGGCCGTAGGAGCCATCGTCTGTGCAGACATGAAGATCGTCAGCTGCCGCCTTATGCTCATCTTCATAGAACAGGATATTTTTCGAACGAGCGCCGATAATGGTGATAACCCTATTGCCGGCTTCTTTCCAGGCCTGGGCGATGGGGTAGATCGGGGCGATCCCGATACCGCCCCCCACAAGTATGGCTGTTCCCCAGTTATCGACATGGGTAGCCAGACCGAGGGGACCGACACAATCCAGAATTTCACCATCAGCTTCAACAGTAGTCATCAACGCCGATGTTTTTCCGACGACCTGGTAGATAATGGTCAATAAGCCGTTTTCCCTGTCGAGTCCGGCTATCGACATGGGGACTCTCTCCCCTTCTTCATTGACGCGAACAATAACGAACTGTCCCGGGCTGGCTTTGGCAACCAGCTTGGGTACATAAACTCTCATTTTCCAGTTTTGGGGACCTATTTGGATATTATCAATCACTTTTGGCATCATTTTCCTCCAGCGCCATTATTAACAAATCACGCGATAAGATAATATCGAGCGGGATAAAATCAACCGATTTATTGATAATTCTATCTATAATAATAAAGAAAAAAGGCCCATCCGCCACGGGGCCTTTAATTTGGATCTATTAATTGATTATTTATGCAGATTGGATCAATTTCACCATGATCGCTTTCTGTATATGAAGGCGGTTTTCGGCCTGGTCGAAGACTATCGAATGACGGCCGTCAATTATCTCGTCAGTAATCTCGCGTCCCCGCTCAGCGGGCAGGCAGTGCATGACGACATGGTTCGAGTCGGCTCCGGCCAAAAGTTGAGAGTTTAGTTGAAATTCCTTTAAAAGTTCAGCTTTCGAACCGGCTTGATCCTTTTGCCCCATTGACGCCCATACATCAGTATAGATGACATCGGCGTTCATCACGGCTTCCTTCGGGTTATCTGTTATGGTGATAGTTGATTTGCCGGCGTCCTTGGCTTCTTTTAATATCCGCGAATCAGGCCATGTTTCTTTTCTTGTGCCGATTCTAAGATCCATCGGTATCAAAGAAGCAGCTTTTAGCCAGGAATTGCAGACATTGTTTCCATCGCCCAAATAGGCTATTTTTATGCCATCGATTCTCCCCTTATGCTCAATAATAGTCAGCATATCGCCCATAATCTGGCAGGGGTGCAAAAGATCGGTCAGCCCGTTAATAACCGGTACATCGGCGTATTTAGCCAGTTCGATTAAAGATTGGTGCGAAAACGTACGTATTTCAATCATGGCCACGTATCTGGAGAGAACTTTCGCCACGTCATGAATAGATTCCCTGACTCCGAGCTCTATTTCCTTTTCGGTGATGTAAAGCGAATTCCCGCCCAGCTCATTTATACCAACTTCAAAAGATATTCGTGTTCTCAGCGACGGCTTGTGAAATATGCAGGCTACAGTTTTCCCTTTTAAAACATCCAGCACTTGCCCCTTTTTCTTTTTTAATTCCGCCGCCAGCTTTAAAGTTTCCCTGACTTCGTTTTGACTAAAGTCAGTAATGGCCAGAAAATCTTTTTTCATAAACTCCACCTAACAAGCGTACTATTTTTATCAATGATTTTTATGTTAATTCCATTTCATTTTTAACTTTTACACGATTTTCTCAATTTTACTTATTCCTCATAGTATTTTTATTCTTTTTTGCCCTCTAATTCGAATTTAAGTAAAGAAGAAAGCAAAACCCAAAATATTATATCAGGATATAATGACCCCTCAGTTAATATCCCGGAACCTTCGAATAAAGACCTTCCCCATAAAGATATTATACCCGCTGCTATTCCAAATACAACCATCCTCATCTCATTGGTTTTAGCAACCGCGATAGCGCGATTTACAGCTTTTATTGAAAGTACAACTAACCATAATATCAGAAGTATCCCCATTATTCCAAGATCAACAGCTTTACTTACAAGTATATTATGAGCATGCTGCGTCCCTTTTACGAAGCCCCTTTCCCAGGCGGAAATCATATATTTATCATATTCTTCCCTAAAATTGCCCAATCCCACTCCAAAATAAATATTTTTCGAAAATAAATCCAGTGAATTATGCCATATTTCTACTCGAGAGCTTCCACCCCTATCAAGCCTTACGGCAGTTGATAATATTGATCTTACAGCCAGACTCGAATACAATACTGTTGCTACTAATATGCCTGTCATAACAACATATTTCAGCTTTCCATGCTTGTAAGATAAATACAGTACAGCCAATACAAATCCAACTATGGCAGCTCGGGCGTTAGTTAGTATCAGTGCCGAAAACAATAAACCGCCCAATCCCCAATAGCAGTATTTTATTATTATATTTTCCGAAAGCCTGGCCTGATAATACCATAATGCGATCACACATACCACGGTACCCCCGAGAATATTAGCATTAGAATATATCCCTGCGGGTTTAAGACGGTATAATGCCAGAAAATCGATAGCGCTGGATACCTGGCTATACTGATAAATTAAATATATCGCCGATACTGCCATTGGTATGCTTATTGCAATAAACAATTTGACAAGAATCTCTCTATGAACCAAATCATATACTACAAATACCATACCGATAAATATTATAATCCTGATAATAGCTTTTGCCTCATCTACCGTAACGCCTCCATTTAATGCAGATATCAACATTATCAAAATAAATACTGAAAAGTACTGAACCAATGATTTCGATATTTCGATCCCTTCCTGTGAAACGACTAATTTTCTAATTAGCCAGAATCCAATTACAAATACAGCCATCGCCGAATTCAATACGACTTTGACATCTCCCGATAAATATATCACGAATGGAATCGCGCAAAAATACAGATACAGTACTGCGTATCGATATGCCATTAAGGAATATAATAAAATAGGAATAAATAGTAACACCAGGGCTTTCAAACCAAATAATATTGAAGCAGGAACAGCTAATAAAAAAATAAATATCGAACCGATCAGAAAAAGCTTTTGGTCTTGACGCAAAATACGTCGGCTGCCCGATAACATATCCGGCAATATTTCAAATGCACTCATCTTATAGATATCCGACCTTCCCTACAATATATACCTGGACAAATCCTTGTCCTCGACTATGCCGGCCAGAATGTCGCGGACGAATTTCCTGTTTACCTTGATCTTCTTCCGGCCCGCCTCGGGAGCGTCAAAGAGAATCTGCTCCAAAAGCCTGGTCATTACAGTTTGAAGACGCCTTGCTCCGATATTTTCAGTTTTGGAATTAACCTCGAACGCTATTCGGGCTATCTCCTCGACCCCGGTTTTATCAAATATAAGATCAACCCCGTCGGTTTTCAATAGCGCGGTATATTGCTTTATCAACGCGTTCTCCGGCTCGGTCAAAATCCTCACGAAATCCCCGGCCTTTAAACCGTCAAGCTCTACCCTTATAGGAAATCTTCCCTGAAGCTCAGGGATCAGATCGGACGGTTTGGAAATGTGAAACGCTCCGGCAGCCAGAAAAAGGATATGATCAGTCTTAACGAGCCCATATTTTGTCATCACATTAGTACCCTCGACGATCGGCAGAATATCGCGCTGTACTCCCTCGCGGGAAACATCAGGCCCGGTTTTGGATTTTTCCCCGGCGATCTTATCTATTTCGTCGACAAAAATCATCCCCGTATTCTCAACTCTGTCTATAGCCTCGGAGATTACCTCATCCATATCGATTAGCCTGTTGGCCTCATCTCCTTCTATAATATCGAGCGCTTCGGGAACCGTAACTCTTCTTTTCTTCGATTTCTTGGGCATCATCCCGGAAAACATATCCTGCATATTAACGCCGAGTTCCTCCATTCCCATGGGAGAAAATATCTCGACAATAGGAAAACGGTTGTTAGAAACCTCGATTTCGACAAACCGCTTATCCAACTTACCTTCGGTTAGCTGCTTGCGCAGTTTTTCCCTGGCCGCCAAGCTCTTCGTCTGAAGATCGTCATCTTCAGGCAAATTGGCTAACTTCTTCTGGGTAGAGGACGGCAGCAGAATATCCAGAAGCCTCTCCTCGGCTATCTTCCTGGCCTTTTTGGCGATCTTGATCTGTTTTTCTTTTTTAACCATGTTAACCGATAGATCGGTCAGATCCCTAATCATCGATTCCACGTCACGGCCAACATATCCTATCTCGGTAAATTTCGAGGCTTCCACCTTGATAAACGGGGCATCGGCCAGATTAGCCAGACGACGGGCTATTTCGGTTTTTCCTACGCCGGTCGGACCAATCATGATAATGTTATTAGGCATGATCTCATCTCGCAAATCATCGCCCACCATCTGCCGTCGCCAGCGATTCCTCATGGCTATAGCCACCATTCGTTTGGCCTTGTTCTGCCCGATAATATATTTATCTAGTTCGGCTACGATCTGCCGAGGGGTCATCTCCCCTATCGCCGCGGGAATACCATCGGTCATAAAGTCTCCACGTTGATATTATCGTTGGTGTAAACGCAAATGGAGGCAGCTATCTCCAGAGATTTGCGGACTATCTCCTCCGCCGACAATTTGGTTTCGGCCTTCAATGCCCGAGCCGCCGCCAGAGCATACGGCCCGCCCGAACCGATAGCTATAATTCCGTCATCCGGTTCTATGACATCGCCGTTGCCTGATATCATCAGCGCCTGTTTCTTATCGATTACGATCATGACCGCTTCGAGTCTTCTCAAATATTTATCTGTCCGCCATTCCTTGGCCAGTTCGACCGCGGACCTCGAAAGACTACCGGAATACTCCTCAATTTTAGATTCGAATTTCTCAAACAGGGTCAAGGCGTCGGCCGATGTCCCAGCGAAACCGGTCAAAATCGACTCATTGTAAAGCCGTCTGATTTTCGAAGCTTTGGCTTTCATGATGGTATCGCCCAAGCTGACCTGACCGTCGGCCCCCATGGCGGCCCCCTTCTTATCAACCACTGCCAGAACTGTCGTGGACCTGAATTGTATGCTTTCCATATATTATACTTTCTCCGATCGGGGATGCGCCCTCTTGTAAACGGCGATCAACCGACCTGTTGTGGTATGAGCGTATTTTTGAGTAGTTTTCAGACTGGAATGACCCAGCATCTGCTGGACTGCCCGTAAATTGGCTCCGGCCTCCAGAAGATGAGTGGCAAATGAATGACGCAGACTATGGGTGGAAAGTCCGTTCTGCTCTGATGCCATAAGTAAATATTTTTTCACTATCCTTCCTACGCTTCGAGGGGTGAGCCGGTTTCCTCGTATATTCAGGAATACCGCTCGACCGGCTTTTATCGAAAAATTCCCCGATTGCATTTTCAGAGTTCTCTCCTCGAGATATGATTTCAGGACTTCGGCAGATTTGGGTCCCAACGGTACTACCCTGTACTTGCTCCCCTTACCCAGTATTCGTATTACCCGTTCTCCGAACCTGATGTCATTGGTATCTATCCCGACCAGCTCCGAAAGACGCAATCCGCAGCCGTAAAAAAGATCGAGCATAGCTCTGTCCCTTTTGCCCGCGAAATCCCCGGCGAATTCAAACGACAGCATCCCGAAAGCCTCCTCCGCGGAAAGGTATCTGGCCCTGTAATGTTCCATTTTGGGGTACGGCAGGTCGCGAAACGGATTGTTTTTCCACTTTCCCGAATCCGTAAGAAAATCTCCGAATCTTTTCAAAGAATCGAGCTTTCGGGCGATAGATACCTGCTTCAACCCTTTCTTTCTAAGATCGATCAGATATAGTCTCGCCTCCGCCACGGAAACAGAGCCGAATTTAAATCCGTCGCTCCGCTTTTGTTCAAAATACCTGATGAACTCAGAGCAATCGCCTGTATAAGCTATCAGCGTATTTTTAGCTAAGTTATCTATATACTCCAGATGCCCGGAAAAATCGGACAGCATTTTTCGCCAATCTGCCATATTAAATTGAATTATAATCTCTTATAGTCTTTAAATCAAGATCTAATGAAAAAGATCAATCGGCCGCTAAGGCTTCTTCGGTCTGGCTTTCGCGAATCGCCTTGCATTTCAGGCAGGCCAGATGATCTCCCCTGGTTTTGGTCGATTTCTCGACCATATAAGGATTTCCGCAGGAATCGCAGGCAATATTAACCGGCCTGTACCAGGTGGAATGTTCGCATTTAGGGTATTCCGAACAGGAAAAGAATACTTTGCCCCGTCGCGATGTTCTCTCGACAATATCTCCAGGGCATCCTGTTTCAGGACACTTTACGCCGGTCGGGAAACTCTTGGTAGTCTTGCATTCGGGATATTTAACACAGGCTATATATCGCCCGAAACGACTTCTGCGTACCTGCATGGGGGATCCGCAGGTCGGACATATATCATCTATTTGGGGAGCGTCCTCGTCTTCCACGGATCTGGTATTTTTGCAATCTGGATAGCCCGAGCAGGCTATAAATTTCCCATTCCTGCCCAATTTTATGATCATCGGCTTGCCGCATTTATCGCAATTTTCGTCGGTTTTTTCTTCAGTCTGCTCTTTGATCTTATCTTTCAACGCTTCAGCCTTATCCAGGTCTAATTTCATCGGTCCGTAGAAATTCCTGAGCACGTCCACCCAGTTATATGAGCCGTCCTCTATTTTATCCAGCTCCTCTTCCATGTGAGCTGTAAACTCTTCGGAAAATATATCGGTGAAATAGGAAATCAGTATCCTGTTGACTGTCTTGCCGATATCGGTCGGCTGAAATCTCCGTTTATCGGCGGAGATATATTTCCTGTCGAGAAGAACAGAGATGATCTGTGCGTATGTGGATGGTCTTCCGATCCCTTTCTGCTCCAACTCCTTTACCAGGCTTCCGGCGTTGAATCGGGCCGGCGGCTCGGTAAAATGCTGGTCGGCGCGAACTTCTTCGAGATTTAGTTTCTCGCCGGTTTTTATCGTTGGGAATCCTTTGCCATTCTCCTCTTCCTTGCCGTTGTAAACTCGAGTGAAACCGTCGAATGTCATTTTCTGCTTGGCGCCTTTGAACAGATAGCGGCCGCCTTCAACCTCAACGGTATCGACATCGAATTCGGCCGGACTCATCTGGGAGGCCATAAATCTGCGCCAGATCAAGTCGTAAAGCCTCATTTGGTCCTTAGTGAGATATTTCTTTATCTCATCGGGAGTCAATTCAGGATATGTCGGCCTGATAGCTTCATGAGCGTCCTGGGCTTTACTGGATTTTTTATGTTTGACTTCACCATCGGGGATATATTCATCACCGAAGAGTTTCTTGATTGTTTTCCTGGCTGCGGCTGACGCTTCTCCGGCCACCCTGGTCGAATCGGTACGCATATAGGTTATCAGACCGATCTGGCCTTCAGTCCCTACCTCCACACCCTCATAAAGCTGCTGGGCAACGACCATAGTAGCCTTGTTGGACATCCGCAACTTATTGAAACTATCCTGTTGGAGGCTGCTGGTAATGAAAGGAGGCATGGGCGATTTTTTCATTTTGGATTTTACATGGCTCTTGACCGCGAAAGACTCCGATTCGATACCTGATTTGATCTTTTTCGCCTCTTTTTCCGATGATATCTCCACTTTCTCAGCATCGATTTTGGACAGCTTAAGCGAGAGAATTCCGCTCTTTTTGGCCTTGAAATCGGCTTCGAAAGTCCAGTATTCCTGCGGAACAAATTTATCTATTTCAGCTTCGCGATCGCAGATAATCTTCAACGCCACCGACTGCACGCGGCCGGCAGAAAGACCCCTGAAAACGGTCTTCCATAAAATAGGGCTGATTTTGTACCCGACCAGACGATCCAAAATTCGCCTGGCTTGCTGGGCATATACCTTATTTTGGTCGATTTCACCGGCGTTCTTAATAGCTTCCACCACGGCGTTCTTGGTTATTTCATTGAACGCGGCCCGGTAAAGCTTCTTATTCGATTTGGATATTTCTTCGGCGATATGAAAGGCGATGGCCTCGCCCTCACGGTCCGGATCGGGAGCGATATAGACTTTGGCCGATACCTTGGCAGCATCCTTCAAGCTCTTGATAATCTTGGCTTTGCCTCTGATGGTTACATATTCCGGCTCGAAGTTATTATCTACATCAACCCCTAAGGTTTTAACAGGCAGATCCTTGATATGCCCACCGGAGGCGATGACCTCATAATCCTTACCCAGAAATTTTTTCAGGGTTTTGGATTTTGTAGGTGATTCGACTATTACCAGATTTTTTGCCAAATTAATGCTCCCAAATCAAATATCGAACAAGAATCGAATATCATTAATAAAAAAACGTGATTTATCAAGTTAAATCGTAAGTTTCTTCCTCGGCCTCAATTTTATGTATCTCGTACTGGACTTTTCCGTCTTTCAACTCCTCAAGAGCCACCGAAGTAACCTTACGCCGATCGAGATTGGCCAATTCTTCCGGAGCGAGCTGATCCCGGGCTACTACTCTCAGAGAATTTATCTTCCTGGCCAGTTTAGCCGCGACAATTACCTGTTCGTAGACATTGCCGTTAACGGCATTGATTGCTTTTTTCTCTTTGCTCATTTGTTCTGCCTCCTTCGCTGATCAACCTTAACACCCGGCGTTATCCAGGAGTTCCCTACAAACCCAATAGCCTGGCTTGAGGTCTTTGCCAGAATCGGCGATTGTTCCGACGGGATGTTTTGGATCTTTCAGCGGCTATTATCATATCGACCTCGTTGATTGCTTTCTTGAGGTCATCGTTCAAAACAACGTAATCATATTTTTTCCAGTAACCTAATTCCTTGACCGCGGCGGCAAGTCTGAGCCTTTTCTGCTCGGGAGATTCGGTTCGACGTTTAAACAGACGGCTCCTCAGCTCGGTCAAGGAGGGAGGAATAATAAAGATCGTGACCGCTGCTGGAAATTTCTTCTTTATTGAAATTCCTCCCTGATAATCCAGATCGCAAAGCAGAACCCTGTCAGCGGTTAGAGCTTTATTTATCTCGCTCATGGGGGTGCCGTAACTAAATCCGAAAACCCCGGCCCATTCGGCGAATTCCCCTTTCTTCCTCATGGAAGCGAACCTATCTTCGGTGATAAAATGATAATCGATACCTTTTTTTTCCTTAGGTCTCGGAGATCGGGTCGTAGCCGAAACAGAAAAGGAAAAATCACCATGCGATTTTTGAAGCTCGCGGCAGATTGTGGTTTTGCCGGTTCCCGACGGCGACGAGATCACGACTATCAAACCGGGCAGTTTTCCTGATGATCTCATAAATATTTCTCGTCCTTAATAAACCCAAAAGCCGCGATTTTCGGTATTGTGTTTCGAGCGGGCTTATTCAATGTTCTGGACCTGCTCCCGAAGCCTCTCAAGTTCTTCCTTAACAGCGATAACCCGCCGAGATATCTCATAGCTGGCAGATTTGGAGCCGATAGTATTGGCTTCCCGGTTTAACTCCTGCAAAATGAAATTCAAACGTTTACCGATCGGACCGTCTTCCTTAAGACTATCCCGGCATTGCTCTATATGAGAACTCAATCTGATACACTCTTCGGTGATATCCGATTTCTCCGCGAAAATGGTTACCTCGGTGGCCAGCCGATGTTCATCAACCGGGGTGTCGCCGAGAATATCCTGAATTCGCGATTTGAGCTTTTCCCTGTACGCTTCCACATTGCCGGAGGCCAGATCGCTGATTTCGGCGGAGACCTGACCGATACCGGTCAGTCTGGCGGACATATCATCGGCCAGGTTCTTTCCTTCGGTTCTCCGCATTTCCACTACAGCGTCAGCGGCTTTTTCCAAAGCCGACTTGAGTACTCTCCAGATCTCATCGAGATCATCTTCCTTTTTTTCCGCTTTGACCAGATCGGGCAGAGAGGCGAAATCCCTCATAGAGATTCCACCATCCAGAGAATATCTATCTTTTATCAATTTAAATATCTCATAATAGGCATCGGCCTTTGCCTCATCGAGCACAATATTTTCGTGAGACTGCTCGCTTTCCCAGACAATCGAAACCATGATTTTGCCGCGGTTAAACCTGTTATTGAGCACCAGCTTGATCTCGTTTTCCAGCGAGGCCAGACTCTTCGGAAATCTCATTTGATAATCCAGATAACGGTTATTGACCGAGTTGATCTCCACCGTAAACTTATATTCGCCATTTTCCGATTCGGCCCGGCCGAATCCGGTCATACTGCGCGGCATCTTATTGCTCCCATCAAAGACCAATAATCGAACAAAACTAAGAAAATACCGCAAAAAGATCTTTTGTCAACCTAATAATCGATGTAAATTGGCGAATCATGACAATTCAAAAACCTACTACTCTGGATGCCGCCAGAATCAGCGGTGAGTTATCAGGCCTTCAAAACTCGATAATCAACTCGGTATGGATAGCCCCATCGGGCAAATCGGCTGTACTTGAGCTTGTTCGGCCGAAGCTGATTATCAGATACGCCGTAGAAAGCAGGTATGCCTGTCTGGGAATCACAAGCCAGATACCATCCGATCTTATTCCAACGTTTCCCAACCTCAAAGGACAAATAATCAAATCGGCGGAACAGGTCAATTACGATAGAATTGTAAAATTAATCCTGGAAAAAAGAGACCGTCTGGGACGGCCGACTCAATCGGCGATAATCTTCGAGATCATTCCCAATATCGGGAATCTTTATTTGGTTAATGATGACGGCAATATCCAGGGTATGCTTAGAAAAAAAGATATCACCCATTATGATCCCCCCGCAGCGGTTAAAAAGCCTACGATTTTTAATTTTAATGGTGATTTGATTGCCGGGCTTATTGCCGATGGGAAAAAGCCTCACAGGGAGATCATGGGACTCAACGAGCGGGACGCGATTAATCTTGGACTGGACAGCGACAGGATTCCGGAAAATATAGATTCGCTTTTGAGCGGCTACAGGGATAAAGCTGCGCGGCCCGGCCCGGCCTGGATCATAACCCGGAACAATCAAATATCAGGATATTCTCTGGTCGATCCGGTTTTGAAACCAGGCGAGCTTGCCGAAATATTCGAATCGGCCCTGATTATGTACGAAAGGTATTACAAACAAACAGCCTGTGACGGCGAATCGACCGACCGGCTCGACTCTCTCCTGAAAATATTAGATAATGAAATTAATAAAACCGGCAGGAAAGCGGAATCGATCGGAAAAGAGCTGATTGAGACAGCCAATGCGGAAAGATACAAAATATACGGCGAACTGATATTATCCAATATCAGCCTTATCGAACGCGGCGCGTCTAAAGTCAAACTGAAAAATACCTATGGAATATCAAAAACCGGCGATTCTTTCCAGGAGTATTTCGAAATCGAGCTGGACCCGGCGAAATCACCGGCGGCCAATGCCGAAGTTTATTTCAGAAAATTCAAAAAGGCGGTATCCGGACGAAGCGTCATGGAACGCCGGCTGGAGAAAGCCAAAAAGAAGCTTAAAGAATTGGAGGATTTGAAACGGGAAGCCGGCAACGATCAGGATAAACTCTCGGACGGACTTCTTCGCCACAAACTTATTGCCGAAAAAAAATCAGCTCTGAAGAGAAAACCGGTCGAAAAACGAAAGCCGTACAAGCTGTTTAAGGCGTCATGCGGATGGGATATTCTGGTCGGAAAATCGAATAAGGATAATGATGAGCTGACCTTGAAGATCGCATCCGGCGACGATTATTGGTTTCACGCCTGGCAGGCGGCCGGATCGCATACCGTTTTAAAAGTGCCATCCAGAAACGCTGTGCCGGAAAAACAGACATTGCTGGAAGCCGCCGCCCTGGCCGCCTATTTTTCCAAAGCCAGAAATTCATCTAAAGTTGCGGTAGTATATACCCAGGCCAGGTATGTCCGCAAACCGAAGAAATTCGCCCCCGGCAAAGTCCTGGTAGAACGGGAAAAACAGCTCATGGTCAAACCCGCCAATCCGGCAGATTATCAGATCGACGAAACTTCGGAATAAGCTAATCAATATAAAAATAGGCCCCGATTGGTTCGGGGCCCGAAGATTATTACCAGTTATTTAGTTTTTAACCAGGAATTTAAAGAACGGGAATTTCCTGGCGATTACCTTATTCTTCAATTTGCTGATTGCCCCGGTGGGATTGAGATCCTTGGGACAGACCATCTGGCAGTTGAAGATCGTATGGCAGCGAAAAACACCGAATTCGGAAGCTACCATAGCCAGCCGTTCCTCGATAGCTCCGTCGCGGGAATCCTCCACGAACCGCAGAGATTTCAATAAGGCGTGGGGACCGAGATATTTAGGATCGCCGTAGGCCACCGGGCATGATCCGTAACAGGCCCCGCAAAGAATACAGTCGACATGATGATCTAGTTTCTTGCGATCCTCCACCGATTGATAATACTCTTTCTCAGGCGGATCTCCGGCCGGGATCAGGTATGGTTTAATCTGTTTATAGTTATCCCAGAACGGTTTCATATCGACAACCAGGTCCTTCTGCACCGGCAGGTGAGCTAACGGGCGGATGGTGATCGGGGCCTTCAAAGATGATACCTGGGTTCGGCAGGCCAGACCGTATTTGCCGTTGATATGCATGGCGCAAGATCCGCAGTTCGCTTCACGGCAGCTGAACCTGAAAGCCAAAGAGGAATCTTTGTTTTCCAAAATCCAGATGAGCGCTTCGAGAATGGTTATCCCGGGAGGTGTTTCTACATCGAAGGCCTGAAAATGAGGTTCCCTGCCGGTATCTGGATCGTATCGAAATATCTTGAACGCTGTTGTCATATCAATACTTCCTTTCCTCGGGAGGGTATTTGGACATATCGACCGGGCTGGTGGAGAACTCCGGACCCGAATCGGTGAAAGCGGCCAGTGTGTGGTGAAGCCATTGCTCGTCATTTCGCTTATTGAAATCCCGTCGGAAATGCGCCCCTCGGCTTTCGGTTCTGCGCAACGCTCCGGCGCAGACGATCTCGGAAACGGCAACATTACCGGCGAGTTCCATAATCCAGACTTTATCCATGTTGAATACTCTGGTTTTATCAGGAGGCCTGATATTTTTAAACCGTTCCTTAAGCTGTTTTATGGACGCCAGAGCTTCGCTGAGATCCTTATCTGTTCTGAATATCCCGACTTTCTGAGTCATAATATTCTGTAGTTCGGCCCTGATATGATACGGGTTTTCGGTTCCACCGGATTTCGAGAAACCGGCCACTCTATCATTCAACTTCCGATCTGCCTTGTTGAGCGTCGCCTCATCCCCCGCCTTGGGGATATTCCTGACATACTCCGCGGCGGCGGCTCCGGCTCTTCGTCCGAAAACTATAGTATCGAGAAGAGAATTGCCGCCCAGCCGGTTGCCGCCGTGAACAGAGACACAGGCGCATTCGCCGGCGGCGAAGAAACCGGGAGCTTTGGTAATACCGTCGGCGTCACAATCAACTCCGCCCATAGTATAATGGGTCGCGGGATTGATCGGTATGGGAGTATCTATCGGATCGATGCCGACAAAATCAATACAAATCTCCCTGATACCAGGCAGTCTCTCCAGAATTTTTTCCCGTCCCAAATGCCTCAAATCGAGATGTACATAACTATCTTCGAAACCTCGTCCCGCTTCTATTTCGGTGGCGATCGATCTGCTGACTATATCTCTGGGAGCCAGTTCCATAATCTTCTCGGATACATAACGGCTCATGAACCGTTCACCCTGATTATTCACCAGATATCCGCCTTCACCGCGGCACCCTTCGGTCATCAGGATATTGGATTTGAAAAGACCTGTCGGATGGAATTGAATGAATTCCATATCTTTCAGCGGCAAGCCTGACCAGTAAGGTATCGCCAGGCCCAACGCGGTGGAGATATGAGCGTTGGTCGTGTTGCCGTACAGCCTGCCGGAACCTCCTGTTGCGAATATTACGGCATTAGCGGCTATCTTTTCGATAGTCCCATCGGCTATATTGAGGGCGATAACACCTTTGCAAACTCCGGAATCGTCAATAGCCACCTGCAAAACCATCCATTCTTCATAATAATGCGTATTCAGCCGGATGGTCTGCTCGTAGAGCGTATGCAATAGATACAGTCCGGTTTTATCGGTACCGTAGCATGTTCTGGGATATCCCGCTCCGCCGAAAGGTCTCTGGGCGATTTTTCCGTTCTCCATTCGAGAGAATGGACAACCGAAATGCTCCATCTGATAGATGACTCTGGGAGCGTCATTGGTCATGGTAATGACGGCCTGCTGATCGGCCAGGAAATCCGATCCTTTGATCGTATCATAGGCATGTCGTTCGGGAGTGTCGTCCGCCGAATCGGGATTATTGGCCAGAGCTGCGTTGATGCCTCCCTGGGCCGCGCCCGAATGAGATCTTAGAGGATGAACTTTCGAAAGCAGGGCGACATCCGCCCCGCCAGAGGCCGCTTCGACCGCAGCCATCATGCCAGCCAATCCGCCTCCTACCACTACCACATCGTGAAATATCATAGATGACCTCCCGGGACCGAATGCGCGCCGAAAACTCTCGGGATAAGCACTGCCAGAGTGATTATGGCCAGTATGGCGAATACGGCAACCGAAATTGCCACCAGTGTCTTATGTTTTCTGGAAATATCGGCGAAATCCATTATGGTAATGCTGATACCGTTGACCATATGGTAGAAGATCACCATTATCAGCCCGATCTCGAGAAAATGGAATAAAGGCGTTTGAACAGACTGCAGTCTGGCGTTAAACGCTTCCGAACCACTATTGGCCGAACCTAAAACCCACATATGAGTGAACAAGTAGAAGAGCAGGAGCAGCCCCGTTACGCGATGCAAAAACCACGATAATGTCCCCACGTTGGGATTGAGCTTGATCTCTTCTTTGGTGCCCTTGAAAGCGTATCTGATTTTCATGCCGGCCCCCCTCTATAAAACGAACCGAGAGTGGTAAAGGAATAATAGGCCGTCAGAATACCAGCGGCCCAAAGAACCGCCAGCCAGATAAACTGGGCCCCTTTGGACGGCCTGAAATCGAGCACCACCGCCCATAAGCCGTTAAGACCATGAAACAGGGCCGAAATTATGAAAAGGAAATAGAAAATCAACCAGCCGATGTTTCCCTGCAAACGGCTGAGGACAAATGAAAAATCAAGAAGACCCTGCGTTGTAAAATCGAAATCCCAATGCAGGACCTTGACATGAGTAAATAAAAATACCGCCAAAAAAGCGCCCGATATTCTCTGAAATAGCCAGAAAAGAGCACTTCGAGCGGTTATAGCTTGGTTCATACAACGCCTCCTGAAATTTTATCCGGGAAGACTGAACGCGGAATAAGACAGCTCTCCGGTTTGCCGAAGATCGAGAGACTCTCAGATGCCGCAGGAATTTCCATTTTCGAAATCGCGGTCACGTATATCAAAACCGTCCGCGGGCCGCGATCTCCCTCCAAAAATACTCAATCTGAATTACTATTGTCTTTGGTACTTCTCCAAACCCTCTATAAATATATTGCCGCCATGGCAATCCTGGGCCACAATTACCGGAAAATCGGTGACCTTCAATCGTCGTACCGCTTCCGGACCCAATTCCTCGTAAGCAACCACCTCGGATTCGGTGATTCGTTTGGCGATAAGTGCGGCGGCTCCGCCGGTGGCCACAAAATAAACCCCCTTGTTCGCTTTCAACGCCTCGGCCACCTCCGGTCCCATTTCCCCTTTGCCGATCATCCCTTTTAATCCGGCCTTCAGCATAACCGGCGAATATTTGTTCATTCTGCCCGATGTTGTCGGGCCGGCCGAACCGATAACCTGTCCCGGTTTGGCAGGCGTAGGACCAACAAAATAAATAACCTGGCCGACCGGATCGAACGGCAGACTTTCGCCCCGTTCAATAAGCTCGACCATCCTTTTATGAGCCGCGTCTCGAGCAGTGTATATATAACCGTTAAACATAACCTTCTGACCAGCGTGCAGCTTCTCTATATCCGAATCGCCCAGCGGCGTGCTTAATTTGACAGCCTCCATCCTGAAATCTCCTTAAATCACTATTTCTTTATGACGGGCCGAATGACATTGGGTATTGACCGCTACAGGAAGGCTGGCGATGTGGCAGGGATGGGTTTCTATATGAACGGCCAGAGCCGTAGTCCTGCCTCCCAAACCCTGCGGTCCGATTCCGATATTGTTTATCTTCTCGATCAGCTCTTTTTCCATGTCGGCATAATACGGATCGGCATGCGCGCTCCCGACTTTCCTCAGAAGGGCTTTTTTGGCCAGATAGGCGCATTTATCGAATGATCCGCCAATCCCGACTCCGACTATTATCGGCGGGCAGGGATTGCCCCCGGCGATTCTGATTGTCTCCACAATAAAATTCTTTACCCCGTCTTCGCCATCGGACGGCTTGAGCATTTTGATGGCGCTCATATTCTCAGAACCGCCTCCTTTGGGCAGTATAGTGATCTTGATCTTATCGCCCGGAACGATCATAGTCGAAATGACGCCGGGAGTGTTGTCGCCGGTGTTTTTTCTGCGTAACGGGTCCTCGACTATCGATTTTCTAAGGTATCCTTCCGCGTATCCCTGCCGGATACCTTCCTGAATAGCCTGTTCGATATTCCCGCCCTCTACATGGGCGTCCTCTCCCATCTCGACGAATACCGCGGTCAAACCGGTATCCTGACAGAGAGGCATTTTTTCGTTTTTGGCTATCTCGGAGTTCTCCAGAATCTGGCCGAGAATCTCCCTGCCCAGAGGGGACTCTTCGCTTTCGACCGCCAGTTTCAAGGAATTGACAACATCATCCCCGAGAAAATAGTTGGCGTTCACGCAAAGTTCTTTGAGAGCCGCGGTGATCCGCGACGATTCGATATTCCTCATATATTCTTCCTGATTTTTATTAATTCTTCCAACCCCGACAGAAGGTTTTCGCAGGACGCGCTTACCTCTGTGGGTCTTTTCGACGATAATTCTCCACCACTGGTAATTACCTTATTGGATTCGTCCAGCACAACCTCGCCGGGACGCGTAATTACCGCCTGGGCCCCGGTGATTTCAATCCCCGATTGCAGCTTGGGATTATTGCCCACTGTAACCACCAGACCGGAATGGGTGATTCCCTGCAGGGCCTTGGCCACTAAAAGTGAGGCCGCCCCGAACGCTCCTATCGGCTTTTCCAATCGGTATATGCCCTTGACCAGCGCCTTCAGGTTCTCATCGACCTTTAAAGCGTCCCCGACATTATTGAAATCGCAAAGGGCGTCAAAAAGTCTTACGCCGCCCGGAATTATAAGCCCGTCGATGGCGGTCGCTTTGACATCTTCTATATAAACGGGAGTAAGACGGGAAAGCTCGCTTTCGCTCTCTCCCTCGAATTCCGATGGGGGTTTTTTATGAATTGTTATCGGTAAACGCAGGAACCCTTTTTTCTCCAGATGCAGAAAACATAATACCGCCTCCCAGGGATTTCCACCACTGATTAGGATTCCTATTTTCCTGGGAGATTTAGTCATTGTAAAAGATCATGTGATCTTATTCACATCCTTGGTAAAACAAAGACCCCGCTTATCGGAGCGGGGTCATTATCAGCTGACTATCGATACGACTTTTTTGCTGTAACCTTTGCGGGTGAATTTCACCACGCCGTCAACCAGCGCGAAAAGAGTGTCATCTTTGGCGTGTCCCACATTTTCTCCCGGATGAATCTTAGTTCCCCGCTGGCGAACTATAATCGATCCGGCGGTGACTTTCTCTCCGCCATAAGTTTTCACCCCGAGCCGCTGACCGTGAGAGTCACGGCCGTTTTTAATCGATCCTTGTCCTTTTTTGTGTGCCACAAACTTCCCCTTATTCTGTTATTCCGCTAATTTACAAAACCAAACCGCCATGTCAAGTAAATCTTGTAATTTATTTCGCCGAAACGCCTTAAATTTGGTCCGAATTATCCGCCCTGAGACGGCAGGATCCAAATTATCCAATAAAAAACCCGGCTCCGGGATAACCTGGGCCGGGCTTATTCGGTTGCCGGTTAAAATCACGAGGCACTGGAATTCTGGTGTTCGACCTCGGCCGGGTTTGCTTTTTTTATTTCGAAACTCAGCTTATCCTCGTCGGGATCTTTGCGAACACTTACATTACAGTTGGTCGAGTATTCCCCCTTCAATATCTCCTCGGCCATAGGATCCTCGAGGTATTTCTGCAAAGCCCGTTTCAACGGACGAGCCCCAAAATTGGGATCCCAACCCTTATCAACCAGATATTCCTTGGCTTCCGGATTCAATTCTACTGTTATCCCCTTGTCAATCATCCGTTTAATCAATTCTTTAAGAAGTATATCGATGATCCCGAGAATATGCTCTTTTTCCAGCGGATGAAAGATGACCGTCTCATCTATCCTGTTGATCAATTCCGGGTTGAAAGTCCGCTTCATCTCATCCATGATGCGGTCCTTCATCTTGTCATAATCTGTCTTAGCGTCATCCTTCTGGAATCCCAGCCCTTTGCCGACTTTGGCCTGACGGGTACCCATATTGGAGGTCATTATGACGACCGTATTTCTGAAATCGACTTTGCGCCCGAACGAATCAGTCAGCTGTCCTTCGTCAAGTAGCTGGAGCAGAATATTGAAAACCTCAGGATGAGCCTTCTCTATTTCGTCAAGCAACACAACCGAATACGGTTTGCGGCGAACCTTCTCGGTCAGCTGGCCGCCTTCCTCGTAACCGACATATCCCGGAGGAGCGCCGATTAACCTCGAAACGGCGAATTTTTCCATATATTCCGACATATCGATCCTGACCAGCGAATCGGCGTCCTCAAAAAGAAATTCAGATAACGCTTTAGCCAGTTCGGTTTTGCCGACACCGGTCGGTCCCAGGAAAATAAACGAACCTATAGGACGGTGCGGATCTTTCAATCCGGCCCGGGCTCTGCGGATGGCCTTGGCGATTATATGAATGGCGTCTTTCTGGCCGACAATCCGCTCGGCGACCTTCTCCTCCATGCGAAGAAGTTTCTTCGATTCCTTCTCCTCCAGTTTGAAAAGCGGTATGCCGGTGATTTTGGATATCACCGCGGCAATATCATCTTCACTTAACTCTATCTTTTCGCTGGAGCGTTTCTCTTCCCACTCTTTTTTCAGATTTTCGAGTTCTTCTTTTTTCAATTTGATATTGTCGCGCAGATGAGCGGCTTTCTCGAATTCCTGCCCCTTGACGGCAGCTTCTTTTTGCTTGCTCAACTCGACTATTTCGTCGTCGAGGGCGGCGAAATTATCCGGCTTGGTAAAGGCCGTAAGATGGGCCCGCGAGCCCGCCTCGTCTATAACATCGATAGCTTTATCCGGCTGGAATTTCCCGGAAATATAGCGGTCCGACAAAATCACCGCCGCCTCTATGGCGTCATCGGTGATAACTACCTTATGATGATCCTCGTATTTGCTTCTAAGACCCTTGAGAATCTGCTTGGTATCGTCGGAGGTGGGAGGATTAATCATGACTGTCTGGAAACGTCTGTCCAGAGCGCCGTCTTTTTCGATATATTTCCTGTACTCGTTGAGCGTGGTTGCCCCGATACACTGAAGCTCTCCTCTGGAAAGCGCCGGTTTGAAGATATTGGAAGCGTCCAGAGATCCCTCGGCGCCTCCAGCTCCGACAATCGTATGAAGCTCATCTATGAATATGATAACGTCCTTGGAACTCAAGATCTCGTTCATGACCGCTTTGAGACGTTCCTCGAACTGACCGCGGTACTTGGTACCGGCCACTAACGAGGCCATATCCAGAGTTACAATTCTTTTGTCTTCGAGTATCTGGGGTACTTTCCCGACCACGATTCTCTGGGCCAAACCCTCGGCGATGGCGGTTTTGCCGACGCCGGGCTCGCCGATAAGCACCGGATTATTTTTCTTGCGTCTGGAGAGAATTTGTGTAACCCTTTCGATCTCGTCATCCCGGCCAATAATCGGATCCAGCTGATCGCGTCTGGCCAATTCCGTCAGATCCCGTCCGAAATGATCAAGAGCCGGCGTTTTGGATTTCTTCCGTTTGCGTCCGAATGACGACGGCTTTCCGGTCTGGATATTCCGAAGCTCCTCGTAAACCTCCTTGTAGTCGACATCATACATGGATAGCACTTGGGAGGCGACTCCCTCCTCGTCCTTAAGCAGGGCCAGGAGAATATGTTCGGTATCTATATCCTTGGATTTCAAGGCCCGGGCTTCGTTTCCGGAAACCTCCAGAGTCTTTTTGGCTCTGGCAGTCAAGGGAAGCTGCCCGGCCTGCATGGTTCCGCCTGATGGCTGAACCATTTCCTCGATAGAACCTTTAAGTTCATTCAGATCTATACCAATATTATTGAGAATATCGATCGCCAGTCCATCAGCCAGCCGTATGAGGCCCAAAAGCAGGTGTTCGGTGCCTATATAGTCGTGCTTGAGACGGGCCGCTTCGTCACGAGCGAGTTCGATGGCTTTGCGGGCTTTCTCGGTAAACATCTCGTTCATCAAGGACACCTCTTTTCAATATCGCTAGTTATCACCAGAATCATTGAATCTCTCCCGTACCAGATCGGCGCGAACCATGTCGCGCTCTGTATTATCCATCTCACGGGAATAATATTTCTGAATATGAGCCGGTTGAGTTATTACCAGAAGCTCGTTAATCTCTTTATAACTGGATTTATCTATCAACCCCAGGGAAAGTCCGAACCGTATGGCAGAAAGATAATTCATGACTTCATGTGATGTCAGCACCCTGGCGTTGGTTAGAATGCCATAGGATCTCCAGACCTTATCCTCGATCATCTCGGGCGCTTCGCGCATCAATCGTTCCTGGGCGTCCTTTTCATACTCTATGATCTGGGCGGAAACTTTAGTCAGAGAATCTATTATCTCCTCTTCGGTTCTACCCAATGTAGTCTGATTGGATATCTGGAATAAATTGCCGAGAACGTCGGTTCCTTCGCCGTAAAATCCGCGTACAACCAATCCGACTTTGGAGATTCTGTTGAGAACATTATCTATTTCCCTGGTCAGCACCAGACCGGGTAAATGAATCAATATTGAAGCTCTCAAGCCTGTGCCCACATTGGTGGGGCATGAGGTCAGATACCCATAGCGGTTATCGAAATCGAATTCGACCAGACCGGAGAGTTCATCATCCACCTTGTTGGCGATCTCCCAGCAATCGAAAAGGGACATCCCCGAGGAAATAACCTGAAGCCTGATATGATCTTCTTCGTTCAACATTATCGAGACCTTTTCCTGGTCCCCGATATAAATACCGCGGCCGGCACCGCCTTTCATAAATTCAGGAGAGATCAAATGTCTCTCCATCAGGAATTTCTGGCTCAAGCCATCCATGGTATCTGACGGATAAAAACCGCCTCCCCCCAAAGTGGAAGCTTTATCGAATGCCGGGGAGACAAACTCCATGATTCTCTGACGGATCTCCATATCTGCGGCCGGCGGGAATGGGAACTCGGAAATATTTCTGGCGAGTCTTATGCGCGATGACAGGACCGCGAATGAATCGGGACCTTCCCCGCTCAGCCAGGGAGCGGGGCTTGACGCCATCTCCTCGAATATTTTAGTCGTAGTCATAGTAGTTTACCTTAAACTTTACTCGATTTTTCGTTTATTAAATCCCTGATCTCAGCGGCTTTCTCGAAATCTTCCTGCTCGATAGCCATCTTGAGTTCATCTCTCAACTTTCTCTCCTCGCGAATCACCTTAACCGTATCGGCGGTGCCGGACGGCACCTTGCCTCGATGCTCATTGGAACCGTGTATTTTGCGCAAGAGATCTAAAAGATCGGAACCGAAGGTCTTATAACATTGGCCGCAGCCGAACCTGCCGACTTTGCCGAAATCCTCGAAAGTCAATCCGCAGAACTGGCATTTTTTACCGGCGAGGCTCTTCTTCTTGCTCTTGGCGGGCAGCGATGATCCGACTCCCATCATGCCGGTAACGAATTCTGCCAATGGGAACGGCATATTTTCGAAGGGGGAATGGAATCCCCTGTTTTCGGCGCAGTTTTTACAAAGATTTAGAACAACTTTCTCATTATTAATGATCTGAGTTAAATGTACCGACGATTCCTTTTTTTTGCAATCCTGACACAACATCAGATTCTCCCTTATCTAATTAAACCTGACACCGTAACCGTCAGTTCCCTTTCATTATACAAGTTACGCGAGTTATGCCGCAAGGTATTTCACACCTGTTTCCCAACGATACGTCCTTCAGCCAAACGGAATTTAATTTGCCCTATTTCCACCAATTCCGGGTTGTGGGTCGCTATAATCGCGCTTACACCTGTGGTGTCGACAAGTTCCGCAAATAACTTTATTAGCGAATCGGCATTTTCTTTATCAAGATTTCCGGTTGGTTCATCGGCCAAAATCAGATCCGGGGAGTTTATCAATGCTCTGGCCACTGCCGTTCTCTGCTGTTCCCCGCCGGAAAGCTGATTGGGATAATGATCTTTCCTGTTATAAATGGACAACGCCGACAGTAATTCCCCTGCCCTCCCGGCCGCTTCATGACGGCCAATACCCGCTATCAAGGCCGGCATCATGATATTTTCTAAAGCCGTGAAATCCGGCATAAGATGATGCATCTGAAAGACAAAGCCGACATTCTTATTCCTCAATCGCTCATATTCTAACTGACTGAAACGATTTATATCCAGTCCCTTAAACTCGATCCTGCCTTCATCCGGAGAAATAAGCCCTCCTAATATGTAAAGAAGAGTACTCTTGCCTGATCCGGATTGCCCCGAAAGAACTGCCAAAACCCCCTTTTCGAGAGTCAGATCAGCCCCTTTCAGAACCTCCAGATAACCCTCGCCGGAAATAAACCTCTTTTTTATGTTAATAGCCTCGAGCAGCATCCGACCGGCCTCCTGACACTGTAACATACTTATTCATAACGGATTATCTCCACGGGATCCATTCTGGATGCCCGTTTAGCCGGGTAAAGTGAAAACATGTAGCCTATGCCAGCCGCCATTATAAAGATAAGAAATACGTCCAGGGGTCTGATTTCCACAGGCAGAGCCGATATGAAATAGATATCTGACGGCAATGAGATTACGGAGAAATGCTTTTGAATCAACAACAAAAGCAGTCCTATCAATTCCCCTATAAAACCTCCGACCGCTCCGATTATCAATCCCTGGTAGGCAAATATCTTTTTCAGGCGGTTTCTGGGAAGTCCGATGGCGGTCAGCATGCCGATATCTGCCCGTTTGGACAGAACCATCATTATAAGCAAGGCGATGATATTACTGGCGGCGACCAGAACGAAAAGCATCAGCACCAAAAACATCATCCACTTTTCCAGGGTCATCCAGGAAAACAGATTGCGGTTATGTTCCTTCCAGTCGAGGGCGATATACTCATATCCTATCCTCTCCTGTATCTTTTCGGCAGCGGCATACGCGGTATAGAAATCGTCGGTCTTGACCTCGATAGCGGTAACCGAGTTTCCGAGTTCGAACAAATCCTGCGCTTCTTCCAACGACATATACACGAAATTATCATCATAGGTGGACATACCGGTTTCGACAATCCCCGTTACCATGCAGGGTTTGATTCGCGGCGAAAAACCAGTAAGGCCGCTTTCGACATCCTTCAGGGAGTATATCCTGACCTTATCGTTAATGGTTACATTCAGTCTATTGGCCAGGTTTATCCCCAGCCAGACTCCGGCAAACCTGTCATCCGGCGTTTTAAAAGTCAAATCTCTGGTAATAAGATTGCGCCCGATATCGGTCACCAGAGTTTCGGCTTCGGGAATGATCCCCCTGATAACGATACCGTCGGTTGTAGTTCGCGACGATATCGCCGATTTCTCTATAATCACGGGGCTGACAGCGACTACCCCGTCGACTTCGAGGATAGAATCCTGAATCTCCTCCCAGTTATCCAGAGAATCCCAGAGCCTGGGCTGAACCAGAACATGAGCCATGGCGCCGATAATCCTGCTTCGAACCTCCATCTCGAATCCGTTCATAACCGAAAGAACGATCAGAAGCGACGTGGTCGAGAGAGTCACCACGAATGTGGAGAGAAAACCGAGAAATGAAATAAAACCCTGGCGGTGTCTCGATGTGAAATACCGTCGGGCTATGAAAAACTCAAGAGACATGATTATTCCTGCTCGGTTTCATAGTCTCGGGAGGATGGCGGTTCCGGTTTCATGGTGGGGAATAGAATGACATCTCGGATAGAGCTGTTTTCGGTAAAAAGCATAACCAATCGATCTATTCCCAACCCATAGCCTGTCGTGGGAGGCATACCGTGCTCCAGAGCCATGATGAAATCCTCATCTATCGGATGAGCTTCTTCGTCTCCCTGGCTTTTGGCCGCCGCCTGAGCCTCGAATCGCCGGCGCTGATCGTCAGGATCATTAAGCTCCGAAAAACCGTTGCCAAACTCAACTCCCCCGATAAACAACTCGAATCGTTCGGTGATACGCTCGTCATTACGGTGCTTTTTGGCCAACGGAGAAAGCTCCAGCGGATAATCGGTCAGGAAAGTCGGCTGCACCAGAGTCGGCTCTACAAGTTCGCTGGAAATCAGATCCAGAAGGGCGCCCCGGCTGTTGATTCCATTCGCATCCAAACCCCTGTCCAGGGCCAGTTTTTTCAATTCATTATCCGAAAATCCTATGATATCTTTCCCTGTGTTCTTATGTATCGCGTCGTAAAAGGAGATTCTCTTAAAAGGTCCCTCAAAGGAGATATCTATTTCGCCGGATTTCACCGAATCTTTACCCAGAACTTCGGCCGCCACCTGATGAATCATCTCTTCCACCAGTCCCATGAGATCATTATAATCTGCATAAGCCCAGTAGAATTCCAGCATGGTAAATTCCGGGTTATGGTTTTTGTCCATCCCCTCGTTGCGGAAATCCTTGCTGATCTCATAGACTTTTTCCATCCCTCCGACAATCAGCCTCTTGAGGTAGAGCTCGTCGGCTATGCGAAGATACAGATCTATATCAAGGGCGTTGAGATGGGTAACAAAAGGACGGGCGTTGGCGCCGCCGTACATGACCTGCAAAGCCGGGGTCTCCACCTCGAGAAAATTCCGTTTATCGAGAAAATCCCTGATGCTCCTAATTATTCCGGCCCGCTTGACAAATGTCTCTCTGACCTCGGGGTTAGAGATCAAATCGAGGTATCGACGGCGATAGCGGATCTCCTTATCTTTAAGGCCGTGCCACTTTTCCGGCAGCGGTTTTAAGGATTTGGCCAGAATTTCGAACCCCGCGACTTTAATGGTAATCTCCCCCATTTTAGTCCTGAAAACTGTTCCTTCGACTCCGATAATATCGCCGATATCGTACAACGAAAAGGACTCGAACAGTTCATCCCCCAGATCATCCTTGCGCAGGTAGATCTGGATCTTCCCGCCGCCGTCCTGAAGATGCGCGAACAGAGTCTTACCATGACCCCGCCAGCTTATTATTCGTCCCGCGGCCCGGATTACGCTCTCAGAGGCGGAGAGTGAATCGAAATCCGCGATTATTCCCGATGAAAGATGAGTTCTGTCGTATCTATACGGGAACGGGTTGATATTATTTTGACGCAGTTTATCAAGATTTTCGCGGCGTATTTTCAGAATTTCGCTCAGATCCTGGTCCATCGAATATCTCCATAAGATTGATTATTATTGGCTGGAATATTTCTACGATAAAAATCTTTTGCGCAACTCATCTCTAACCACGTAGGGAACAAAACATTCCACCTCCCCGCCTCTCTTGGCGATATCCTTGACCAGAGACGATGAGATATAGCTGTATTTATCCGTAGGCATCAGATAAACAGTTTCCACGGTAGGCTCGATTTTCCGGTTCATCAGGGCCATTTGAAACTCGAACTCGAAATCAGACACCGCCCGAAGACCTCTGATAATAGCCACGGCTTTTATCGATAGGGCGAATTTGGCTGTCAAACCCTCGAACGATGTAACCCTGATATCCTTGATCCCGCCGATTGATTTTTCTATCATGGCGATCCGTTCGTCAACAGAGAAAAGAGGCTGTTTCTCGCGGTTATCGGCCACAGCCACGACCAGGCTTTCGAAGAGCTTGGAGGCCCTTTCTATGATATCCACATGCCCCAACGTGACAGGATCGAATGTTCCGGGGTAAAGAGCGGTTCCTTTTACAACCAAGACGAATCTCCCGCCGTTATCAAATTAACCAAATCAAATCTCCTCTTTGACCCATCGCAGGAAGCTTACCGCCGTATCTCCGAAATCGAGTCTCCTCAAAATAACCGGATCGATGCCTTTATAACTCCAATCCGATTCATGTTCAAGCGCCAATATCCCATACCAGTTGAAATATTGCAAGGATAATAACGTTATTAATTTATCAGGGTAGCCCTGTCTATAGGGAGGATCGGCGAAAAGAATAGCGATATTTTTGAGATTATCAGGTTTGAGGCTTAGAGCTTTCATCAGTTTCACCTCGGTTTTCTCTTTTAGCCCCATAGATTCGATATTCTGTCTCAAAGCGGATATCGAGGCTTTTGAGGAATCGATAAATACTGCTCCTGCGGCTCCTCTGGAAATTGCTTCAATACCCAACGCGCCCGAACCGCAGAATAGATCCATTACAAAGACATCGAGAATATCATCGCCGAGAACCGAGAAGATCGCCTCTCTGATCTTCTCCGCGGTCGGACGGATATCGCCTTTGTTCGGAACCTTGATCCGACGTCCTTTCAGGCTCCCGCCGACAATACGCATTTTCCTCCCAACGCTATATACTCGGCCGCTCCCCAGGCGGATATGAAGTCGAGATCCTGAATGTTCATAAATACCGGAACTATCGGCGACCAGTCTGTTATAAAATCAGGAGACGAATGGGTCAGGATCATCGGCGTCGATTCGGTCGGATCGACAAGACTAAGAAGATAAGTCTCTATATCAATGGAGAGCTCATCAGCCCGCGCCGGATCCAACGGGAAATATCGTCCATGATACAGCCTGGAATCTTTCACGAATACCGCCACGGCTCCATCTGGAGGACAATGCACCAGCGCGGCCTGAGGAATATCGTCTTTGCCCAACGATTTTTCGATCACCTTCCCGAATCCGACGTGTTCGGGCAGGACAACCATTCTTTCTTTATCATCCGGACCGAAAAAACCATGGATGAGGGGACCTGCCTTCGATTCAGGCACGGCAAAAAAAAAGGATTCGGTACGTTGGCCGTCGAAACTCCGGCGAATCGGGATGAAACCGTAAATATAGCCGGATATATCCCCTGGAAGCTCGAGATCGGCGCGCCATTTAAGAAAGTCGGGAATACTCTCTTCCATTTTCTTTTCGATTTCTATCCTCTTGACAAAACAAGAGCTGGCCGGAATGGCCAGGGCGATCTTCGAAGCGTTGAGATAGAGATCTCCGGCCTGATCGGGCAGGGTATCCCAGAGATATCCCCCCTTTTGTTCCCTGTCGAACCGATCAGGATCTATCTCGAATTCATGGTAGCCGGGCGGACTGCCGGCTCCGTTGTGAGCGCAAATCAGAAGCCTCTTACCGTCGAGGGCCAATCCTAAATTCACCTGATTACTATCCTGTTCTTAACGGCGGCATATTTGGCCGGTCCGATTCCTTTGACTTTCATCAGCTCTTCCGGGCTGGTAAAACCACCGACGCTGTCCCGATAGGCTAATATATTCCGCGAGATAGCGGGGCCGATCCCCGGCAGCTCCTGAAGATCATAGAAACCGCAATGGTTGATATTGATCTTTACTGTATCGACCGGTCCGGCCTTTACCTCCGAGGCTCTTGCGCCTCCGGCTGAATCGGCCGATCCCGCCGCCGAGATTTCGGATAAGTCGTAACCGTAACCATACCTTTCCCGGTCGGCGATCATGGTCAAATCCAGGCTGGATACCCGGCTATGCCTTTTCATCAAGACCAGTCCCGATCCTGTTAAAAGCATAAGGGATAACATTACAATAATTCTGACATCAGAAGGCCTGAACGGATTCATTGGAGCAAATTACAGACGGTACACTTCTATGTCAAGGGGTTGAGCGCTTTTATTAACCGGGAATGACAATATAACCAGCGCGGATCTGTCTTCGTATAGAGGCTCTGTCCGCCGGATGATCTTTCCGGGAGACGATATCAGACATCGGCGCATATTAAAATCCCGATTCTTAGACCACGAATCTCGAAGACTTTATATTCGTATCCGGGGGATATCAGTCCACGGCCCTCATTATCAAACGGATAGATTTTGTCGTAATTGCCTGTCAGACCGCATTTATCTAATATATAAGAACGGTTAAAATACCTGCCCTCGACCTCCTCCACCTGCCTTCCGCCGATCAATATACTTCCGAAATCACGGGGGCATAACGCCGGCGGTCATAATTACATTATTCTCCCCGTAATGAACAAAATAATATTCGGGCAACGCCAGAATATCCGCGCGTTTCCTATATGATCTCCATATATTCCGAGCGAATCCCGGAACCCGGCTGATCCTGCGGAATGGCTATTATTATTCTCCCCAAAGACACGGCCAGGCGGATCGCTTTTTTTAGTATCGCCCGGTCAGTAGACCTTGATTATTTCCGCGCCGTTGTAATAAGTTTTTAAAATATCTTTGTATTTTTGTCCTGCCCTGGCCCGGCCGATTATTCCGCATTGACACGCTCCCACCCCATGGCCGTTGCCCGTTCCGGTGATTACCAGCTCATCCAATCCGTTTTCGGATTTTAGTTTTTCGAATCGGAACATGGTCGATGGTAATATCGATCCCGGTTTGGACGGTCTCCCTAACGCCCATCGTATCTGGTCTTTCTCAACGCTGAACACTCCCCCGTTGCAGACCACGTCCATACGGATAGCCCGGCCTGATCCTTCGTCCATAAAAAACAGGATATCATCGATAAAATCGAAATCGCGGTCACCAGCTTGTTTTCTTTCGGTGAAATAGCGGAGCAGGTTGGCTTTCAATATGCCGCCGGTAAAAGTTTCGGTCCACGAAAATGTTTTGGCCCACTTGCAGTAATCGTCATCATCGGCGCCTGTCAGAAACGGCTGCGGGTCTTTATCGGGCCAGGCTTCCTGTATGGAAATCGTATG
>JAHEDG010000038.1 GCA_024641335.1 Candidatus Zixiibacteriota bacterium
TGGGATGTTACCGATTCCAACGGCGAATATTCTATCGACAGTCTGGAGACCTGGCGAGGTTATGATATTTTCTTTATGCGTTCAGCATATATAGATACGACGATACTGGGCGTTTTGGTCAGCAGGGACGATACCACGACCCTCGACATTGTCATGTATCCGTATGGGGCTCTCAGCGGCGTCGTAACCGATGGAGCCTTAAATCCGATTGAAAACGCGCATGTCAGCATAATAGGAGCGGGCATCAGCGATTTGACCGATGCCTCGGGGGAATACTTTCTCTACAATATACATCCGGGAACATACAATATCCTGTTCGAACATCAGGATCATATTGATGTGACAGTCGAGGATTTCAATGTCATAGGTGGGGATACTACTATCCTCGACCAAACTATGCAGGAATGCTCCTAATATCGGCGGAGTAGTTGAAAATTCGCTGGGCGGGCCGATAGCCGGAGCGATAGTCTCTTCTCTATCGGGAGGGTATACCGATACAACCGATGTATCAGGCGAATACCTGCTGGTCGGTCTGCCGGAGGGCACATACGATTTACAGTTTTCGCATCCGGACTATTACGACACCCTGCTTACCGGGATATTTGCCGCTTCCGGAGATACGACTATTTTAGACGTCGTTATGGGAATGTGGCAGCACAGCTGCGAATACATTGTCGGCGATATCAATGGAAACGGATCTTTCGATATCCTCGATCCGGTTTTCGCGGCCAGGTATTTCTATGGATATCAACAGCCTCCGTATCTCTGTGAATGTTCCCAGGACAATTTACTATACGTCGCCGGTGACGTAAACGGCAGTTGCGCTTTCAACGGCCTCGATTTAACCAGAATGATCGCATACTTCGGATTCATGTTGGATAGTTTGACACCATGCCCCGACTGTCCCCCTCCGGCGCGGCGTCTTATTTCGAACGGGGGATCGAATTTGGCTGATCTGACCCATATGGGTGATAAGGAAAAAGACCTGACCCTGACCGATAACGGCGTGGAAATCTGGTTCGGCTCGCCCGATGGCTCGCCGGTAGGGGTTCTCCCCGGGCAATCGATCGTGCTGGATGTATTTATGCAGACCGCTTCGGATGCCCGTGTCGGATGTTTCAACCTTCCTTTAGGGACCGACGATCAATATATTACCGGATTCTCAAACCAGGCCGATGGAGATTTATATGGAGATTTGGGGTTATGGGAATTTGTTCGTTTCCTTGACAGCGAGGGAGCGCCGCCCAATTCGCCCGGTTGGTCGAGCCAGGCCATAATAGGGATTAGTGACATCTACCCGCCTTATATGCCGCGGATGCTTCATTACGATAGCCCTACGCGTATCGCCAGGTTCATATTAACTCCGAACCCTGACCCCGGCTTGATCGGCGATACTGTCCAGTGTTTCGGGCCGGGTGTAAACAGTCGAAACGGGGCCGCTGTTTTCGGAGATTCCACCGCTTCTATCGAGCTTGAATTAACTTTTCATTACAGCCCGTTGATCTTTTTGGATCCCGCTAACAGCACCGGCTCCCTGGCCGGTACAGTTACAGACGGCTCATCGAATCCGCTCGAAGGGGTTTTTGTTTTCGTAAACGAAACCGGCTGGAGCGATTATACGGACGCCGACGGCCAATACTCCATCGATAATGTGACCCAGGGTGTCTATGACGTTTATTTCAATCACCAGGACTATTATCCTGTCTCATCTTCGGGCATTACTGTTAACATCGATCAGACTGCCACCGTCAACGCCGCTCTCACTCCTGTTCTGCCTGCGGAGATACAGGTCTGGTATGGCAATCCAGATGGTTCACCGATTATCGCGCCGGTCGGTAATGTTGTGCCTGTGGATGTCTATATCAGGACTGATAGCGCTATTCTGATTGAATACTTCAATATCCCCCTGGCTTTCAAAAATCGATTTTTTGCTGAATATTTAAGCCAATCTCAGGGACAGATTTATGACGTTCTCCCCCAGTGGGACGACGTCTTCTTCCAGCCGGCGGCCGGTTCGCCGCCCAATCCCATCGGCTGGACAGCCGAATCCGTAATTGGATTTTGTAATATCGACGGTCCCCCTATTCCTCCCCAATTAGATTGCGATGTTCCTACAAAAATCTTATCCTTTGTAGTGCGGGTTTCGGATGATAACAATCTGATGGGAACCACTGTTCAATGCTCCGGGCCGGGCAAAAATCCGTTAAATCTCCAGACAGAATTCGGGGATACACTGGGATTGCCGTTGGAATTCGCGGAGCGCTTTTCTCCTATAATGTTTGTCGATCCCGTTACATATTTCGCCACGCTTGCCGGGACCGTCCTCAACGATAGCCAACAACCGATCGAGGGAGTTATGGTTACGATCGAGGATTCCGGGCTTTCCGGCCTGACCGATCCCGACGGGACATTTCTGATAGAAAACATCCCGACGAATTATTATGATGTCAGTTTCAGTCATCTCGCGTATTGCGATACAGTGGCGATAGGAATTTATATGGGGGGCAACGACACCGTCTATGTGGATATCTCCATGGGCGAAGCCGGATCTGTCGACGGGGCGGTAACTGACCAGGATGGAGTACCAATCTCGGATGTCGTAGTAACGGCTGAAGGGTTTGGGATCAGCGATACAGCCGACTCCAACGGTCAATATTTGCTTGGCGGGTTATGTCCGGGAGTATACGATATTTCATTCGCCCATCCAGCGTACGCTCCCACGAGCATCGCCAGTGTGAACGTATATGAGAATGAGACAACAACAGTTAACGCTACTCTCTATCCGCTTGCGGTTAGCGATCTGGTATTCTGGTACGGCAATCCGTCGGGGGATTCGATAATTGCGGTTATCGGGGAGACTTTGTATGTAGATCTTTACGCGCAAACGGCCGATTCCATTTACATCAAGTTCTTCCACGCTCCTCTCGGTTCCGAGGATCAGTATATAACGGATAGTCACCAGGGAGAGGTCTATTATCCACTAACCGATTGGGACGAGGCGGCGTTCCTCTCCAGAAGCGGATCCCCTCCCAATCCTGCCGGCTGGTCTAATCAGTCGCTGTTTGCCCTGGCCGATTATGTCGGTCCTCCCAATCCCTGGCTGCATTCGTCGGTCCCGATAAAGATAGCGACTTTCAGACTGGAAACTGTCAACAATCCGGCGCTTGACGGCCAAACTATCAGCTGTATCGGACCGGGAACCGATCCGAACAACGGCGGCCCGGGAGGATTTGCGTTAGATTCGACCAACAGCCAGATCGTTCTCACCGAATTCTATTCCCCTGTCTATTTTACCAGCGTCTACGAGGGAACTATCGCCGGTATAGTTAACGACAATGAAACCGATCCGATACTGGGAGTTGTAGTTTCGGCGCTCGGTTCCGGTGTCTCCGATACCACCGACTCGTTCGGCGCGTACACCCTCGCGAATCTTACTCCCGGATTATACGATGTTTCCTTTGCGCATCCCGATTTCAATCCGCTGGTAGTCCACAATGTCAACGTGATAATGGATCAGATCACCGATTTGAACGTCATAATGTATGGACCGGCTGGATGTTTATATATCGCCGGCGATGTAAACGGCAGCGACAGCTACAACGGCCTCGATATTACCTACGGCGTAAGCTATCTGAAAGGCGGACCCTCGCCGACCCTGATCTGCAACTGTCCTCCGCATGGAGACTGGTATGTCTCAGGAGATGTCAACGGAAGCTGCAGCTACAACGGCCTGGATATCACCTATGGTGTGGCTTTCCTGAAGGGTGGACAGAATCTGGTCCCATGTCCCGATTGCCCTCCACCGGGGTTGATAGGGATAGCGCTGGATCGCGGGACTAAAAAGGCGAACGCAGAATAAAAAAGGCGGGGGAAATCCCCGCCTTTTTACTAATTCGATATCAGGGTAATTTCAGCCCTCCAAATGCCAGCCTTCGCGCTGATGGAAAAACTCCTCGGGGTTATCGAAATACAAAAGGCACGATTCCACGATTTTAAAATGGTTCCGTTCCTCCCCGACCAGAAACTCGAATAGCATTTTGGTATTCGGTTCGGATGCCGCGGCCGCCGCCTTCTTGTAAAACTCGCCGCCTTTACGCTCGAAATCCATAGCGAATTGGTATGCCTGAATATCGCCTCCATCGAGCGGGACAGATTCGGTCAGACTCTTAAAAAGATCCTCGATAGCTTTTTTCGGTCTGCCGGCTTTTAATTCATCGATCGCGGACTCGACTCCCGAAAACTCCGCAGAGAGAAAATCGCGGCTGAATTTCTCTATGGCCTTTATATGATTAAGTTCTTCCGCCGCCAAAAACGAAAAGACCTCTCTGGCCAGATGATTCTCGGCTTTTTCGGCGGTTCGATTAAAAAAATCGTACCCCTTTTTTTCCATCTCCACAGCGGCAGCTAAGGCTTCTTTGGCGTTTACATTCATGTCGCTCATCACAAAACTCCTTTCCAGCTTTTCAATAATATTCATTAGTCTGTTAAAGTCAATAAATTTAAGGTGCGCAACGCTTTTCACCCATGATGCAAACGCTTAATCATATTTCCGGCAAGGGGTTGAAGGCTGAAATAATGGAACTCTTTTAATCGCCGCGCTTGTTTTCATGTTGGTATTATGGATAAGTTTAAGCAAGAAAAGCTGTTGACAAACCGGAGCCGGCTGTTATCTTGATAGTGAACTGTATAAATTATGTTGTGCAAATCAGGTAAAATCAGAACTACGGACCGCCCTCAGGACAGGTCTTTTTTATTTAGGATATGGCATTGATTTTGCCCTTGATTATAGATGAGAAAATCTCTTTCGTTAGTTCCGTGGAATCAAATTAAACCTCTAATAAGTAAGGAGTTTCAATGAAAAAAACTACAATTTTGTGGTTGACTCTGATTTTCTTCGCCGCGATCGGCGTAAACGCCGCGGTGATCGATGAGTCGCTGCAAATGCAGTTGGATCAGCTTTCCGCCGAAGGAACGGTTGACGCTCTGGTCTATTTCAATTACCAGGCCGATATCGCCTCCCTTAACGTGCAGCTCAAAGCTGAACACGCGACCCTGGCGGAACGCAACCGTCGGGTAATCCTGACTCTACAGGAAGCCGCTACCCTTACACAACCGGTGGTAGTCGATTTCCTGGAAAACCTCAAATCCCAGGGCTTGATTGTAAGCTACAGAATGTTCTGGATCGCCAATGTCTTCAATGTCGAAGCCAGCAGAGCGGGAATCGAAGCCATCGCGGCCAGACAGGATCTGGAAATTCTTTACCCTAACTTCCCTGTCGAGGGAATAGAGCCGGTCAAAACCGAGCCTGCGGATGGCCTTATTGCCAGCCATGAGGTCGGCCTCGATCGGATTAACGCTCCAGCCGCCTGGGCACAGGGCTGGACCGGCGCCGGCAGAGTGGTCATGAATATCGATACCGGCGTTGACGGCAACCATCCCGCGCTGTCCGCGAGATTCCGCGGCGACGTCGACAGTGACGGCGATGTCAGCGAAAGCTGGTTCGATCCCTATTCGAACTATCCTACTCCCCGTGACCTCGGCGGACATGGCACTCACACTATGGGCACTATTTGCGGCCGTACGGTTGCCGGAGATACGATCGGCGTGGCCATCGACGCGCAATGGATCGCTGCCGGTTCAATCGATAGAGGGGGCGGCATACCGCGCACTGTGGCCGACGCTATCGCCTCATTCGAATGGGCCGTCGACCCCGATGAAAACCCCAATACGCAAGATAACCCCGACGCCATCGGTAACTCATGGGGAGTAACAACCTCTCATGGTTATCCCCCCTGCGACCCGACATTCTGGATGGTAATAGACAATTGCGAAGCCGCCGGCTCGGCGGTAATCTTCTCTGCGGGCAACGAAGGTCCGTCCGGAAATTCTCTGAGACGTCCCGCGGACCGCGGAACCACCCCATACAACTGTTTTTCGGTCGGAGCGGTCGACGGAGCGAACAGCAATCTGCCGATAGCTAGTTTCTCGTCCCGCGGACCGTCGAATTGCGGACCCAACGGCGAATCGGTTATTAAGCCCGAAGTGGTCGCTCCCGGCGTAAATGTTCGTTCTTCCATACCCGGAGGCGGATACGCGCTATACAGCGGCACTTCAATGGCCTCACCGCATGTCACCGGATCCGTGGCTGTCCTTAGGGGAGTAAATCCCGATCTGGATGTCGATACCATCAAAGAAATCCTCATGTCGACCGCTCACGATCTACCGTTCAACAACCCCGACGGCGAGGACAATACCTATGGTATGGGAGTAATCGACATATACGAAGCATGCCTTATAGCCCAGAGCGGTTATGGATTCCTGGCCGGCCGGGTTACCGACAGCAATAACAACGGTATCGGCAACGCGTTAATTCAGATTGTGGATTCGCCCCGGTTTACCCGCGCCGATGATGAAGGCTATTACGGCATGGGCCTGCCGGCGGATACCACATATACCGTCAGAGCCTCTTTCTTCGGCTATCTGCCCAGCGAGGGCCAGGCGGCAATTATCGCTGAAGATACCACAACATTGGACTTTACCCTCCAGTCAGCTCCATCAGGCAGTCTGCACGGAAGGGTTATTGACTCGGTGGATTCCACCGGTATCAGCGGAGCCAGCGTAGAAATCGCGGATGCCCCGATTGATCCGGTTACAACCGACAATGACGGGTACTATACAATGACCAATATTCCCGGAGGCTCCACCTATACGATTAGAGTCAGAGCATCGGGTTATGGCCTCGGTCAGGGAGATGTCTTTATTCCCGTTGACGGAAATCCGGAATTGAATTTCGCTCTCATTCCATTCGAGTCATTTGAAAACGATGATGCCGGGTGGGAAGGCGCCGGTGTCTGGCAATGGGGAAATCCGACCTCGGGACCCGGCGAAGCCTATGACGGCACCAACGTCTGGGCTACAGTACTGGGCGGACAATACCCCAACAACGCCGACGATAACCTGCTTACAGGTTTCTACCTGGTGCAGGACGACTACGCTGCTATTAGTTTTTATCACTGGTACAATATGGAAAATGGCTGGGACGGAGTCAACTTATCAGTCTCGACAGATAACGGTACCACATGGCAGCTGATTACTCCGACCGACGGTTATGACGATGACACTGTCACCGGATTGGACGGCGAACCCGGTTTCACCAACACCAGCGACTGGGCTCTTGTAGAGTTCGAACTGGGCAGTTTTGTCGACCAGATAATCTCTATTCGTTTCCGCTTCGGAAGCGACGGATCCGTGACCAGAGATGGTTACTATCTGGACGCGTTTGTAATTACCGGAGCTATAGGCTGGACCGGCGGGGATCCTCATATGACAGTTACTCCGCCTTCGTTCGATATCGCTCTTGATCCCGGTCAAACAGTCGATCAGACCTTAACCATCGGCAATAACGGCGATGCCCCGTTGACCTACAGCATCAGACCGGTTACCCTGGGCGGCAGACTTTCCGGCGATATCGACCGGAACGGAGCCTCTGACGAATCCGCTATCGATCCCAATCTGGATAAATTCCTGACCTATGAGAGAGCGGACGGCCGGTTAACGGTTACTTACGACGGACCCAAGACTTCTTCTTCCAGTCAAACCGGTCCTCCGATGACCACCGATTTCGGCGGCCCGGATGAATTCGGCTACATCTGGTACGACTCAAACGAACCCAACGGCCCCGAATTCAGCTGGGTAGACATATCCGGTATCGGCACCCCACTGACCTTCAGCGATGATCAGAACCAGGGTCCATTCGATTTCGGGTTCACCATGCCGTACTATGAGGAGTTTTACAGCTCGATCAATATCTGCTCAAACGGCTGGCTCTCATTCACATCCACGAATACCAGCTATCTCAACCAAGCCATTCCCACCGCCGCTCTACCCAACAACCTGGTCGCCCCGTTCTGGGACGATCTCAATCCAACTGAAGGCGGAACCATCTATTTCTACACCAACAACGTCGACTCGGCGATTGTCTCCTATGTCGATGTTCCCCATTACAGCTACTCCGGGGATGGATTGTATACCTTTCAGGCTATTTTCCTGGCCAACGGTAACATCGTATTCCAGTATGGCAGTATGGTAGGCGAATTGGCGTCCAATACAATCGGTATTGAAAACGTCGACGGTTTGATTGGTCTGCAGGTCGCCTACAACGCGCCTTACGTTGTCAGCGATATGGCCGTTCTTTTCGATTTCCCGGTCTTCTGGTTGTTTGTAAATCCGATGTCCGGATTCGCGTTGCCTGAAGAATCGACCGATCATACCGTGACTTTCGACGCGACCGAGCTCGGAGAAGGCGTCTATGCCGGTTATTTGGAAATCAACTCCAACGATCCGTCCAACCCGACTCTGGCGGTGCCCTGCACGCTATCAGTCGGTCCGATAGTCGGTATCGATGATTACTCTAACTCTATTCCCACTTCCTTCAACCTGGACCAGAACTATCCGAATCCGTTTAACCCGTCCACCGATATCAGTTTCGCGTTGCCGGTAAGAAGCGACGTCAAACTGGCGGTCTTCGATCTATTGGGACGTCAGGTGAAACAGCTGTCAGCCGGCAGTCTGGACGCCGGTTATCATACTGTCACCTGGGATGGAAAGGATAATTCCGGCAGTTCTGTTTCTTCAGGCGTTTATTTCTACACCATTAAGGCGGGCGAATTCGAAATGACTCGCAAGATGGTCATGCTTAAGTAAAAACGCCGATACAGCGAAAAATAAGCCCCCGTGGGACAATTCCCGCGGGGGCTTTTTATATATAAGAAAACGCCGTTCCTCTTAAGAAGCGAACGGCGCGTTCTTCCCTTTAAGTCGCGAAATCTTATTCGAGTCTGAATTTGTGCCACTTGGTGGCGAAATTTTGCCCTTGAGCGTCAACCGCCGTAAGAATATAATAATATTTGCCTTCCGGCAATAAAGTGCCATCCTGAGAAACACCGTCCCAGACTATATGCATGGGAGGGATTCCCTTGCCTTCTATTACTTTCAATGCCCAGCGGTCGATTTCTTCGTTGTCCCAGTTTTTGATTTTAGCCTGGAAGACATACAATTTCCAATAATTGGTTTTTATAATTTCCTGGGGCCGCACATAGAAAACAATCCGCTTGAAATTCAAAGCTGAAATATCGGCCATGTCCATTTCAATATCGAACCTGGAATAGCTGCGCGAATCGAATTCGGTATCCTTATCGATTATCGGAGGCTGAATATCCGAATCCGGAGGAGGGTTGAATATCTCCAGCTCTATCACAGGAGGCTGTCCTATTTTCTCTTCATCGGAAGATTCGCTGAGATAATCCGAGATATCGTATCTGCTGTAATCCGGGATGCCGCCCCATCCATAGGTCATGGCGATTGAATGACTGCCCATAATCGATCCATCGATAGTCTCGTAAGGGAACGACTGCCACGAATAATCGATCCGCAGATCATTGATGCCGACTTTTTTGTTAATTGACGCTCCCATTGAGAAACCTCTATAATCGGTCTTCTGATTGAATACTGTTCCCTCTCCATAGGAAAATCCGGTTCTGGCTCCGAATGACCAGTCGCCATACTGATTGAACCACCATTCGGTACCTATATTGAAAAGAGCGGTCGTCTCCTTTAGCGTGTAACCCGATTCCTCCATCTGCCCGGCTGCGGTAAATGCCGCCCGGAATTCCGGCGCGTCGTGGGCGTAGCCCAGACCTACCCGGCTGCGCCGCGGAAGATATTCCTTGAATCCGTTATTAGCCGGTTTGAGATAAGAACGGGCCATATTCTCAACACTCGCGGCCATAATTATTCCCGACCGGGTTCTGTAAGTAACCGCCGCGTCAAAATCGAACGCCGAACGTTCCAGAAATCCGTATTCGGCCTGGTATTTAGCCGATGCTCCCATAGCCAGGCCGGGAGAGAATTCCCGTCCGTAAGAAAACACCATGTAGTTCACCGTCGGGATCGCGGTCGGCTCGGCGAATGAACCGCTTTGAATACTGTTCAGCGCGAATCCGCCCCATTCAGGTTTGTAGTACACCGCTCCGAACGTCCCGTAATACGGATTTTCATCCCAGACCGTAAAACCATAATCGTCAATCTTATTGTACGAAAGCTGGGACTGCCATCCTTTGGCGTAGCCGAGCGCCGACGGGTTGTACAACGCGCCGGACGGATCGTCTCCTAATACGAAGTATGAGAATCCAAGTCCCGCCCCCCGCGCGCCGGTCAGAAAATCACTCGAATACGCGCCAAGACAGTTGAAAAGGACGATAAATGAAATGGCAATTGTCTTTCTCATAGCTATAACCCCCAGCCTATTGGTGGCAGTTGATATCCCAGATCAAAGTAAATCTCCTTACTGCTTTTGCTTAACCCGATACTGTGCCAATCGTTATTTATATCGGCCGTTTGGGCTGTTAGCTTACCCCATAAATTGTTTTTATTTAAAAATAACAGGCTGATTCCATTAGCCAGTTCCCGCCGAACAGTCCCTGTCGGAAAGGGCTCGGCATAATTGTCCGCATCGAGCCAGGGAGCGGTCCAGGGTGAGTCTATCGCCCCTTCCCCTTTACGCTTATAATGCCCGAAATAAGCTAATTTTATCTTCCCGGTAATCCACCACGAATACTCCCAATTGAGAACATCTGTATCCGGACCGTCCGGAAAACCCAACGGGAAATTCCGATGGGTAAATCTGTTGCGGGCATTTATCTGGTTATAGGTCCAGTTGGCGATCCTAACGTATTCCATTGAAAATATCGAACCGGCTAATCCCAAATCGTAAAACTCACCGCCCAAAAGCAGCCCGGTTTGATCTGGCTCGTAATCGCTTCGGTTCTTTTTCTCGATCTGGTAATCGTCGACCAGCAATTCGCCGTAAACCCAGAATCTTCCCCTGCCTCTGTAATCGAAACCTATACTCACCAAAGTGTTATCATCGAGACCGGAATTAAGCTGATAACCGTGATACCAGATCAGAGGGAAAGCGTAAGCCGGCTCAAAACGACGTCCGATCCCCCCGTAGATGACAGCTTCCCTTATAGACAACGACAGCCGGGGAATCGGCTTGTAGGTCAACGAATGAGCTGTCACGTAACGTTGGATATCGAGATAATCTTCATCGGTTCCGTTCTGGACGATGACCTGGCTTGGGATAGAGCTTAGAAATCCGCTGATAGATTCAAAATCGAATTTACCGCGTCTATAACTGAATCCCAATACCGCCATCGGCATACCCTGACGGGAAAACATAAGGTTGCCATATCGACCCAAACCCCATGATAATCTCTCCAGGCCAAAACGGAATTTCATTTTCTCGAGCTTCAAATCTACCGTAGCGTTTTCGGCGAAGCCGGCCCAGCCGTTCCACGATTTCCCTTCATATGATCGGTCCCGACTCAACTCCCGGTCGATCCGGTAAACAATGGTTGCCGATAAACCGGGCCTGATATCCAGCCGGGAATAGGGGAACAGTTTTATGTAGTTTTCGCTCTTATCCTTATATCTGAATGACTCGACTGTCTCAAGGCTGCCGGTTATTCGAGGATATTTGCCCCGGCTTTCGTAGCCCGGTTTTAAATTCAGATAAATATCCCGGACAGTTAATCCGGCCTCCCGACTATTCAATAATGAATCCGATACCGGATCAGCGTATTCGAGATATTCGAGATCTCCGCGGCCGTACAACTCTCTGGCCGCGGTAAAGAAATTCTCCGATGACGGGGTATTAACAGGTATCTCTGTGGCCTGACCGCAAATCCAGGACGAGAGGATAATGAATATTACGGCCCAACGGGTCATCAGACTTTTATGACTACTTTGGATTCGTCGGTCCGCTTGTCGACAGGCAACGGTTTCTCGAGGTCTTTTTCTTTCGAAGCGACCAATACCAGCCTTCTCTTCCCCTCGCGCGAGGGAGGTGACATAAGCAGCGGCATAATCAGAATTCTATTTAGCAGCAGCAACGCCAACCCGGAGATATAACCCAATCCTACAATAACCCTGCTGATATAAAATCCGGCGTCCTTAACTAGGAATAGAACACCCATATAGATCAGGTAGCTCTGAGTCAAATTCAACCAGACCTGCCTGATAATACCTCCGCCGGAATGAACCTTGCCAGGCCTGTAATTCCTGTTGAATACGAAAACAAACGCATAGCAGAAAGCGAAACCGAAGCTCATTTGGATCAATTCGACCTGCCCGATAAATATCCGCCGTCCGAAAGCCTCGCTGGCAGAATCGTATAATATGAACGCCGCCCAAAATGCCAGTCCGGCTAAAATCGAATCGGCAGCGGCGCGAATCAGGCTTTCCCTAAATCTGAAATTGCTTTTCGCGACCATATTCCCACCGTTATTCGAATCGGTATTTAGTCTGGAATTTTCCAAAGCGGCAAATACAATCTTCTGTATCTCCCCGGGCCCGTACGATTTCAAAATAAAATCATATGCTCCCCGGCGAATCGATTCCTGGGCATGTTCGATATTCGCCCGATCGGCCATAATAATTGTGGTGTTCCGACTATCCTGATTCCGGGATACTTCCAGTATTCCCAAACCGTTGATACCCGGCAGATCAGCATCCGCTATCACGAGATCGAAACTCTCTGAATTGATCCGGTTTAACGCCTCCAGGCCGTCCGACGATTCCTCGACCGTATAGCCCCACCGTCTCAAATTTACGGCAATTCTGCTTCGGGTTTTAATATTGCTATCTGCCAGTAAAATCTTTGCCATATCCTTCTTTTCCTATCTCGCTCCTGTGCCCTTGAGCACGGCCGGTACGGTTTTGGCCAGAATTTTCGTGTCTTCCCAGAGCGACCAGTTATCGATATATTTCAAATCGAGCTTCATCCACTCGTCAAAAGAGATATTCGATCGTCCGCTGATCTGCCAGAGCCCGGTCAGCCCTGGTTTCATCGAAAGCTTGCGTCTCTGCCAGAGATCGAAATTAATTACCTCACCCTGTAGAGGAGGCCGCGGACCGACCAGAGACATATCACCTTTGAGAATATTAAAAAACTGAGGCAGTTCGTCTATCGATGTTTTCCTGAGGAATTTGCCGGCCGCGGTAATCCGGGGATCGTTTTTGATCTTAAAGGCGGCGCCGTCCATCTCATTGTAATCGGCCAATTCCTTTTTCAGTTGTTCGGCATTTTCCACCATGGTCCTGAATTTATATAGAGTGAATTTTCTGCCGTTTAATCCGCATCTTTCCTGTTTGAAAACTATGGGGCCTTTCGATGTCAGCCTGATAACCAGCGCCGCCGCGATCATTATAGGCATAGCGATTATTATCCCCAGGACGGCCAGTATCCGATCCAGGGCGCCTTTTAATAGCATGGAGAAATTAAGAGCCGGTGCCATATCATAATAAACCAGCGGGAAATCGAACAGCGCCCCGGCTTTTCTCCTGGCGAATTTGGCGGTGAAAAAATCGGCCAGCACGGCCACATAGATCCCCATTTTCTCGCATATTTCGATACTGTTTTCGATCCTGTCCAGGTATTTCCGGCCGACCGCGAAAATCACCCAGTCCACCTGTTCGGATTTCAATATTTCCGGCAAATCCTCCAGCATACCGATACTTGGTATGTCTTGGTAACGCCATAAACCCGGACGTCTCTCCCAATCGATAAATCCTATAATCTTAAGTCCCATACGGGAGTTGAATAATACCCTGTCGGTGAAATTCCTGGCTGTGGAACCGGTTCCCACTATTAATACGGTTTGGGTGTTATATCCCCTGGAACGGTAATATCCCAAAAGCCCGATGATAATTACTCTGAAAGCAGCCACCGAAATCCCGCTTAAGATCGAAAATACGACTATTTGAAATCTGCTCAGATCGAATTGCCCCATAATAAAAACATAAGCGAGAAAAAGACCTGACGATAACATGGAAATCTTCGAAAGCGAGAAAACTATATCCGTTATGCTTCGCAGCCTTATATTATAATACTCCTGACGGTACCAGAGGATCAGACCCCAGATAAGCACGGCAGGCAAAAGCAGATTGTCCGCGCCGAATATATCGATCTGCCCGCCCGTGCCAACACCATCCCAGATAACCGAAACCTGGTAACTCATGGCCACCAGGCAAAGATCAGCTATATATACAAGTTTCTTAAAAATGTCTATCCGCTCGCGAAGCATCCCTGCCTCCCCTCTAATAATCTTTGGAGCGCCTCGATATTCCGGTATCGAGAATTGACCGGCCCCTCCGGCCTGTCTCTATTTTCGGTAGGATCTGACATTTGTTTAATTTTGAAACAACTTTTCCAGGATGTTGTGATTCAGTCCGATCCAGCCGCAGTTAGGCGTGATCCCGATCGTGGCCTTTAATCGCGCCCGACGGCTCTCTATTACAGCCCGATCCATACCGGTCGACCGTCGGCCAGAGATTCGAATACTGCCAGCGTGGCTATACTTGTTTCCATCAGACTCTTAAACGGGATCGGGGAGCCCAATCCCGATTTCAGATAGTACCCCCAAAGTTCGAACATCTTCTCAAAACCGTTATCTTTGGGTTTCTTGCTAATCAGCTTTATGCCCCGATCATCGGCGATATTCAATGAATTATAATCGTTCATCTGCACAGCTTTACCCCCGCCGAAAATCTCCAGAAATTCCCTGGAAAACTTTTCGCTGCCGCCACAGATATAGTTAATCACCGCCACCGAACCGTTGGTGAACTTGAGCATGATCTGAATATTTTTATCGCTTCTGACGCTCCTGTCTACCGCCGAAAGACCCTCGGCATGCACCTTCACCGGACGGGAACCGGCCAGGTATGCCGCCAGATCGATATAGTGACTGATCTCTCCTATAAACGGCCCGTCGGAAACCGATCTGTTTTCCCCCGAACCGGCGTTTATCCGGTAGTGAATCGACAACGGCTGCCGGATCGATCCTATAGTCTCCTTGATATGCTCTATCACAGGATTGAATCTTCGATAGTAACCGACCATTAACTGGGCATCGGTGGCCTCATACGCTTTCCAGAGCCTTTCGAGTTCATCCGATCCGAAACAAAGCGGGGGCATGACAAAAGTATGCTTTCCTGAAAACAGCGATTGAATGACCAACTCCGGATGTCTGTAATCCTCGCCGTCGATAAAAACCGCCTTGATTTCAGGATTCTTTATTATCTCGTCGATACTCTCTACCTTCGTTTGATTTGTCGTCTTTCGCTTTTCATCCACACCGGTGAAATCTCCCGCTCCCGCCGTTAGTCTGGTGGAAAAGGTCTTAACGGCCGCGACATAGGGAAATATTCCGGTTTCGCTGGAATCACCGCTGATAAAGCCGGACGATATCTGTGATGGCAGCGGCGCGGCGATTTTTTTTCCGGCCGATTCCCAGTTTCCCGTCTCTGATTTTTGTTCGTCGTCCGGATATTTCAATATCAGGCCCAGACCGTTATCCGCGCTGTTCTCGATTGTCCCGGAATCACTTTCCGTCTCGATATTTCCGGCGATCAACGGTTTTACCCTGACCTTTTCCATTGCCAGAAATCCCAGAAATATCTCCATGTCATCCCTAAACGCCTGATCGGCCTCCATACCCTGCTTGACTATATCCTGACCATGATGCCGCAGAAATTTGATATCGAGTTCCCTTCCGGAATTAAAACCAGCGAATCTGCCTGATTCCAAATCTCCCGATACTATAATCTTGCCATTATCTTTGCAGATACGCCCCGCTGTTTCAAGCGTGAATCGCAAATCGGCATTATCCGCGATGATTACCGTATCAACCCCTCTTCCCGAAGTCATATCCATTATTCCGGAAATTTCAGAGCCATCGGCCGGGAATCCGCATTCGGCTCCAATACCGACCGCCAGGTCGATTTTTTTTTGATCGGTATCCAGCGCGATAACCCGCCCGCCCGACGAGCTTAACAGCTGGCAGGCCAGATTCCCTTCCAGATCGAGCCCGTATACAGCGATATGATTTCCCAACTTGATATCCGCCGATCGGACAATCTTGACCGCCCTGGCGCCATGGACCGCGAAACTGGCCTCCTCGAATGATACATTCTGAGGAATCTTTACCGCGTTCTTCGGTGAGATACCGGAGATCCTTGACCCTAAATTGACCCCGGACCAGACATAGACCGCCCGTTCGCCCGGCATCCATTCGTCGATTGATGAAAACGCCGATTCGACAATACCGGAAATCCCGACCAGCGATGATGCCGCCCTGCCGATTCCATCAATCCGCAAATTCCCGCGTATCCTGTTATCAATAGATTTCAATTCCGGCAGGATACGTTTATTTATATTCCGCCCTTCTTCCTTTCTACGCTCGGTGTCCAGAGCGGCGACCTTCTTTTCGCCCATTACCGGAACTTCTGAAATTAATGCCCGCTTGTTCCTGATTTTCAGACCCGATTTCTGATAAAACGGCTCGTTTGGCAGAGACACGGTCTCTTCGGTAAACTCCGCTATTCTGCCCCCGTGTACTTGTACCTCTTCCATTTTATTATCCCTCGAATTTCGATTAATAATTAACCGTCACTATTTGCCTGACTCTCCGGGATCATCTCGGCCGTGCCTGCCACGGGGTTCGGTAAACTCCCTGCCGATATATGATCAATAGACCGCAGAACTGACTCGGCAGCCCTGTCCCAGATTACTTCCCCGGCTTTTTCCCGGGCCTTTATTTTTAAAAACGCGCCGAGATCGAAATCCTCCATAACGGCGTGAATCTTAAATGAGATATCTTCGATATAGTCGGGATTAAACATAAGCGCCGACCAGCCGCATAATTCCCATAGTCTTCGATCATTGGCGCAAAGTACCGGAACAGCGCCTAGCCAGGCTTCCGCCAGTATCTCCTCCACGTTCTCGAACGATTCCGGCAAGATCACCAAGCTGCAGGATCTCAGAAGAGCGGTTAAATCATCATGCGGCAACAAACCGGGAAATCTGACCAAACCGTCTTTCGTTCTCTCATTTCCGAATTTCATTCCTATTGCGGCGAAAAACGAGGATCCATCGGTCGATACTATATACATAGGCGGCAATACAGCTTTGCCATTCGCCCGCTGCAGGTAGCCTTCGATCACATTCGTCGTCCCTTTGTCTTTCCCGGTTCGGCTGACACATAAAATAAAATCGCCGTCGATCCCGTATCTGGCCATGGCGTCACGGTCGGCGATTCTATAATTCCGATTATGATTTTCAGCCTTGAGATTTTTCAGTCTTTCATTCCCGTGCGATCGAGTATTCGCGGCGGTCTCCCCCTTTTTTCTTATGGAAATTCCGGGATAACTCCATTCGCTGACACTCCCCTTCCCCGGATCGAATACCATATCGCACCCGAGCTTCTCGATTATTCCGGACAATCGATATTTCTCCCAGAGCGTCAGTACGACCCGCGGGAAAAAAGAAATCCTGTGAAAACTGTACTTGAAGTTCCCTGGCGTCGGAATAAGCGTTTTTTTCAGCCTGCTGTTTCCGATTAAAATAAATTCTTTCTCCGGGGCGTTCCGGCCGAACCATTCTATCAGGTTATTTAGATAGGCGGCGCCCGATTCCGGACCGATGCTAATGGCTCTTATCGCTATCCTCATACCGCTACCCTCTCGCCGCGGTTCGCACCGCGTAGTTTATCGGGTTCGAATGTTCTGATAACCGACCGCGCCTTGCCGTCGGTCGATTCGATCTTTTCGACCCATTCCACGTCTATTAACGATTTTTCGCCGATATGCTCCAAAAGACGGATCTTAAGCGCTGCCACAATGTTCTCGTCGTACTCCGGACCTCTGACCATCCTCAGCTTGAAATTCTCTCTGCTCCGCTGGATCAATTGATACATTGCCGACGGTACCCCTGTTTCGCTGAATAGTGTCTGGAAAAATCCAGGCGGTATATAACGTCCATCCTGGCTGATCAGCAGGTTATCTTTGCGTCCGGGCAGTTTTTTTATCAGCCTGGGAAGCCCGCGGCCGCAATCGCATGTCTCATTGCCGTAAATCCCCAGATCACCCGTATCGTAACGGATCAAAGGCATCGCCCGGTTGGTGAAGTTGGTTCCTACTATCCGTCCCACTCTGTCGTTGACACCCACCGGATTCCCGTCAAAATCGATCAACTCGAGTATCCCGTACTCGGAAAACAGATGATAACCGTCGCAGTAATGACATTGCCCCATTCCGATTACAGGAAAAGATAGATTATACAAATCATAAATCTTTGTTTCGAAAGCCTGCTCGATCTTTCCCCTGACCGCGTTGGTCAATATCTCTCCGCTGGTTACCACGGCCTGAAATTTTAGATCGATTTCCCAGGTTAAAGTATGATCGGCCAGGATTTCCAGGGCGCTCGGATAACCGTAGATATAGACCGCGCCAGATGACTTCATCTTTTTGAAAAACGCTTCCAGATTTTTCTGATTGAGGCTGGCGATGGAATAATAATGACGGTTTCTCGAGCGATCGTATCTATAAGTATCTTCACCCGTACCGGGGAAATCATTCAAAAGGAATATGCAGGGACTCCCGGGTTTGTAGCCCGTATTCTCGAGATGCCGGATAAAAAACGCTTCCTCCATGATCATGGCCGTATTACTTATCGGAAATGATCCCTTGATCGCCGAACCGGCCCTTTCAGACTCATCGCCGATACTCTCCGGTATTATTTCGAGAATATTGCGTTCCAGGTCCGATCGACTTAAGATCGGCACCGCCCTTAAATCTTCCGGCTCTACGACACTCGCCGGATCCACTCCAACCGTCTTGAACAGCCGCCGGTAATACGGGACAACTTCCGCGCTATAGTCGATCAGCGATCTTAATTGACTTTTCTGATATTCACGATGCCATTCAGCCGGACGCCACTGGGATTTCCTGAGAAAATCGAGATACCGGCGGAATTTCGCTTTATCCCCTTTTCTGGCCAGCGCCCCGGAGACAATCCCCCGAATCTTCTGGAATCCGGCGTTATCCAGCCGGCCGGCCATGTTTTTAAAAGAAAATTTACTCATTGACTATCGCATGTTCTTTGGCTTTATCTATTTTTACGGACTGATTTTGCTCGATACGGTTGCGGTTGTATCCGGTGGCGAAAAGTTTGGCCATCCGGCTCAAAATTAAAATCAAACGGTCCATCTGCGAGGGCGTTCCGATGGTAATCCTGATAAAACCGTCCATCTGGTTATACTTCGATAGATCGCAGGCCAAAATCCCGTTCTCCCGCAGAAAACCTATCGCCCCGCCGGCATCGGAAACTCTCAACAGGAAAAAATTCGCCCGGCTGATTTTATATTCGTATCCCAATTCCGGAAGATTGTTTTCCAGAAACCTGCTCGAATCCTTTACTCCGGCTACGAACTGTTTCATGAAATCGAGATTTTCCAGAACCGCGCTCGCGGCGATCTGGGCTATAGCGTTAACCGATTTCGGCGATTTTAATTTGTTGCTGAATTTTAAATTGTCCGGATCAGTAAGCAAATAGCCGATCCTTAGCGAAGCCAAACCGAATCCTCTCGAAAAAGACCTGGTAACCGCCAGGTTCGGAAATCTCCTGATCAGCTCCGAAGCGCTGAAACCTGTAAATTCGAAACTCGTTTCATCGACCACCACCATGCTTCGTTCGGCATAGGCCAGCAGGAAAATCAACTCCGCCTCGCTAAACATGGCCCCGGTAATATCAGACGGATTGCCTATATAAATCAGCCTTGTTCGACGGTTTATGTTGTCAATGACTGTCTCTATAGATGGGGATAACGGATCATTATGAACCACTTCAATCAATCGAGCGCCGGTGTTTCCGGCCACGTTCCTGATATACGGCGATATCGGTGTTACTACCATCATCTCCGTGCCAGGCTCGAGATAGGCCCGAATGAGATTCTCCAAAGCCGCCTCGCCGCCGGGAAAACAGCTTATATGGTCGGCCGGCAAGCCGGTATAGAACGAGAGCTTATCATTTAGCTCTTTCGAATCCGAGTCCGGATACCAGCTTAATGATCTGCCGATAAGATAATCGTTGATCGCGTCTATAGCGGCGGTTGACGGTTTGATTGTAGTTTCATTCTCGTTCAGTTTTAAAAATTCCGGATCGTTGCCCAGTGAAGGATCCAACTCCCCGGAAACTGCGTAAGGCTCGAGATCCAATACCGTATCAGCGATTCTAACGAGCTTTTTCTCCATTTCACACCCCTGTATTTTCATTTATTTTTATTATCTGTATCATCATATTTATCAGATCTTGTCGCCTAAAACCTGTCGATTATCAGTATGGTCGTTGCCAACGACGCTAAAATTCCGGCCACTGATGCCGTAGAACGCATCCAATAATTATCTCTTTTCAGCTTATAGGGAACAATGACCATATCCCCCGGCTCCACCGTGCGATTGAAACATTTCTTACCCGAAAATATCCGGCCGTTGGCCTTCACCAGACGAAGCTCTTTATTATTGGCGTTATTAGTAAATCCGCCGGCTTCGTTTATGTAATGTCTGGCGTTCTTTCGCTTTTGGAAGGTAATAGTACCCGACGATGCCACCGCCCCGATTACCTGAATACCCGACGGTACAGGCGGTATGAATACATAATCTCCCTGACGCAGGACAATATTATCGGGACAGTTTTCATCCCTGATGAGTCTTTTGGTATCGATTATGATCCTGTCGACCCGTCCCAGGTCGAGATCCGTATTGAGCTTGGGAATCGGGCGGTTGAGGCTGTCGAGCAGAGTCTCCTCGGTGGAAGCCAGTATTGCCCTCAATTCCCCTCGTTCGATATGCTCGGATATCGAACCTCGCACGAACACCAATCCGTCGATAAATGCGTCGGACGTGCATCCTCCGGCGCGCTCTATTAAATCCGTAAGCCGCTCGTCTTCGTCGATTATGGAATATTTCCCGGGAAATTCGACTTCCCCCTCGATAGTAACATTTTCCCCGACACGCCAGCCCGGAATCTCCCGAAGATAAACTATATCATCCTCATGCAGCAGAATATCGGTCTCGCCGCCCCTGTTCTGTAAAACCGCTTCGAGGTTAGCGTAGAGCATATCCGCCGGTCTTCCCGGATTCAGCCGGGCGATCTCGGCTCTTAAAAGATAGCTTTGCTTGAGAGGATTTCCCGCCAGAAAAATCAAATCTGAAAGACGCATATTCTGGAAATACTCATACTCTCCAGGAGACTTCACCGGACCGTTGATAGATACTTTCAGATCCCGTTTGATCTGCTCCTGCGAGTAGATCACCAGACTGTCCAGCTCCTCCAGAAGGTAGTTTGTGCTGTCCCCGCCGTTCAAAATATCGGAGATATCCACAGTCAATATCTCGCGGGATAAATCGGGCCAGGTTCTGAACAAATTGGCCCGATCCAAAAACGCGTCCGCCAAAACCTGTTCTCCGCCATCGATCAAATCCGAAACCCGCATGGAGCCTGTCAATCCGAATCTTCCCGGATGCTTAACCTGCCCGGTGATCGTCACCGTATTCTTCCTGCGGTCGAACAGCGACGGGATTTTTACTATGTCGCCGTCTCGTAGAGTTACCATATCGTCAGTCGCCGGATCATACCCGTTCAAAAGATCGATATTCTTTATTATCCTGGAATCATCGAGACTGATCCTGTCCAACTCCACCTTTTCCAGAAACGCTTCCGCGGTGCTGCCGCCGGCCAGTTCGATCAGATCATGAAGCTTCTCGCCTCCGAGAATCTCGTATGCCGCCGATCGTTTTACCTCGCCAGAGATCGTCACTCTCGGTCCCACCACCGGTACGAATACCACGTCGCCTGACGACAATTCTGCGTCCTGCGAATTATCCCCATGAAGCAAAAACTGATAAAGATCGATTTCTCGTATTACCTTATTATTCCGAATATGCTTGATTTTTCGCAGACTCCCGGTATCGCTCGGCCCGCCCGCCAGATAGAGAGCGTTGAATAAAGTAGATAATGACGATGTTGTATATCCGCCCGGCCTCTTGACTTCGCCATAAATGAAGATCTTGATCCGCCTGATCTTCCCCAGGGTAACCGAAAGCTGATATCCGCTGTAAGATTTGGAAAACGCTTTATCCATCCGCTCCTTGAAGCTATCCAGCGTAAGCCCTCGACCGACCACTTCCCCCACCTTGGGAATAAACACCTTGCCGTCGCGGTCTATTGTCAAATCCAACTGCATGTCGACACGTCCCCAGACATTTACCAGGACATTATCGCCGGGGCCGAGTTTATAATCAGGCGGAGGAGTCGCCTCCATAACCGCGGAGAAACTTTCAGCCGAACCGGAAAACATCTCATAACCGAATATCCTTGAGTCTCCGACGGACGACGAACCGTCCTGATTTGACAAACTCTTGCCGGATTGATCGGCCGGCGGCGCGCTGCCGGTAGGGGCTTCATCGAAAACCGTCTCCTGCTCGGAATAAATGGGCGGCGTCGAATACTGATTTACCCTCTCCACATCGGAAACCGATGGCCGGGAATCGCCCGGCTCACGGCTTTCGATCAGCCTTTGACGGTCCGATGATAACTGGGCATGAGAAATCCCGCAGAAAATCTGCAGTATTCCCGCCAAAATTAAGATTCGTTTAAAAAACATCTCGCTCCTTATTCTATCAATATCCGTATGCCATTTATTCAAAGGGCATGCCATTAAGAACCTAAATTCGAAAACAGTTGTAATATATTATTATTCAATAGGTTAGATTACGACCCGAAGAACCGTCGATTCATGCGGGGAGTCGAATTCCGGAAAAATGATCGCGGATTCTGGAAAAATTTACCGTTCCCGGATTTTTATGGTCCGGCTTTAAGGGCGGGGCAAAGATTAGGGTCTATATAATGCCGTAACCGTAATATAATTAAGCGGTTAGAGAACCTCGAACAGTTCGGAAACATAACCTGCTTATGACAAGGGTTATTTTGAAACTTATTTCAGAAGCGCAGCCCGAATTGTCTCAGAGTATTCCCCGCCAGACAGCCTGAAAAAGTAGATTCCCGACGGATATTCGGCGCCGTCCCAGATTACTTTATGGAATCCTGGTTCAAATTCGCTTTTGAGCAGACACTCGATATGTCGACCAACTATATCGTAGACATCCAAAGAAAGAACGGCCGGGGTGGAAACCGTAAACTCAATCGATGTTTGCGGATTGAACGGGTTGGGATATACTTTTTCGAAACCGAACGCTTCGGGTATTATCGATTCGCGGTCATCGATACCGGTGGGATCATCGGTAAAGGCTAAAACAATAAATGAGGTTTCGTCACCCAGGCATACCAGATTATCCCTGACAGCGATTCCTTTGGCTATACCGGGGCTGTAATAAGTGTCTATTATGTATGGAGCCTGTGGATCGGCCACAGACGCTGCCACCACGCCTGTGGAATCGTCGGCGATGAAAAGCAGAGTATCGCTCAAAGCCGCGTCATTGGGATACCCGATTAGCCCTATAGTGGAGATATTAACCGGGTGGGACGGATTGGCAATCGATAGAATCCTGATACCTCCCCCGCTGTCACACAGATATAAATAACCGTTGCCTCCGGTGATATTAAAGGCCTCGCCGGGCGAAGTGTAAACATCGATCAATTCCGGCGCCGATCGATCGGTAATATCGAAAGTCAGAATACCGTTCGGATAACTGACCAAATACACAAAATCACCTTCGCCCCAGATACCC
>JAHEDG010000079.1 GCA_024641335.1 Candidatus Zixiibacteriota bacterium
TGTTCCGATACCAACATTTCCCTCTGCGTCATCTACCAAAGTCATAATATCTTCACCTATATTGAAGTAATGATAGTAGCCACCTCTAAAATGCAGCTTCAAGTCGGATGAGCTATAGGCAATATCAAAATACTGGCAAGGCTCAGTAGGATTGGGATCGTTGATCGGCCTAGTATCTTCATAGTCATGCATCCGAAAAATAGCATCTTTTTCAGATTTGACGCTGATCTGAGTAACCGCATCAGTATCATCACTGCCGGCTACATGCAATTTGGCCTGGGGATTCCACGTTCCGATACCGACTTTGCCGACTTTGTCTATAAGCATTCTTATCGTAGTGTAATCGTTATTTGTGACAAAGCCTAAAGATCCATTTCCGTGCTGACTAACGTATGATGCTCCATCATCACGATGAAAGATAACATTATTATTTACCAGTTCGGAATAGAGGCCCGTAGAGGATCCTACTTGAATACCGTTACTCGCCACATGGAGTTTGGCATCAGGCGAGTCAGTACCGATCCCGACATTGCCGTTAGTATAATCAACTACAAAATCCTTACTTATACCATCACGACTTATAACGAACCTATCACTGGCATCGGTTGTACCGAATCCAACTCCGCCAAACGCGCGAATCAGGAACTGATTAGCAGCAGTAGCGGCAAAAGGAGCATCGGTAGCATCAGCCCAAACAAAAGAACCGTCAAAATCTGCAACGGCCTGCCTGCCAGCGGCAAAAGAGTAATCGCCCGCAGCCGAATTATGATCCCCGCCCGGTATTACAGATACCTTTCCGCTTGCCGTATTGTTTAATCCCCCTATAACAACACTATACATTCCTGTAGCGTTGTTGCTTTGGCCACCTGCCACCAAAGCGTAATCGCTTCCGGCAGTATTCTTATATCCTCCAAGTACCGATGAATACTCGTAGTTAAACATGAGGGCACCTGTTGTACTATTACCACCGAGATTTATCATAGTGTACGCTTTAGCCCCAATAAGCGAATTGGAGAATCCCCCTCTTGCCAAACCCCAGGCATCGTTAGTGTAAAGTACTCTATTTAATTCGTCGGTCCAATGTTCGCCCACATGTAAAGGGTCGGGCAGATTGTCACCTCCGATATCGGATCCTCGATTGACTTTCTCGGAGAGGTTAATAGGCTGCCTTGGGGACATTTCCTCATTATCTCCGAAAACTTGCAGCGAAAGATAATAGTTTCTATCTGGTTTCAAATTCGGGCAATTCAAAATAACGGTAAACCTGCCTTGACCGTCGGTTTGAACGGCCTTTTCACTTTTCCAAATGAGATTGCCATATTCGAAAGAATCATAAATCCTGAATATGATATTCACATCGGCATTTGTAACCAAGGCTCTGTCCCTGTTTTTTAATAACCCATGATATGTAATCGCAGTATATACGGCCCCGTTTTTATCAATCGCGGTTATCCCCTCTCTCGGTCTTATCGTCGGTGAATTTTGGGCAAACAGCCCGCTATCTAATAGGATCAAAAGTACAACACCAGCGCATAGGTACCTAATTTCCAATTTCGATGACATGTTTCCTCCTTGATTGATAGCCCTAATCAGATTTCTAAATTATTATCCATTATAAACTACCTGTAAACTCCCCGTCTGCACCTATTGTAGGAAATACTGGCAGTATTATTTGCCAAATAAATCCACAAATACAAAATTCGTTGATATACTTCAAAGCGTGTCCCGTTGCATGTTTTATTCTACAGCTACTTATGTATAGCATTTATGTAAACTCATGTCAAGAAAAAAAAAGATACTATTATCGAAAATATTTGCACAATTGTTAATAACACATTACTTTTTGCAATTAAGCCGGTTGCCGGCAAGACTATTCTAATCTGGAGCGATCTAAAGAGAAATCTATTTTACAGCTTTGCATGAGCGATTGTTGAAGATTCAAGGATAATTAGATTGGGTTTTAATTCAGAAATTAGGGGGCATTATTTTCACTGAACCATAGCGAAATTGAAATGAGACAATTATAATTTGGATTATTTTAAAATTCCAACTTCTCCACCGCATCCGCAAGATGATCCGGAGCCAGATGCGAATAGATCATGGTGGTCTGAATATCGGAATGCCCCATCAGCTTTTGGACCGTGGGCAGATCTACGCCGTTCATGACCAGGTGACTGGCGTAAGTATGTCGGAGGGAATGGAGCTTGGTCAGGCCTTCAATCTTCGCTTTCTGCGCTATTTTAATCAACTGCTCACGTAGCTTGTCCTTGATCCTGCCGCCATCCCGGTGGGGAAATACAAAATCGCTCTCCAGACCTGTATCATTCTCCTTCATTAATTTGGCCAGGAGGTCATAAGTCCCCTGATTGATCGGAATCTCCCTCTCCCCCGTCTTGGGAGTCCAGAAATCCTTCCGCTGGATCTTGATTTTCCGGCGCTTGAAATCGATATCCGACCATTCCAGATTCTCGAGCTCCGCCTTACGCATGCCCGTGTTCAAAAAAACGTAGAATATATTCCTTAGCGTGGTTGGGGAGTTCTCCAATAGGCGCCGGCATTCCTCTTTGGTCAGAAACCTGGGCTTCTTGGAATCGTTGACCTTGAGCTTGACGACCGCCTTTGTCGGATTTTCCCGCATGAAACCCCATTTGATGGCCATGTTGAAGATGGTCCGAAGCGTCCCGATCTCAAAATTGATTGTATGCGCCCGGGCGCCTTTGCGGGTATGCTCGGAGACATCCTCATCGGATTCCACCGGATCGCCATTTGGATTGACCCATTCACCCTTACGGAACACCTTGTAGCCGTCGATCTCCCTGGCCCCGATCTGCGACAGGAACTGAATCTCCGGCTGAAGCTTCTGAAACCTCTTGAAATGGTCTATTACCGCCCTGTAGCGGTTGCAGGTGCCTTTGGAATGGTTAGCCTCGGAATACTCCCGGAATCGCTCAAGGAACTTCGCTAAGGAGATATCGTTTTTGGCAAACCCGAATTCGTCCCTGGCAATCTTGACCTCGGCATCTTTCAAGACCAGCTCCGCAATTTTCTTGGACGTGCCGATCCTCTTGCGGATTCTCCGTCCCGCGGAGCGTACATCGATATACCAGATATTGCCTCTTTTGTAGAGCGATCCCATGATAACCCCCGTCTTTTAGTGGTCACAATATGGCCACACGGCCTGTTCACTGTCAATATACTATAACGGAATCTTTTGTCAAGCATGAAGTTAGGGAAGCAGAAAAATATCTGGCGGAGAGGCCGGGATTCGAACCCGGGGGCCCCTTACGGGACCAACTGCTTAGCAGGCAGCTGCCTTCAGCCGCTCGGCCACCTCTCCCCTATTCCAATCAACGCTAATTATAATAATCGAATACGGTTATGACAAGATAAATCCGGGTAAAAAAAACCGCCCGGGCTACGGGCGGTTCGGGATTTCATAATTCTGGTATTTATCTCTTGCGCCGTTTGAAAGCGGCCAGACCTATTCCCATAAGTCCGACGCCCATTAGCGCTATGGTAGCCGGCTCAGGAACGACGTTCATACCGGCGTCATGAGAGAACGGGGCGAATTTATCGATGGACCCGTCGCGGTTGTAAGTATAAGCGTCAAAATGGATGCCGGTGAAAATTCCGCCGGTTGCGAAATGGAAGCTTTTAACCTGACCGCGCCGGTTGGCGTTGCCTTCACCGCTGGCCGGATTCCAGAAATTACCATACTGATTGGGCTGGACGTCGCCGACATTCTGGATGGTGCCATAGTCACCGGTATGCATTTCCCTGTACCATGTGGGGTAAATCCCGTGTCTGGGAAGATCGCTATGGCCATTCCAGGAATCGGGGACATAATCGATGGGGGCATAGCCGTCGGTCCATTGAGATAATTTCGAGTAAGGGCCGGTAATATCTAATTCCACATCAGCGGGATTATCGTTAGGGGCAATAGCCATGCTGACTATTACATCCGTCTTGCTGTTATTGGCGGAGATAACGTAGAGATCGAATTCTCCGCTGGTGGTAATCCAGGTTTGAGTACCCCAATCATATGTGGCGCCATCAATGAAAAGCTGCAGGTCCGGAACAGCGTAAGCAACTGGAACTGTCATCAGAATCGCAATCAGAAAAAGTACCGCTTTTTTCATTTATTCCCCCTGGAACAAATACAATTATCAAATTTCACTCACTTAACTAATATCAAAAATCATGCCATCTATCCATTCCTTTCCGTCGCCATCGTATCATGTTGACTGTCAATTGGTTATGAAGGCTGTTGAAGTAGCCCTCATAAACCTCGCCCGAATAATTGCAATAAAATGCAACATTTAAACATGGACCTGCATCCATCTTAAAGGAAATCAGTTGAATTATCATCATTTTTTGGGGGATTTATTAGACTGTCAGCGGGGAATTATTTTCGCGATATTTTAATCGGCCGACAGCAGACAGCAAAGGTATTTTATGGTCTTTCCGCTTTCCAGATGACGTCTTTCAAAAGTAGTAGTGATAGCCTGCGGATGCCTGTTATCAGGTTCGGCATGAAGGTCGTCAATTTGATCGAGCAGCGTCAGTTTTTTCTGGCTGACAGCTTTAATGGAGTATTCAAAAAGGGTGGAGTCATCGGTTTTAAGATGAATAATTCCATTGGGTCTGGAAATCCGTTTGAATATATCTAGGAATTTCGGCGAGGTCAGTCGTTTGCCGGCCATGCTCTTTTTGGGAAACGGATCTGGAAAAGGAATCCAGATTTCGGAGACTGTCCCAGCCTCGAAAAAGTCGGGCAGCGACATAAGATCACATTGCAGGAAGAGGGCATTCGGGAGTTTTTCATCCATGGCGGCTACCGCGCCGCACCAGATCCGTTCTCCTTTTTTATCGATACCGATGAAATTGCGCTCTGGAAACCGTCGGGCCAGCCCGACAGTATATTCGCCCTTGCCGCAGCCGACTTCCAGGGTAAGCGGATTTTCATTGCCGAAAAAGAGGCGATGCCAATCCGGAGCGACGCCTTCGAATCCGCGAATCACATTGTGAAACGACTCGATCTCGGAGAATCGCTTGAGTTTCTGGCGAGACATTATCTTAGGCGATCAGATTTTTCATGAAATCGACAGCTGACAGGTTTTGGCAATCGAAGATCATATTTTTGATCTTTTCCTGGCGATCGGATTTGAGCAATTTCCCGGATAAGGCGTTGAATTTGGCCTCGAGATCGGCCATGGTCATCGGCTCGCGGGGATCACCTTTGGGGTACTCGAGATATTCGGAGAACTCCCGGCCATCTTTGGTTTTGACAACCACTTTCGACGGCTGTTTGGCGGGAAACATCTTCTCGAACTCCTGCGACGCTTCACCCTTGATCTTATCGATGACCTCCCAGATACGCGGGTCTTTAAGCTTCTCGTCGGAGAATGTGTTGGTGGTGATCTGCCTGTCCACTATGGCGGCGGCGACGCAGTACGGAAGAGAGTGGTCTGCGGTCTCGCGCGATTCGGGGCGATACTTATGGGGATCGAAAAGGATATCGCAGGCCCGGGCGATAGTGGTCACGGTGACCGTATCGATCTGGTCGTGCTTGATATCGTTTTTGGTGATCGCCTTCAAGGTTGCGGTGATATGAGTGTGGGTCAAGGCCTCGGTGGGGAACGCTTTCATGCTGCATTGCAGGATCCTATAGCTCTCCCCCAGGCCTCCGGTCATTTTGTCGATATCCCAGTCGGGGCCGAAAACGTCCATGAGCCCCTCTTTACCCTCGAATACCTCTTTGGTGCCGGAGTACCCTTTTTGTGCCATCAAGGCGGCGAATACGCCGGACTGGACAGCCATGGGATCGACCGTGTTCTTCATCATGGTTAGCTTGCCGGCGGTGGGGCAGCCGATTGTGTGGTTGTGCGAACCGTTGATACCGATAGCGTTGACCATCTGCTCGACAGTCAAACCTAACAATTTCCCGGCCACGATCGGCGAGACGAACTGGGTCAGGGTGGCGTGATGCCATTTGCGTTCCCGGACACCCGGCTTACCGAACTCGCAGATCCG
>JAHEDG010000039.1 GCA_024641335.1 Candidatus Zixiibacteriota bacterium
CCTGTCTTATCTCGAGATTGTATTTCCTGGCGAACTCCCAATCTCTCTGGTCGTGACCCGGAACCGCCATGACAGCGCCGGTACCATATGAAATAAGCACATAATCAGCGATCCAGATCGGTATTTTATTGCCGTTAATGGGATTAACGCTATAACTGCCGGTAAATGCTCCGGTCTTTTCCTTGACTGTGGATAGCCTTTCTATCTCCGATAGTTTTCTGCTTTGGCCTATATATTCCTTTATACTGCCCTCATGTGCAGGTATAGTAAATTTATCGACGAGGGGGTGTTCAGGGGCCAATACGATATAGGTAACTCCGCACAACGTATCCGCCCGGGTCGTGAATACCGGTATCTTCTCCCCCGATTTTTCCTCGGTGAATATGATCTCGGTCCCCTCGGATCGTCCTATCCAGTTTCTTTGCATGGTAATAGTTTTGGATGGCCAATCGAGCTTTTGCAACCCTTCCAATAGTTTCTCTGCGTAATCGGTGATTTTGAAAAACCACTGCTTCAGATTTTTGCGGGTGATCTCGGTATCGCATCGCTCGCAAAGGCCGTCGACAACCTGTTCGTTGGCCAGAACAGTATGGCATGACGGACACCAGTTGACCGGCGCTTCTTTACGAACCGCCATCCCCTTTTCAAAAAACTTCAGGAACAGCCATTGAGTCCATTTGTAGTATTCCGGGTCACTGGTAGCCAGTTCCCTGGACCAATCGTACATGGCTCCGATTTCCTTCAACTGCCGTCTGATAAAGCCGACATTTTCAGCGATGGAAATGGCCGGGTGAATTCCGGTTTTAATGGCATAGTTTTCCGCCGGCAGGCCGAACGAATCGAATCCCATCGGTTCGAAGATACTATACCCTTCCATTTTCTTTTTGCGTGTCCAGGTATCGGGCAGAGCAAAGGCGTACCAATGCCCCACGTGGAGCTTATCTCCCGACGGGTAAGAGAACATAACCAGCGAATATAGTTTTTTATCGTTTTGGGCAAGATCGGTATTGTGCAGATTCTTATCTTCCCAGTATTTCCGCCATTTGGCCTCGATTTTCTTAAACGGATAAGGCCCGGCCGTCTGCTTGGATCTATTCATTTCGGTCATTTAGTAAGCGTAGTGCTTCGGTCGATCATCTTTAATCAGCCAGTTTATGATGCCTGCGGTAAGAGATACCAGCATGGATGTTAGAATCGCCGCCCAGATACTCGCTAATTCGAATCCCGGTACAAGTCGGGCAATTATGTACAGTATCAGACCGTTAATCACAAAGATAAATAGTCCGAATGTTACGATATTTATCGGCAGAGTCAGCAAAATCAAAAGCGGCCGCAGAATCGAATTGAATATGCCGAGCAATAAGGCCGTCACCAAAAGCGCGACCGGATCATGAACCTCGGCCCAGGGGCAGATTTTAACCACCACCAGCAATGCTATGCTGGTAACGGTCAGTTTAAGTAAGAATCTCTTGAATCCTCGACCTGACAAGGCAGGTTCCCTTCGCTTTAAATAAACAACCGGCTCTGGTAGTTATATTATTCAGAGTCGCATAAGGCAATATCGATCCTGACTGCCCTGACAATCCAAAATAGACCAACATTCCCGATCATTCGAGGGCGGTATAAATATCGTCGCCTACCGGTCCCAAGGCGGCTCCGGAGAAACGATTGACCGCAAAAAGCTCACGAGCGATCTCGTGAATCTCGTCTGGTGTAACAGCGTCGATGGCCGATATCGTTTCGTCAAGGCTGATATACCGATTGGCCAGGAACTCATGTTTGGCCAGACGGTTCATCCTGTTGGATGTATTTTCAAGACCTAATACCAGGTTGCCCTTAAGCTGTTCTTTGGCATCGGTCAGCTCCGCTGACGATAACGGCTCATTGGCCAGTTTCTCTATTTCGGTTTTTACCGCGGCCAGCGCCTTTTTGACATTCTTTTTCTCCGTGCCCAGATATATGCCGAATATCCCGGTATCGACAAAGAAATCGAGATATGAATAAACGGTATATACCAGGCCGAGATCCTCTCTGATATGCTGGAACAGCCTCGATGACATCCCGCCGCCCAGAACGGAGTTTAAAAGAAGCATGGCGGGGCGGGATCGATGAATAAACTCCTTGGCCGGAAGCCCCAGGCAGACATGAGCCTGGGCCGATTTCCTGGCATAGGCCTTAAGAAACGGCTTAAAGGCCGGCTGTTTTCTTCCGTTGTTCACTTCGGCGGCCTCGTTGATGACACAATACCTGCCCACCAGATCGACCAGATGATCGTGACTTATATTGCCCGAAGCGGCGATGACTATCTTGTTGGGCCTGTAATGTTTATCCACGTAGCGGTGGATTTTGGCCCGATTCAGCCCCTTGACCGTAGTCCGGCTTCCCATAATTGGACGGCCCAGGGGATGTTTGCCGAAAATTGTCCTGGCGAACAGGTCATGAACGAGGTCTCCGGGTGAATCTTCCACGTCGCTGATCTCTTCGAGGATGACCTTCTTCTCTTTTTCGATATCAGAAGCGTTGTAGAGCGGATGAGTGATCAGATCGGAAAGCAGATCCACTGCTTTTTCCAGATGCTCATCCAGGAATTTAGAAAAGAAACAGGTCTGTTCCCGGCTGGTGAAAGCGTTTAGCACGCCTCCCACCGATTCAAGGCAGGAGGCTATATCTGACGCGCTTCGGGACGATGTCCCTTTGAAAACCATATGCTCGATAAAATGAGAGATACCCGCGGAAACATCATTTTCGTCCCGCGAGCCAACATCAAGCCAGAATCCCAGGGAAACGGATCTGACATAAGGAATTGCTTCTGTCAGTACCCTGATTCCGTTGGGCATTACCGTCTTTTTGAAAATTGCCGGTTCAGGCTGATTCACATTTATCTCCCGCGGTCGGATCGGGGAGGTCGCGATGTCCCGCCATTATCCGATCCCCCTTCGAGAAGTACCTTTCTCGAGAGTCTTATTTTCCCTTCGGGATCGATATTGAGAACCTTGACTTTGACTTCATCTCCAAGGCTCAATACGTCCTCGACTCTTTCGATTCTACGGCTTTCAATCTCGGAAATATGCAAAAGGCCGTCGGTGCCGGGGAGTATCTCTACAAATGCCCCGAAAGCGGCGATTCGCTTGACCTTGCCTACATATACCCTGCCGATTTCAGGTTCTTCGATTAATGCCAGAACCTTATCGCGGGCCGCTTCTCCAGCCAGCTGATCGACCGAAGCGATGGTTACAGTACCGTCGTCCTCGATATCGATTTTAGCGCCGGTCTGTTCGATAATGCTTCGGATCATCTTGCCGCCCGGTCCGATGATCTCCCCTATCTTGGCTATAGGCACCTTCAAGGTGATGATTCTCGGAGCGTATTGCGAAAGCTCGGTTCTCGGTTCGGCGAGGCATTCTTTCATCTTGTCGAGAACATACATACGGGCCCTGCGGGCCTGATCGAGCGCCATTTCCATTATCTCCAAAGTCAATCCGGCGATCTTGATATCCATTTGAAATGCGGTTATTCCTTCCGCAGTCCCGGTTACCTTGAAGTCCATGTCTCCCAGATGATCCTCGACTCCGAGGATATCGGTCAGAATAGCCATCTTGTCGCCTTCTTTAATCAATCCCATGGCGATACCGGCTACAGGGGCTTTCAATGGTACTCCGGCGTCCATAAGGGCCAGAGTGCCGCCGCATACGGTGGCCATGGATGACGATCCGTTGGATTCGGTGATATCGGAAACGATTCTGATCGTATAAGGGAATTTCTCCTCGGCCGGAATAACCGGTTCGAGGGCTCGTTCCGCCAGGGCGCCGTGCCCTATTTCACGACGGCCGGGGCCGCGTGCCGGGCGAACCTCGCCGACTGAAAAGGGAGGAAAATTATAATGAAGCATGAAGCTCTTGAAAGATTCTCCCAAAAGATCGTCGATTCGCTGCTCGTCCATCTTGGTACCCAACGTAGCCGCGACAATAGCCTGGGTCTGGCCCCTGGTGAACAGGGACGAACCATGAGTCCTCGGCAATATGCCGACTTCCGATGTGATCTGCCTGATATCCTCGAATCCCCGACCATCGGAGCGAATTCCCTCATCGAGAATCATCTTTCTGAGATCATCCTTCTCGATCTGCCCGATAACTGCCTTAATAGTCTTTTCAGATTCCGGAAACTGCTCTTCTAACGAGGCCAGGGCTTCGGTTTTGATAAGATCTATAGCGACATAACGTTCGGCCTTCTCCCTGATTCGATTAGCCTTCTTGATCTTGTCAAATGTTTGTTCCGTAACTGTTTTAACCAGTTCTGGGTCATATTCAATTTCGGGAACTTCTATTTTGGGAAGTCCGACCTTGGCCTTCATCTGCTCGATAATAGCTACGACTTTTTTTATGTGTTCATGACCGAAAGCCAGAGCGGCGACCAGGTCTTTTTCAGGTACTTCCCTTGATCCACCTTCGACCATATTAATAAATTCAGCGGTGCCGGCTATGGTAACATTAAGATCCGATGTTTCCAGATCGGAAAACAACGGGTTAACCACAAACTGGCCATTTTTCCTTCCGACCCTGACAGCCGCTATCGGAGTAGGGAACGGAATAGGCGAGATGGATAGCGCCGCGGACGCTCCGATTATGCCGAGTATATCGCCGTCGTTTTCCTGATCGGACGATAGTACCTGGATCATGATCTGAACCTCATCGGTGTAGCCGTCGGGGAAAAGAGGCCTGAGCGGTCTGTCGGTCAATCGGGCCGATAGAATTTCCTTCTCGCTGGGTCTTCCCTCCCGTTTGAAAAAGCCTCCGGGAATCTTTCCGGCGGCGTATGATTTTTCCCTGTAATCAACAGATAATGGGAAAAAATCTCTCTCCTGCGTTGTCTTCGCGCTGGTGGCGGCCGCCAATACGACCGTATCTCCCAAACGCACCATTACTGATCCTCCGGCCTGTCTGGCAATGCGGCCGGTCTCTATAGATAAAGTTCTACCGTCTTCTAACTGCAGTTCAACTACTTCCAAAATTAATCCTCCAAATGGATTCTTACTTCCTCAATTTGAGGTTGTCAATCAAGGCTCTGTAAGCCTCGAGTTCGGTTTTCTTCAAATATTCCAGAAGACGTCTGCGTCTTCCTACCATCTTTAAAAGACCCAGGCGGGAATGATGGTCTTTTTTGTGTTTTTGAAAATGATCCGTAAGCTCATTAATTCGGGCCGTGAGCAATGCCACCTGGGCTTCTACCGATCCGGTGTCGGTCTCATGCAGCTGATACTGCTTGATTACTTCCTGCTTCTGTTCCTTGGACAGTGTCAAGTTTTCCTCCTAACCTATTCTCTTTTTTATTTCCACTTCATCATTTTTCATCTTCTTAGCCAACGTTTCCGGGGAATCGAACTTTTTGGGAGCGCGAATATACTCCATTAACTCCAAAACCGCCCTCTCGGATTCCACTTGCCCGTCAAAATCGAAAAGATTTACCTCCACGGAGAGGGTTTTATCGTTAAAAGTAAGCCGTTGCCCAATATAAGCCATTCCCGATCGTTTGGCACCGTCAAAACGCGCGGAAGCCGAGTAGACGCCTTCCCTGGGCAAAAGCTTACCCGGTGGCACGGCCAGATTAATTGTGGGAAATCCCAGTGTTTTGCCGATTCCATGACCTCTTACGATTTTGCCGGTTATAAAGTAATTATAACCGAGAAATTCAACGGCCCTGGCATAATCTCCGCTCTTAAGCTCATTCCTGATAAACGTCGATTTGATCGCCTGGCCCTCCATCTTGAATTCCGGAACCACCGAAAAATAAAAATCATCGGTCTTCGACATTTTCTCCAGAAGCTGGCTGTTGCCTGCCCTGTTCTTGCCGAAAGCGTGGTCGTAGCCGAAGACCAGGGCTTTCATGCCCAGCTTTTTTATCAGAACTTCCCGCACAAAATCCTCCGGCGGGTACGATGCCAGCTGCTTGTTGAAATCAAGAACCACGACCGTATCGATGCCGGTTGAAGCCAGCAGTTCGAGCTTCTCCTCCAGGGTCGTCAGGATTTCCACCGGACCCCTGGTGCCAAGAACAATCTGAGGATGCGGATTGAAAGTTACCAGCGTGGAACGGAGTTTCTGTTCATCCGCTACTCTCAAAAGAGTATCGATAATTTTCCTGTGTCCCGGATGCACGCCGTCGAATGTCCCGATGGTCGCGGCGACATCGGACAGACCTTCCGTTTCCAGCTGATTAAGACCCGATATGACCTTCATTGATCACTCTCACATAAGTGCCCATTATTTCCGACGGACCCAGGCTGGCTATGGCTCTCCAGTGCATATTGAGTCTGGCCAACGCTAAAACCTTGTCATCAGGCCCCATCAACAAAGACATTATACCACCGTCTCCATTGTAATCGAATTCCCCTACGTATTTCTTGCAGAACGGCCGGCCGTTTAGAATATCGCCGTAATACTGCGGCTTGATTCGTATCAACGGATTCGAGGGCAGGGCCTGTTTCAGTGGACGAATAATCTCGGATAGATCCCTGACTTTGGCAATTTCATCAAGAGTTATTGCCGACGAGACACTAAAAGGTCCGATCTCGGTTCTTCTTAGTTTTTTAAGATAAGCGCCGCAGCCGATATTCTGTCCCAGCTCATAAGCGATACTTCGAACATAGGTCCCGGTGGAGCATTGAATATCCAACGCCACCTCCGGCCATTTGAATTCGATTATTTTAATATCCTTTATCGTAACTACCTTATGCCGCAGGGTCACTTCTTTCCCTTTCCGGGCAAGTTTGTAGAACGGAACTCCGTCCTTCTTGGCCGCGGAGTAAGGCGGCACTGTTTGTTCTATTTCTCCTATAAAACGGGAGAGGTGACTCTCGAATTCGTCCCGGGTAAGTTCTCCGGGATCCGTTTCGGTCAGTATTTTACCGTCGGAATCATAAGTGTCGGTGGTCGCGCCGAATTCGAACCTCGAAATATACCGTTTGGACATGTCCACAAGAAAACTCGAAAAGAGAGTTCCCTTGCCGAGCAGCATAACCAACAGGCCGGTAGCTCCCGGATCGAGGATACCGGTATGCCCGACCCTCTTGAACTTCAGGGTGCGGCGAATATAATTGACCACGTCATGGGAGGTCATGCCAGCCGGTTTATCGACCAGGATAATACCGTCTCTAATCTCCATTGATAAACTCCGCGGCCCTGGCAACGACGTCTTTAATGATCTCATCCAAATTCCCTGATCGCATGAAACCGGCTGCGTTGGTATGTCCTCCTCCGTTATAAATACTGGCGAACCTGGCCGAATCGAATCCGTTCTGGGAACGGACCGATACCTTGACCTCGTTGGATGGCAGCTCCTTAAAAAGGAACCCCAAATTAACGCCGTTTATGGATTGAATAAAATCTACAAAGCCCTCTGAATTTTCAATTCCCGCGCCCGAAGCCATGAGGTCTTTCAAAGTGATTACCAAATATCCTATTTTCCCGTCGGCTTCCAGCCGCAAACCTGATAAGGTTGTCCCGAGCAGCCGCATTGTTTCAGGGGAAAAATCGGCATACAGGCGATCAGAGATATATTTGGGGTCGGCTCCTAACTCTATTAGCCTGGAAGCGACCATCATGGAACGGGCGGTAGTTGAGCTGAAACGAAATCGGCCGGTATCGGAGGCCAAAGCCGCGTAGAGCTGCTTGGCCATCTCCGGCGTTATCTCGAAACCGCCTATATGGAATATAAAATACAAAATTTCGGCCGCCGCGCCGCTTACAGCGTCAACCAGGTTGATATCCCCATATTCCGTGTTATCTTTATGGTGATCGATATTTACCGTGAAAGCGCTCTCGGGTATCAACGATCTGACAAATCCGATTCTCTCCGGCGACGGGCATTCCATGAGAAAAACAACCTCAGGAACGAACGGAAGATCGGAACCGGAAAATCTGATTATACCGTCAGGATCCAGAAATTTATACTTTGACGGCATGGCGCCCTGATTTACGGCCATAGCCTCTTTACCCAAAGATCTGAGTATATGATACAGAGCCAGCTGGGAACCGATGGAGTCGCCATCGGGATCCATATGGGAAGTTATAAGAAACCGGTTCCTGCTCTTTATTATTTCGATAATTTCTATTATTTCAGTCGTTGTCTTCATCTTTTTTTATTTGATCCAGCAGTTCATTAATCCTAAGCACATTGCCCGTGGAGTCATCGAACTTGAAATAAAGTTCGGGACAATACCGAATTCGCATCCGGGAACTCAAAGCCTTTCTGATCACTTTGGCATGACGTTTGAGGAATTCCATACCGGTGTCTCTCTGTTTATCATCTCCCAAAACCGAAAAATAGATTTTAGCGTGTTTCAAATCCCGCGAAATTTCGGTTCGCGTAAAGGTAATCATAACCGTCGGACGGTCCTTAAGATCGTCCATGATTATTCCCGCCAGCTCCCTAAGCATCTGGCTTTGCAGTCTGTCCGCCCTCGAAAAATCCACTATTACCGCCATTCCAGTTCGGTTTTTGTCAGGATAGCATCCCTTAAGTTATCGAAGATATCCTGCACATGCGAAAGAACCCCGTTGGCGTAAGCCGTATCCTCTGATATGACCGCTACGCCCAGCAGGGCAGTTCGCCAGATATCCTGATCTCCGATTTCCGCTATCGAAACATTGAACTTCGAACGTATTCTGTCCTTAACGCTTTTGATTACCCTCCGCTTATCCTTAAGCGAGTTAGCTTGAGGAATCGAAAGGGCGACTGTTAATACCCCCACTACCATTTGGAATTAACTCTGTTCGAGTTTGCGGGCCTCTTCCACCTCTTTATATAATTTTATAATATCTCCCACGGCCAGATCAAAAGACGGTTCGATACCCACTCCGCACTCATATCCGGCGCTAACCTCTCTGGCGTCATCCTTAAACCGTTTCAAAGAACCGATAATACCATCAGCCACCTTGATAGCGTTACGAAACACCTCAGCCTTGGCCCCGCGCTTGACCGAGCCGGTTTTTACAATGCTTCCGGCGATAAATCCGATCTTCGGAACCTTGAACAGCTGCCTGACCTCCACTTCGCCGACTTCCACTTTGACAATATCGGGCGCGAGCAGACCCTCGAGAGCGTCCTTGATATCGGAAACAGCTTCATAAATGATCTTGTAGAGACGTATATCAACTTTTTCTCTTGCCGATAATTCGGCCGCTCTCGGTTCGGCCCGTACATGGAAACCGATAATGATGGCCTGTGAAGCGGCGGCCAGTAAAACGTCAGATTCCGAAATCGCTCCGACACCCCTGTGAATCACGTTAACCTTGACTTCAGGATGCTGGATACCGGCCAAAGTATCGGAAAGAGCTTCCACCGAACCGTCGACGTCACCTTTGATAATCAGATTCAGATCTCTGATCTGGCCTTCTTTAATGCGGTCGTAAACTTCGCTCAGGGTTAGACGTTTCAAATGACGGAAATCTTTTTCTCGTTTGAGCCGCAGTCTCTTTTGGGCGATGATTCTGGCCTCGCTCTCCCCGTTGACAACCATAAAGGAATCCCCGGCCTGAGGAACGCCGGTCGATCCGAGAATAAGCGTAGGTGTCGATGGCGGAGCGCTCTGAACCGTCTGGCCCCTTTCATTCAGCATGGCCCTGACCCTGCCGAAATGAGTGCCGGTCACGAAGGAATCTCCCACGCTCAACGTACCTCGCTGAATCAGCACGGTGCAGAGCGGTCCTTTGCCCTTATCCAACTGGGCCTCTATAATAGTTCCCCGGACGTTTTTATAAGGATCGGCTTTGAGATCCATCATCTCTGTCTGAAGAAGAATCATCTCCAGAAGCTTATCTATACCCATACCTGTTTTGGCCGATATCTCTACGAATACCGTTTTACCACCCCATTCTTCGGGTATCAGGTTATGTTGCCCAAGCTGTTCTCTAATTTTGTCTATGTTGGACGTGGGCAGATCCATTTTATTTATGGCCACTATAATAGGAACACCGGCCGCCCTGGCATGATCGATAGCCTCGATCGTCTGGGGCATAACCGCGTCATCGGCGGCCACAACCAGCACGACAATATCAGTAACATGGGCACCGCGCGCTCTCATCGATGAGAAGGCCTGGTGTCCGGGCGTATCCAGAAATGTAATATTGCCGCCAGGCAACTGCACTTCATATGCTCCGATATGCTGGGTTATTCCACCCGATTCTCCGGCTATAATGTTGGAACGTCGAATGTAATCCAACAGCGAAGTCTTACCGTGATCGACGTGACCCATGATAGTCACGACCGGAGGACGGGTTACCAGGCTTTCGTCCTGCTCCTCATCATCATCCTCTTCGCCCACAAGCTTAGATTCTTCTATAGTAAAGCCGTACTCTAAAGCCAGGGTCCCGATGGTATCGATATCAAGTCTCTGATTGATCGTGGCCATTGTCCCCAACTCCATGCATTTGGCCACCAGAACCGCCGGTTTGACTTTCAAAAGATCAGCCAACTCCGAAAGAGTCATAAATTCGGTGACTTTTATGACATTGGAGAGAGAATCCTCGTCAACAGTCAGTTCGCCCTTGCCGTCGGACCTTCTATATTTTCGTTTTTTCGTGGTCTCTAAGCTGGACATGGTCTTTTTGAATGTGGCCTTGACTGCCTTGATATCCACAATGCGTTCTTTCTTTTTCTTGCGGCGGTCTTTCTTCTTTTTGGCCGATGTTTGATGCTCGATTTTCTTGATTTCTTGCTTCTTGGTTTTGCGAAGCTCGGAGAGCATCTTTCTTTCGACTTCCTGTTTCTTCCGATGAACATCCGTTTCGGCCTGCTGGCGGGCTTCGGCTTTTTTCTTTTTTTCCTCTATTTCTTTCTTTACTTCCTCTTTTTCGGAGGCGAACTTCCCTTTGACAGCCTTCAATATCGCGTCATCGGCGGCGGACGAATGCGATTTGACATCAAATCCCAGCTGCCTGATAATATCAACCATGGCTTTAGAGGAAACGTTGTATTCTTTAGCCAGCTCATAAATTCGTTTATTCGCCATAAATCACCTACCTCAATCCGGGAATCGCGCTATCGGCCCGATCGTTTTTGTCATTGCCGGGGGAATGCAAAAGCTGTTTTATTCTCATGGCCAGGCTTCTGTTAGTTATCCCCACAACAGCCAATTTCTCTCGGCCAAAAACCTCTCCCAACCGGTCGGACGACCAGTCCAGATATTCCAATTCCAATTTTATCAATTTTTTTTTCAAGGCCTGGCCGATATCAGATGTCACCAGAACCGTCATCTCTTTGCCCGCCTTGACCTGCCCTAATACCGCTTTTTGTCCCAGGATCAGATCGCCTGCCTTTTTGCAAAGATGAAGCAATCCGGCCAGATCATTCAATTAATAGTCCTCCGGCTTGGGCGAAGAGTCATCATCCGGCGAAAATTCCATTTCGGCCGAAAGTTCCGAGGCCAATCGGTCGACCGTCAAAGCTTTCTCCCTGGCGGCTTCTATAGCTTCAGAACATGAGGCCATAATCTTTTCGGCCGTTTTCTCTCCGATACCGTCAATAGCGACCAGCTTTTCCAGGCCGCCGTCAATAATATCCTGGGCGGTTTCAAAACCGGACTGAATCAGCTTCTGAATCATCTTAAGCCCGATCTCTTCGATTGTCTCGATATCGACTTTCTCGGCCTCTTCTGATTTCTTCAAAGCGTCATACTCGGTTTCCGACATGATATTGATTTTCCAGCCGGTCAGTTTGGCCGCCAGCCTGGCATTCTGCCCGGCTTTGCCAATAGCCAACGACAGCTTATCGTCGGCGACCGCTACAAGCATTTTCTGCTCCGAAGGATAAACCTCGACATTAACTATTTTCGCCGGCGCCAGAGCCTTGGTGACAAAAATCATCGGCTCGGACGACCAAGGCACTATATCGATTCTTTCGTTGTTAAGCTCCCTGACTATATTCTGAACCCTGGTGCCTTTCACTCCCACGCATGCCCCGACGGCGTCGATTCTGTCATCGTTGGAGTAAACAGCTACCTTGGAACGTTCTCCAGCCTCTCTGGCTATCGCCTTGATATCGATAATCCTCTCGGCTATCTCGGGAACTTCGAGTTCAAAAAGCTTCTTGAGAAAATCATTAGATGACCGAGAAAGAGATATCTGCGGACCCCGATTGGAATTCTGTACCTCGGTGATGATCGCCTTGATTCGGTCTCCCTGACGGAATTTTTCTTTTCTGATCTGTTCTCTGGACGGAATAATAGCCTCCGCCCGTCCCAAATTGACCAGAATATTACCCTTTTCCACCTGCTGAACATTGCCGTTGATCAATTGCCCGACTTTGTCCTTGAAATCGTTGAAGATCTTATCTCTTTCCGCCTCCCGAACCTTTTGTATCAATATCTGTTTGGCTGTGGCAATGGCGTTACGGCCGAACTCCTCGAATGGAAGAGGCACGTCCAGCTCCTGACCGATTTCCACGTCCTCGTAATGCTCAGAGGCCTCCTCGACAGTCATTTCCATGCCGGAGTTGACCACGTCCTCGACTACCTTTTTGGTCAGGAAAACCTTGATTTCTCCTTCCCCTTTGTTAATCTCCACCCTGACGTTTTCCTCTACCTCGGGGTATTTCTTTTTCACGGCCGAGATAAGAGCGGCCTCGACAGTGGCCAATACGTACTCCAGCTCGAGATTTTTCTCAGCGGCGATCTGTCCGAATGCTTCGATTATATCATAGTTCATTTATAAAATCCTCCCTGTCCGAACCTTTCGCTATACCAGGATCTTTCCGCGAGGGTCCGCCTCCACGGGAATATCAATTGTTGCTTCTCCCTGTTCGATCCTAATTGTTTTTTCATCACTATCTTTTAAAACCCCTTTTACTGTTTTCTTTTTTCCGTTCTCCTGGTAAATCACCTGCACCATTTCCCCTATTCTCCTCTGAAAATCACGCGGCGTTAGCAGCGGTTTGTCGAGCCCCAGCGACGAAACTTCCAACGTATACCGGCCGCCGATCGGATCATCGGCGTCCAGTTTATCCGAAACAGCCCTGCTGACCCGGGCGCAGTCGTCTAGATTTACGCCTTTCGGGGAATGAATGAATAATCGAAGTATCAATCGTCCGCCGGATACGGGAGCGGAGATCTCCGCCAGTTCAAATCCGAGATTCTCCACAACTGGTTCCAACGTTTCCTTCAAAAGTTCCGCGTCCATTTTCATCACCAGAACACAAGAGTTTCCCCTGAAAATAGCCAAAAGAGTGGGTGTCAACCCACTCTTGAACTTGCAATTATACTCTTTTAACTTATTAAACGCAAGCGTTTTTTACAAATTTTCCCAAATCTCGACAGCCCGTTTTACCGCCTCTTTTACCGGCACCTTTTCCACTTCCAGACCCCGTCGGCGAACCACCTCGATGACCCCCTCTTTCAGGCCCCGTGAACCGATCGAAATTCTAATCGGAACACCGACCAGATCGGCGTCGTTGAATTTTACCCCCGGACGCTCATCCCGGTCATCGATCAAAACGGTATATCCTTTTTCCCTAAGACCCTCATAAATCTCAAAGGCCACCGCTTTCTGCTCATCATCGGTTATATTGAGCGGAACGAGGTGAAAATCGTACGGGGCTATGGCCTTGGGCCAGATTATCCCTTTGTCGTCGTGGAACGCTTCCACGGCGGCCTGGGCTGTTCTGGTTACCCCGATACCGTATGAACCCATGACAAACGGGTTCTCATTCCCATCGGCATCGATATATCTGGCGCCCAGCGCTTCGGAGTACTTGGTCCCCAGCTTGAAGATATTCCCGACCTCAATCCCGGAATAAGCCTCCAGCCTTCCCTGGTTGCAGTGGGGGCAAATCTCGCCCGCTTCGGCCTTGCGAATCTCGGAATATTCGCTTACCTGGAAATCGCCCGGATTAACTCCGACTATATGGGTATCGTCCTTGTTGGCCCCTACCACGAAATTCCGCATCGAGCGGATTTCAGGGTCGGCCACAATCCTGATACCCTTCAAACCGACCGGCCCGGCGAATCCTACTGCCGCCCCGGTCGCCCTGATCACCTTTTCCGGCGGGGACATCTCGAGTTCTATACAGCGAAGGTGATTCTTTAGCTTGATTTCGTTGATATCCCGATCTCCCCGGATGAGTGCCGCTACCGTCTCGCCGTCCGCCTGGTAAAGCAGTGTCTTGACCAATTGCTCCGGCCCGACCCTGAGAAAGGCGGTAACTTCTTCCACGGTTTTCATACCCGGAGTATAGACCATCTCATTTTTTTTCGGTTGGATCTCCTCTGCGCTTTCATCGGCCATGACCAAAGAAGTGGCCTTTTCGACATTAGCCGAATATTCGCAGCGGGGACAGGCCAGAATGACTTCCTCGCCGCCGGCAGTCTCGACCAGTACCATGAATTCATGCGCCCCGGTACCGCCCATAGCCCCGACATCAGATTCAACCATCTTGATATCGAATCCGCACCGGCGGAAAATTTTGAAATAGGCATCGGCCATCTTATTATAAGCGATCTTCAAGCCCTCTATGTCGACATCAAATGAATAAGCGTCCTTCATAATGAACTCACGGCCCCTCATCAGCCCGAAACGAGGCCTTTTCTCGTCGCGGAACTTGACCTGGATCTGGTAGAGGTTCAAAGGTACCTGACGATAGCTCTGCAGCTCACCGGCCAAAAGCGAGGTTATTACTTCTTCGTGCGTACCGCCCAGGACCAGATCGCGTAAGTGCCTGTCTTTCATGCGCATCTGTTCGCGGCCCACGACCTCCCAACGTCCCGATTTCTGCCAGATTTCAGCCGGGTGCAAAACCGGCATGGTAATCTCCACCGCTCCCGAATCGTTCATCTCCTCGCGGACGATCTTCTCGATCCTGTGGATTACATTCTGCATCAATGGGAGATAGTTGTAGACCCCGGCAGTCAGCTGCCTGATATATCCGGCTCTCAATAACAGCCGGTGTGAGGCTATAACGGCGTCGGTCGGGTCATCGCGTAATGTCGGAATAAATGTCTTGCTCCAGAGCATTGGATTCTGTCCTTAGTCCTGTTTTCAGGTCAATCGCGGATTGTTATCCGCCAATAAATAAACGGCTCGCCGCCGCTTTTCAAACTCCTTGATTATAGTCCTAAAGAGATAATTACGCAAGCACCGTTTGGATAACCAGTAGTAGGGGTTTGATTAATCAAACCCCTACGGGAGCCGCTATTTATCTAAACTACCCCCGGGCCGACTCGAACGGCCGCTCACGGCTCCGGAGGCCGATGCTCTATCCACTGAGCTACGGGGGCGTAGTTTATAGTTCCGGCGGTAAGATATGGGGGTTAGATTGCCGGGGCAAGGGGTTTCTTGAGGGGGGGGGATTATGAGTTAGAATGCTATCATATTAATTCGAGAATATTAATTTTGGCTTTATAAATTCCAACCCTCAATTTCAAGAATCTTCGCCAATAATTCATACCCCTTTTTATTCAAGATATTTATCTGACCATTTGTTGCCATTCTTACCTTATTCTTAAATATGTTAATTCTTTTTAACATGGGAATAATTGTGGAGCTGCTTTTGTTAATAAAATCTTGGCAATCTTCAATTCTGCAGGGAAGTTTATACCCGTGTGGGCTACTTGAAATCAAAACCCCCGAATCGCGTAAATGCCCGATCAATCCTATACGGAATGAGTTTTCCGAAACAAGTTTTTTATAACCAATGCTAATATTCCGACGTATTTCATGACTCGAAGCATATTTCAGAGCACCAATATATCTAAACTGGAATAAAAGAAATTTGATGCAATCCCTTCGTAAAGATGATAATGGGTCATTTGAATCGTTATTGCTATCCAAATACACTTCTGCGGATTGAATCGCAGCGTTGCCGATAGCAGTCGCAAAAGCATTTTCTTCCTCAGTTGCCATGCCGTTGAACTCGAAATGTTTTGTTATTTTTGGCCATTCAACAACTCTCATTCTATCGCTTAATATTTGAATAAATTCATTGCCTCGGCTTGATAATACTGTGTCGTCAAATGCCCTTGCAATAGTACCACCTATAAAATCTGCTAGTTGAATCAATAGGTCCGATCTACTCGATGCAAATCCAAAATCATTGTAATTGAAAAGATCGAGACTATGTTTCTTCTGAACATAATCTTTAAAGCCTGCCATAAATTCAGGAGAACCGTAATTGTCTGCTGTAATTTGTAACAAAGGATATGTTCCAATAAGTTCGTCATGGACTTTGCTATTTAGAAACTTATAGAAGCTTTGCTTAAATTTTAATCCTTCTGAGACAATATTCTTTTTATTGACTATGAAAGCCAATACAGAGAATTCTATGATGGCTAAATCCCTTAATAATTTAATTCGCTTATCATCATTGGATCCAATAGTCCTTGATTTGATTGGGCCGGTTTGAAAATTATTTTGCCTTATTTTCTCTATTTCATTTTCAAGATCTATTAAATTTGATTCGTCTACAATTATTGCCGTAATAATGAAATGACTTGTACACCCTTTGCTTAATATATTTAAATCAGAATTTCCAAATTCGTCGATAAAGGCGTGAAAACGGGTTATTCCTCTAGGCAAATAGCTCTCCAATGGAAAGGTTTGAAGCGTACATTACATTTAACTCGCTTTTATGTAATATATTAATAATATGTTTGTTATGCAACAAGATACTTAGATGGTTTAAACTAAATTATTCAACGTTCGGTCAGGTCGTAGTCCCGTACTCCTTACTAAACGTGACCTGACCGTTTGTTTTGAACCGTCGGACCACGCTTCCCTACGATCCGTCGGAACGACGTTGTCATTCCCAACTCGATTGGGAATCCAGAAACCCAGCCCTTCCCCTGGATTCCGCATCAAGTGCGGAATGACAAACGATTACTCTCCCTTCATGCCCCCGCCCCCTCCCGTTTCCCCTTGTCATTCACCAAATATTTGTTATCTTATAAGTAGATACCGAAAGCCTTTTTTTATGCGTCAGGATGGAATCCCATTGTTTACGGAATGACATCCTGATGCTCGGAGTATCAGGATGTCGCTTCACTCCATCCTGACACATCGTGGGAAGGCATCACTCGTTCGGTCAGGTCGTAGTCCCGTACTCCTTACTAAACGTGACCTGACCGTTTGTTTTGAACCGTCGGATCACGCTTCACTACGATCCGGCGGAACAACGTTGTCATTCCCAACTCGATTGGGAATCCAGAAACCCAGCCCTTCCCCTGGATTCCGCATCAAGTGCGGAATGACATACGATCCTCTTGCTCGTTCGGCAGGGTCGCAGAAACCAGTAGTCAGGAACTGAAAGCTCTTGACGCTCCGAGGTAAGAATATCAGGAGCGTATGGGCTCCTGATCTACTGACTACTGACTACTGACCTGCTAACTATCCTATTGAAAGACTATAACATAACCTGTTATGGCCTAATCGAGCATCTCCCAAACGCACTATTCTCTTGACAATATGGGTTAAGTGGGTTCATATAGTCCACGTAAACATCAGGGGCATTGAACCTGAAACCAAAACCAACACCAACGAAAGGGTGCGCCGTGGGTAGATTCATCACCTTCCTCTACGGAGTAGTCGCTTATATGATCTTCTTCGGAAGCTTCCTATACGCGATCGGATTTATCTCAAACGAGTTTGTGCCGAAAACAATCGATTCAGGAGTCGAGGGACCGTTGGGTCTCACTTTGCTTATCAACGCCGCCCTGCTGGGAGTTTTCGCTGTCCAGCACAGCGTAATGGCGCGTCAGGGATTCAAAAAGATGTGGACTAAAATTGTTCCCCAGCCGGCCGAACGGAGCACTTATGTTTTGCTTTCCAGCCTGGCTTTGATCCTGCTTTATTGGCAATGGCGTCCGATGTTAGGAATCGTCTGGAGCGTGCAGAATCCGAACGGGGCGCTATTCCTGCGGGTTTTGTTCTGGGCAGGCTGGGGGATCGTGCTAATATCCACATTTTTGATCAACCATTTCGATCTTTTCGGATTGCGCCAGGTTTTCAATAATCTGCAGGGCAAATCAGCCTCGCAATTGAAATTCAAGACCCCGGCATTTTACAAGTTGGTTCGCCATCCGATCTATGTCGGGTTCATGATCGCCTTTTGGGCCACGCCGACTATGACTATCGGCCATCTCATATTCGCCATAGCGACGACAGCTTATATGTTCGTGGGAGCCTGGTTCGAGGAAAAGGATCTGGTGAGAATACATGGGGTGGATTACACAAATTACCGGACCCGCGTGCGCAAGTTTATACCGCTGCCTGTGAAAAAATAGAGTTCGTTTTATAGTCAGGAGCCTAAGGGCTCCTGACTTGCTGATTCTAATAAAGGTAGGGATTTCCCGCGGGTCATTGTCGGGATCAGTACGCAAACGCTTCCGGCAACCCTAATGTGTCATCCGCAGACCGGGCAGGGCCATTTGACTCCTTCGGGACGAGCCGGGTGTTCGGTGTTATCCAGTATGATATTCCCCCCCAAATCGTGGTAGATCCGGCATTCCTTCTCGAAAGCGTCTTTCGGAGTCAGGGCATAGCTGTATCTGAACGCCTTATACCGATTCCCGAGCATGGCCTTCAATCCGCTCTTAAGATCCCTGTCGGCCCAGCCGACATACCCCACCACGAATTCCCCGGAATCCTCGATCTCGCCAAGAGCGAAATTGCCGGCCGCGGTCATGGTTATGACCCGGTCGATGATCTCCGAACTGAAAGGATACGATTTGCTCATCTCCAATCTAAACATGGCAAACTCCCCTGCTATCAGACTGGCAAATAACGGTTATAATCCGGCGTGAATCAGACGTTGTCTTTCCGTTGACAGAAAGATAATAAAACCGGGGCCGCCAAAGCAACAAACTATTTTAAAATATCCTGTTTTTTTATCTTGGCAAAATGGAGGATATTATCATAATATTTAATGAGGTGATTTCTGTCCTTGTTTGGGAGGCTGGAATCATGGGAGAGATTAATTTAATAATCCTTACTCATTTAGAGAGAGGGGGAAGAATGGCTCGTTTTGTAGTCATGGCCAGGGGAACTTTGGAAGCCAAAAAGAGTATCTCCAGAGCGAAAAAGAGCTTCGAGGAACTCAGCGCTCTTTTTAAGGCCAAAGATGCCAAAATCCTCAATGCTTACGCTGTTTTGGGACATTACGACCTGATGTTCATAACCGAGGCCCCTGATCTGGCTACGGCCTTCGAGTTAGCTACCATGATCGGTACCCAGGGCTCGCTGGAAAGCGAAACCTACCCGATTCTCCCGCTCGAAGAACTTTATGAAATGATGTAATAACAGGATAACGCGATTTTCGCCTGTTTTAGTAATTACTGCCGGAGGGGGGATTTGAACCCCCACAAGGTTGCCCTCACTGCGCCCTGAACGCAGCGCGTCTACCAGTTCCACCACTCCGGCGAGCGGCAAATTTCAACCGGAACCAGAAAAAAACGCCCCGATTAATGCGGCCTTAAATATAAAAAGCCTCGATCAAATTGCAAGCTATATTTAGATAGGGCATATCTCTTTGGATACCTTATGGTTATCACTTGCGGCCCGTGTCCGCCAAGCAATTTTTGACCCTATTTTTGATTCCGTTTAAAAAATAGTTTGAACACCGGATGATCTGATCATATAAATCGTCGTATGGCCAAAGGCAAAGAAGAAAAGACCGGCGACGAATTTAAAATAATTGTCACCAACCGCAAGGCCCGGCGCGACTACGAAGTATTGGAGACGATAGAAGCGGGTTTATCTTTGCTGGGCAGCGAGGTGAAATCGTTGAGGGGCGGGAAAGCAAACCTTAAGGATTCATACGCTCTTCCCAAAGGAAGCGAGATATATCTCTATAATATGCATATATCCGCCTATGAAAAAACCGGATACGCCGGCCATGAACCCGAACGCCCCAGAAAACTTCTTTTGCACGGCAAGGAGATCGATAAGCTGATTTCGATGACCGAAACCAAAGGAATGACTCTCATCCCCCTGAAATTGTATTTCAAAGGGAAATACGCCAAAGTAGAGATTGGGATCTGCCGCGGTAAAAAAGCCCATGATAAACGGGCCGCCATTATCGAGCGGGACGTCAAACGAGATATGGAACGAGAATTCAAACAACGGCGATGAACATACACCGGATTTATCTGTATAAGATGATTATGCGAACCTTGATCCTGACCTTAGCGCTTTTCGGAACCGCTTTCGGCGCCAAAGTTACCGGCGTCAGGCTGCCGGATGGCCAGAAAACCAATCTGAAAACGTTCGAGTTCGACGGCGATTATTTTATATCGTCATCATCGCTGGCCGAATTTCTGGGTGGCACGGAAACTATCGATTTTTTCTCGAAAACCGGGAAGATCGATTTCGGGGATTACAGTATCGAGTATATGCTCTTCTCCCCTTTTCTAAAATCAGGGGAAACTATTCTCAATATATACAAACCGGTTGGCTATATGGACGGCGCCTACCTACTTCCTATCGAATACCTGGTGCAGGCTCTAAACCAGGTTTCCCCCGATGAATTCGACTGGGACGGCTCGACCCTGACAGTCTCGCCTCCCACTTTCAATGTAACCGGCATCAGCGCGTCGCAGAAACTTAACGGATTGCTTCTGGAGATTTATCTGAAGGAGGAGCTCCGTTTCGACGCCATCAAAACCAACGACAGCTGGCTCTATCTTACTATTTCCGAAGGCAAGGTCGACAGCCTGGCTTTCACCAGAAAACTTCCGATACCGGCGGTTTACGAAATTAAAACCTACCAATTCGACAGATCGACCCAGATTTCGATCCGTCTTCGACCCCGTGATTTCACTTTTACGGCCAAGCTCAGAACCAATCCGTTGAGGATTCAGGTTCTGGTTCGAGGCGAGGGCTTTCTCGATTCGTCAATGGCCGGCGAAGAACCGCCTGTTCGCGACGATTTTGACCAAAATACTATAGATGTCATCGTAATAGATCCGGGTCATGGCGGCGAAGATGACGGCGCGGTCGGCCCGGACGGGGTCAGGGAAAAGGACGTAGTTCTGGAAATCGGCAGACGTCTGTTCGAGTATCTGAACAATGACTCGGGATTCAAACCTGTCATGACTCGTCAGGACGATCTGTTTATTCCGCTATCAGACCGAACCGCCCTGGCCAATTCGGTTGGCGGAGATATGTTCGTATCGATTCACGCCAATGCCTCGTCCAATGAAAAAGCCCGAGGAGCCATCGCCTTTTTCCTGGCTGACGCCAAAACCGATCAGGCGCGAGCGGCCGCCACGCTGGAAAACAGCTCTATCAGGTTCGAAAAAATCGAAAATCAAAAACAGTATTTGACCGATCTGGATTTTACTCTTCGCGACATGATTCAAACCGAGTTCCAGAGGGAATCAGCCGATCTTGCCGATATTATCCAGGAAAAAATGGACAAGGGCACCAAAGTGAAATCAAGAGGAGTAGATCAGGCCGGTTTTTTCGTACTCGATAAGGCTTATATGCCCGCGGTGCTGGTGGAGACAGCTTTTATCTCCAACAGCAAAGACGAGGAGTTGCTAAAAGAAAGCGAATTTCAGGATAAGGCCGCCAAGGCCATTTATGAATCGATCGCGGCCTTTAAGGAAAAATATGAAAGCCAGAGAAAATCATCGGAATAAAGCTATAGGGATATTCGACTCCGGTATCGGGGGCCTGACAGTGGCCCGAGAAATATTTCGCCAGCTGCCCAATGAGGAGGTAATATATTTCGGTGATACCGGCCGTTACCCATACGGCCCGAGATCAGCAGAAATTATCAAGAAATTCTCACGACAAAATGTAAATTTTCTGATAGAAAAAGGTGTGAAGTTCATAGTCGTGGCCTGCAATACCGCCAGCGCCTTTGCCCTCGAGTATCTGGAGAAGATTTACAATATCCCTATGATCGGCGTTGTCGGGCCGGGCGCCGTTGCCGCCGCCAGAGCATCCAAAAACGGCAGAATCGGAGTTATCGGCACCCAGGGAACTATAGCCTCTGAATCATATCAAAAATCTCTGACCGCTATTAATGGTTCACTGAAGATATTTCCTAAAGCATGTCCCCTTTTCGTTTCGCTGGCGGAGGAAGGTTACATTGACAAACCGGCCGCCAAACTAATAGCCGATGATTATCTCGAAAATCTCAAAAACAAGAAGATCGATACTCTGGTCCTGGGTTGCACCCATTACCCTTTGCTCAAAAAAACCATAGGCGCCGTTATGGGCGGTGATGTTAAGCTGATAGATTCCGCTGAGGAAACTGCCGGCGCTGCCAGAGCTATACTTTCGGAATTGGACCTGGGAAGCAGTGCCGCAGCCGCAGGAAAAAGGAGTTTTTTCGTTTCCGATTCCCCGGAAAAATTCAAAATACTCGGAGAGGCGTTTTTGGGGCGGCGCATAGCCAAAGTGGAACTGATAGATATAAACTCCTATTGAAATATGGTTAAGAAGCTGGTACTGGCTACCAATAATCGGGACAAGATAATAGAGATATCTGCTATTCTGGAAGGGTTGAATATAGAAATTCTGACCGCCGGAGATTTCGAAGATTTTCCCGATATAGAGGAAACCGGGGAAACTCTCGAAGAAAACGCCCGTTTAAAAGCCCATGCTGTCTGGAACAGATACCGTCTCCCCTGCCTGGCTGATGATACCGGTCTGGAAGTGGATTATCTTAATGGCGATCCCGGAGTATTCTCCGCCAGGTTCGCCGGGCCGGAATGCTCGTATGACGACAACAACCGCAAGCTCTTAGGTTTGATGGCAGATTTACCGGTAAATCAACGTGGAGCGAAGTTCAAGACTGTTATCGCGTTTGCCGGGGAAAACGGTGTTATCGAGGCGGTCACCGGGATACTCGACGGTTTTATCGCGTCGGAAACAAGAGGTGAAAACGGGTTCGGGTACGATCCGGTCTTTATCGACCGGGATTCAGGTCATACACTGGCGGAAATGACACGAGCCGAGAAGAATAAAATTTCCCACAGATCGAAAGCCTTGCAGCTGATTCGGCCTGTATTGGCTGAGGCTTTTAGGCGCTGATACTGTTGTTAATTTAAGAAATAATTGAATCTTGACCTGCAAATCATTTGCCGGTATATTTCCGCCAGGAAAAGGCGGGGTGTGGCGCAGCCTGGTAGCGCACTTGCTTTGGGAGCAAGATGTCGGAGGTTCAAATCCTCTCACCCCGATTGAAAATTGAATATCAGTAGTTATTTTAAAAAATGCCCCCGTAGCTCAACTGGATAGAGCATCTGCCTTCTAAGCAGAGGGTTTCCTGTTCGAGCCAGGACGGGGGTATTTATTTTTTCATCGATATTCAGAATTAATTATTTCTTTTTGAATGCTACACTGGCATCCATGACTCTTCCTTTCAGTACCAATTCTGCTATTGCCCGCGAC
>JAHEDG010000040.1 GCA_024641335.1 Candidatus Zixiibacteriota bacterium
GGGAACCGGCGAAGCCAATTCCAGCGGTGATTCTTATGCCGGTACCGGTGTTTATAAAACCACTAACGGCGGCGCTTTATGGCAATTTATCGGCCTGCCTGAATCCCGGCATATTGGCCGAATCGTCGTAGACCCAACCGATAATCAAAGAGTTTACGTGGCCGCCATGGGAACTCTTTTCGGCACTAATCCCGATCGAGGAGTTTACCGCAGTACGGACGGCGGTGGCAGCTGGCAGCGGGTTCTATTCGTCAACGATACAACCGGAGCCGCCGATATCGCTATCAATCCGGATAATCCCGATATCATCTATGCCGCTATGTGGCAGCGTTACAGAAATCCACGCTACAGGCAGGTAGGGGGTTACGGTAGCGGTATCTGGCGTTCGATCGACGGCGGAGATACCTGGAGCCGTCTTTCCAACGGTTTGCCGGCTCCGTCACAAAACACCGGACGTATCGGGTTGGCTGTTTCTCCGGCTAACTCAAACTATGTTTACGCCTGCTATGTAAATCACCCAGGCGACCTCATAGGTTTCTGGCGTTCCACCGACGGCGGAGACAGCTGGTCGTCGCGCCTCCAATCCCCCGGTCCGTCGAATTTCTCCGGTTTTGGATGGTATTTCGGACGGATCTGGGCTCATCCTACCAACTATAATACTGTTTATTTCGGCGATGTCGGTTTCTGGAAAAGCGTTGACGGCGGCGCCCACTGGTCCGATTATACCGGTTCCATGCACGTGGACATGCACGCGTTATTCCAAAATCCGAACAACCCGAATTTTATGGTCAATGGCAATGACGGCGGGATTTTCATCTCTCAAAACGGCGGAAACTCCTGGGCTAAATCTTATGATCTGCCTATAACTCAATTTTACGCTATCACAATAGATAAGCTCACTCCCGAGCGATTATATGGAGGCACACAGGATAACAGCACACCCAGAACTCTCACAGGAATACCGAACACCTGGGATGTCATATTTTACGGTGACGGTTTCTATTGCAATATTGATTATACCAATTCCGATATTATCTATGCGGAAGCCCAGAACGGCTATCTCGGAAAATCCACGAATCTGGGACAATCCTGGGATTTAATCAGAAACGGTATCGACCTGAATGAACGTCGCAACTGGTCGACCCCCGTAGTTATGAGCCCCCTGAATAACCAGGTTCTCTTCTATGGCGCTCAACGGCTTTATAAAACAACCAACGGGGGGAGTTGGTGGAACGCCATCAGCCCCGATCTTACAGCCGGTGGAGATCCGGGCAATCTAAATCTGGGTACAATTACTACTATAGATCAATCTCCTCTCTCTCCCGATATTATCTGGGCCGGAACCGATGACAGCCAGGTTTGGGTAACCACTGATGGAGGGGTCGGCTGGAATCTTGTCTCTGGAAATCTGCCCGAACGCTGGTGCACCAGAGTCACCGCGGATTGCTTCGACTCATCGACTGCCTATGTAGCTTTCTCCGGCTACAAAATCGACGAACTCCTGCCACATATATTCAAAACCACCGATTTAGGGGTTTCCTGGACTGATATCAGCGGTAACCTTGTCGATATCCCGATAAATGATATCCTGCCCGATCCCGATCACCAGGGACGGCTTTATGCAGCCTCCGATTTCGGTGTCTATTTTTCGCGCGACTATGGATTATCATGGCATATACTCGGGGATAATCATCCCGATTGTTCGGTTTTCGATATCGATCTTCACCGCGATTCTCGCAAACTTGTTTCCGGAACTCATGGCCGGTCGATGTATACTTATGATCTCTATCAACTGGATCAGGCAGGATGCTCCTATGTTGCCGGGGACGCCAACGGCGATGGAGTTGTCCAGGGATTCGACGTGGTATTCCTGGTTACGTACTTGAAATATGGGATCGAACCCCCGATCCTCTGTGAGTGCGGAGCTGCCGGAACACTATTTGCCGGCGCTGATGTCAATGGCACCTGCGCTGTCAATGGACTCGATGTCACCTTCATGGTCAATTACTTTAAAGGCGGCCCGGAATTGACCTTTTGCGCTGATTGTCCGCCCGAAAACTAAGTCGCTTTCGGCTCCTCCTAATACTTGACTATAAATTAACAGTCAATTATATTTGAACAGGGATAAAACAGACTACAATCTGTGGGCGCAGAGGGTTCCGCTCGAAATGAATCTTCTTTTTTCAAGTAACTTAGGATTTTAAACCGATCACTTAAGAATTGCCAGCGATTCGGAAAGGATAGGAGCATGCGCGGAATGGCTAAAACGCTGATGATCTTCATGATTTCCGTTCTATCTGTTAGCGCCGTATCGGCCGCCGAGAGAATAGTAGTTGGAGAGTTTTTCACCAATACGTCGTGAAGCTATTGCTACGGCGCTGATCTGGTCTTAGATCAGCTTGCGACCAGCTACGGTTCCGGCCTGGCTTTGATCCGATATCATACCTGGTGGCCGAGTTCATCGGATCCGTACTACCAGTTCAATCAATCAGAAAACACAACCCGTAATAACTACTACGGCAATAACTACACGCCTCATTTCTTTATCGACGGCAATATCGATGCTGGCTCCAATTCCAGCGGTTGGAGCGGTATGATTGCCAACGAACTGAACGCCGACGCTCCTCTGGAGATCGATATCATTGGAAACTATAACTCCAGCGGACGGCAGGGGAATCTACTAATTACTCTTAGAGCCGTCAGCCCGATTACCAATACCAATTTAAAGCTCAGGGTAGCGGTAGTGGAATCGAATATCAATTGGCTCGCTCCCAATGGCACCCGCTGGCACAATCAGACTTTCAGAGATATGTCGCCCAGCACAAGCGGCATACCTGTAACCATCGCCGAAGGAGATACTCTGGAATTCAGTCAGACCTTCAACCTGCCGTCGCCCCTCAATCCGAGCAACTGCGAAATAATAGTATTTCTGCAATCGGATAGCGGACGGAGGATATTGCAGGGAGCAAAAATCAGCGTTTCATCTCTGCCGCCCCCTTATGAGCTCGATCCGTTCAGCCTGATTGCTCCCGCCGATTACGATACTATCGAGACCTGCTATCCGAGCATGATCTGGCATTCCAGCGACGATCCCGATTCGGGATACGCGATCTCCTACAGAGTATCCCTCTCGCTTGATCCATCTTTCATCGGAGCTTTCAACTCGGACTGGCTGTCCGATACTACCTGGCAAACACCTATCTGCCTCTTGACCGATTCTCTCTATTACTGGCGTGTCATGGCCGCCAACGGGCATGCCCCCGATATCTACAGCAATCAACTAAACAGATTCGTTGTCGTCGAACCGGGCTGCCCATACCTTCCGGGCGATGTCAATGGCAGTAATAGCTACAACGGTCTGGATATTACGTACGGAGTTTCGTATCTCAAGGGAGGCCCACTGCCGAACTGTCCCCAATGCGATTGCCCGGACAGCTTCTGCGGCGATGTCAACGGCAGCTGTACCTATAACGGTCTTGATATCACTTATGGAGTGGCCTATCTCAAAGGCGGAAATCCGCCGGTTCACTGTCAGGACTGCCCGCCGATTCCCTAGATCGAAGGCGCCTTTAGTTTATACCGAAAGGCGGTCGTGGCCCTTATTAAAGCCGAGACCGCCTTTTCTCTTATTTATTATACCCGGTAAGCAAGCTCCCGCTTGCTTACCAATATGGCCGACCATAGTGTTTTGTCTACCAGATCCCTAGTATATCCTTGGCATATTCCGAAGCCATCTCGACCGGGTTCCACGGAGGATCCCAGACCATCTCGACATCCACCTTCTCGACACCGTCAAGTTCCAATACCGCCTTCTTTACATCGCCAATCAGCTGCGGACCGTATGGACAGCCCGGAGTAGTCAGAGTCATGAAGACGTTGATGATGCGATTATCCAGAATGACCACTTCATAAATCAATCCGAGATCCACCACTCCGACCCTGATCTCCGGATCCTCGATAGGGGCTATTTTAGCCATTACTTCATCTTTGGTCGGCATATCCTACTCCGTAGTTGATCCGTTTTTCCCCTCGCCGGTCTCCCAGGCCTCCAAACCGTCGATCAAGGTCGTCCAGGAGAGAAGAGCGCATTTGACCCGAACAGGGAATTTATTGACCCCTTCCAACGCTTCCAAATCTCCCAATTCAACCGCTTCTTCAGCCTTTTCCCCAATTAATACTGCCTTTATATTTGCGGCGATCTTCTTGACTTCATCTATTGTTTTGCCCCTGATAGCGTCAGCCAACATCGATCCCGATGCTACCGAAATCGCGCAGCCAATACATTCCACCGAGATATCCTCGACCTTGCCGGAGTTGACTTTCAATGACACCTCGATCTCGTCGCCGCAAACGGGGTTTTTCCCTTCGTTTTTGACGTCGGCTTTTTCCAGCTTCTTCTTGCCGCGCGGATATTTATAATGATCCATTATTATATCGCGGTAGAGATCGTCTAAATTATCACCCATGTCCGAAATATCTCCAGGCTTCCGCCAAGCCTGCCGCCAGATCGTCGATATCGCTATTGGTATTATAAATATAGAAACTGGCCCTGGCTGTGGCGTTCAAACCTAATTTTTTCACCAAAGGTTGGGCGCAATGATGACCCGCCCTGATAGCTATTCCGCGCGAATCCAGAAATGTCGCCAGATCATGAGGATGAATCTCCCCGTGGGTAAAAGATACAGCCCCGCCTCGCGATTCTATATCCTTCGGCCCGTAAATCATAATCCCCTTTATTTCTGATAGCCTCTCTATCGCGTAGGCTGTCAGCTTTTTTTCATGATCTCTTATAGATTCCATACCGAGACTGTTCAAGTAATCCAGGGCGGGGGAGAAGCCTATCGCTCCGGCGATATTGGGAGTCCCGGCCTCGAATTTCCAGGGAAGGATATTCCAATCGGCGTAGTCATAACGGACCTCTCTGATCATCTCTCCGCCGTATAAAAACGGTTCCATGGAGTTTAAGATATTTTCTCTGCCGTAAAGAAATCCGATTCCGGTTGGTCCGAGCATCTTATGAGCCGAGAATACATAAAAATCCGCGTCCATAGCCTTGACATTTACCGGCATATGTGGAGCGCTCTGAGCCCCGTCGACCAGAAAGACCGCTCCCGCGGCATGGGCTATTCGTCCGATTTCTTCAACCGGATTTATTGTGCCGAGCACATTGGACATCTGGGTTAAGGAAACTATCTTTGTATTATCAGTTATTATGCTGTCGATATTCTCGAGATCCAGAACGCCCTGACTGTCGATCGGGATGTAGGCCAGCTCCGCGCCGGTCTCTTTGGAAAGAGCGATCCAGGGTACCAGGTTGGCGTGATGCTCCATCTCGGTCAATACTATCCTGTCTCCCCGTCGGATATTTTTCCGGCCCCAGCTGGCGGCGACTATATTTATCGATTCGGTCGCGTTACGGGTGATTATCAGCTCCTCGGATTTGACACCCCCGATAAACAGCGCGGTCTTTCGGCGGGCCTCTTCGAAGGCCGCTGTTGATTCCTCGGCCAGGGTATGAAGCCCCCGATGAACATTAGCGTTCATCACTCGATAGTAGCTGTTCAGGGCCTCGATCACACTTGTCGGCTTTTGGGTCGTGGCGGCGTTATCCAGGTATACCAGCTTGTTGGAACCGATCTTTCTGGTTAGAATCGGGAAATCCGCCATGATCGCTTCAGGATCGAATCCCGCTGTCGCTTCTCGCTTTTCCCTCAAAATCGTACCGCCCGTATTTTCTGATTTCAATTTGCCCGGCTCCCTATTCTTCTATCGCTACATAAATATCGCCGTTATCGATCTTGACATCAAATGTCTCTATACCCACTACCGCGGGCATTTGAGTCGCCGCTCCTGTTTTCAAATCGAATCTCGCTCCGTGACGAGGGCACTGAATTTGTCCGTCGACAATATCGCCGTCGCCCAATGCGGCGCCGTCATGCGAACAAAAATCATCGAGAGCGTACAACCGCCCGTCATACCTTGCCAGTAAAATAGAGCTATCGCCGACTCTGGCTTGTCTGATTTCACCATCAGCTATTTCATCGTCGCGGCATATCTTTACAAAATCCCCGGCCATTCTCTAACTCTCCAGTTTTTCGGCAACTTTTTCTCTTATCTCCCGGCTGAAATCTTCAGGCATGTTCTTCAACGTTGTCTCCACAAACCCCTCGACAATTGTCATGACAGCCTCGGCTTCGGTGAAACCGCGGCTTTTCAGGTAGAATATCATATCCTGATCGATAGGTCCCATAGTGGCCCCATGCGTACAGCTTACCTGATCGGTCATGATCTCGAGTTCCGGAATAGATTCCGCTTTAGTACCGGGATTAAGCATCAGGTTGCGATTCTCCTGGTAGGCATTACAGTTCAGAGCTTCTTTTTCGATCCTGATCAGGCCGGTATAAGCCGATTTCCCCTTATCTTTCAATATTACCTTGAAATCGAGATCGGAATATGTATCGCCCGATACGTGATGATGACCGGTATGATAATCCATCCGCTGCTTGCCGTCGGCAAAAATAACTCCGGACATTTTGCTGGCCGCTCCCCGGCCGGCCAAAACAGTGCCGGCGTTTATCTTGGCCGACGATCCGCCGAATCCGGCGTAAACCGCCTTGAATTCCGAATCCCGACCCGCCTTGGTCCTGACGGTCATAGAAATCTTATCCGCGTTTCCCAACCGCTGGAAATTAACGTATCGAACCTTAGAAACGTCGCCCGCGAATATCTCCACAACGCTGTTTATCAATCCTCCGCCTCTATCGTCCTGGCCGCTGTAATCGTCCACCAATGTAAACTCCGAGTTCATCCCGGCTATTACCAGTAGACGGAAAAGAGAGAGCCCGCCTGTCGGTTGACGATGCAGGTAGATCGGTTTCTCCAAAATCATATTATCCGGGATGTAAACCAAATACCCGCTGTTCCAGAGCGCCAAATTCAACGCTTCGAATTTGCCGAAATCGTATCCCGCCAGACCGCCGAGATACCCTGAAACCAGTTCGGGGTTTTCTCTCAAGCCGGAGTACAGATCCTTAAAGATAACGCCTCCGCCCCGCGATTTATCATCCATCTGGGTAACCGTTTGACGATCGCTCTGGTTGTACCCGAAACAGGAATAGCGGTCGCTCATTTTCCTCTTGCCCGTCAGAGATTTATCCGGTATTACAGGAAGTATATGCTTTGAATCTTCAGGTCTCTCGACTACAAACATGCTCGGATCTGTATATCGCCAGAGATGTACGGTTCTGGACGGCAGGGGAGAGTCATGATAAAATTCCCAGCCAGCCTTGCGAAGATCGTAAAACCAGTCCGGTTCATGTTTATCTACGGCCCTGAATTCGACAGGGTTTGTTTTCGCCCCCGCGCCTAATGTTATGCTCTTACCCAACTGAACCCTCCATTTCCAGCTCGATCAGCCTGTTCAGCTCGACCGCGTATTCCATCGGCAGCTCCTTGGTAAATGGCTCGATAAATCCGTTGATTATCAGAAGCCTGGCTTCGTCCTCTGTAAGCCCGCGGCTGGTCAGGTAGAACAGCTGCTCCTCCGCCACCTTGCTGACCCTGGCCTCATGCTCGATACGAACATCGTCAGAATCTATCTCCATTGTAGGATAAGTATCAGAACGGGATTCCGGGTCGAGAAGCAATGCGTCGCATTCCACCGATACTTTGCTCTTTACGGCTGTCGGATAAACCTTAACTAATCCCCTGTATGACGCCCTTCCGGCTCCTTTGGAGATCGATTTAGACGTTATCCTCGAACTTGTATTCGGAGCGGAGTGGATCACCTTGGCTCCGGCGTCCTGATGCTGATCGTCGCCGGCAAAAGCTATCGAGAGGATCTCGCCTTTTGCCCCTTCACCCACGAGATTGATACAGGGATACTTCATCGTCAGCTTCGAACCGAGATTGCCGTCAACCCACTCGACAGTAGAATTACGATGAGCCACGGCCCGCTTGGTCACCAGGTTGAAAATATTCCGCGACCAGTTCTGAATGGTCGTATAACGGATATAAGCGTCCTCCAGAGCGATCAGCTCGACCACCGCCGAATGCAGCGAATCGGTACTGTATACCGGAGCCGTGCATCCCTCGATGTAGTGCACCCTCGAGCCTTTGTCCGCTATGATCAATGTTCTTTCGAACTGACCCATATTCTCGGCGTTGATCCTGAAATAGGCCTGAAGAGGTATCTTCACGTCGACACCGGGAGGAACATAGATAAACGATCCTCCGGACCAGACCGCTGAATTCAATGCCGCGAATTTGTTGTCCGCCACAGGTATGACCGTGGAAAAATATTTCTTTACGATTTCAGGATACTCGCGCAGACCGCTGTCCATATCCAGAAATACGATCCCCTGTTTCTGCAAATCCTCTTTGAGCGAATGATAAACAACTTCCGACTCATATTGTGCCGAAACCCCGGCCAGAAACTTACGTTCCGCCTCCGGAATACCCAATCTGTCGAATGTGTTCTTGATATTGTCGGGAACATCATCCCATGATTTTTTCTGGGCCTCGATCGGCTTTATGTAGTAATAAATATTGTCGAAATCTATACTGGCCATAAGCTCCGTATCGCCCCAGTTGGGCATCGGCTTGGCCAGGAACGTGTCCAGAGCTTTATGGCGAAACTCCCTCATCCAATCCGGCTCGTTCTTCATTCGGGAGATCATTTCGACCACTTCATGGTTTACCCCTCTGGCCCCTTTATGGAAATACTCCTCGGGATCATGGAAACCATACTTGGCCGCATAATCGTTGCCTATATCGTTAAGGCCGTTGTCGCGATTTATTACTTCAGCCATCTTTAAGCCTCGACCTTCTCGGCGTTATCCGGCTTCATCCAGTCGTAACCCTGATCCTCAAGCTGCCTGGCCAGATCCGGACCGCCGGAATGCACGATCTTGCCGTCCATCATCACATGAACCTTGTCCGGCTTGACATAATTGAGTATCCGCTGATAGTGGGTCACCAACAGCACACTATCCTCCGATGTCGCTGACGCGTTGATGCCGTTGGATACTATCCTCAAAGCATCGATATCCAGACCGGAATCGGTTTCGTCCAGTATGGCTACCTTCGGCTTCAGCATGGCCATCTGAAGAATCTCCAGCCGCTTCTTTTCGCCTCCCGAGAAACCGTCGTTCACGTAACGGGTAGCGAAACTGTTATCTATCTCCAAAAGCTCGAACCTGCTCTTTAATTCTTTACGGAAAGAGCGAAGCTTCTCCTCGTCGCCTCCGAACTTGGCCTTCATAGCGGTCCGAAGAAAATTCGCCACTGTAACTCCGGGTATAGCCAGGGGATATTGAAACGCCAAAAACAGGCCGGCCAGAGATCTCGCCGTAGCGTCCATCTCTAACAGGTTTTTCCCGTCCAAAAAAGCCTCGCCCGATGTTATCGTATAGTTCGGGTGTCCCGCCAAAGCGTTAGCCAGACTCGATTTGCCCGAGCCGTTCGGCCCCATAATGGCGTGTTTCTCTCCTCCTTGCATATCCAGAGAAACACCCTTGACCACTTCCTTGCCCTCGACAGAGACATGAATATCCCGTATCGAAAATAATATCTTCTTATCAGCCATCTTAACCTCGCCTCAAAAAATTAATTGATTTCGTTCTTGAACCGCCAAACGATAGATCCGGTTTCCGGCTATCGGGCATTTGTTTTCTTTTCGACCTTGAGCTCATGAAATATCTCCATCTTTCCCTCCGCCAGATCGGCCAGGGATACCTTCTCCAACACATCACCGATAAACCCCTCGAACCCCCTCCAGACACTTCTTATCGTGCAGTTATCGGTATGGACACAAATCTCGTTCTCGCCTGAATACTTAGCGCAATGCGACGACGAAAAAACCGGGTTGCCCAATGAGTCCAGAATCTCCTTTAATGATATCTGTCCGGCCAGACGAGTCAACTCATACCCGCCATGCCTGCCCCGCGCAGCCTTGACCAGCCTGGCCTTCTTCAAGATCGTTAGAAGCTTCCCGGCATAAGGTATGGATACTCCTTCGCCCGACGCGAATTCGGGCAATGTCACCGAGCCATGTCCCGACGAGCGGGCCAGGCGAAGCATACATCGCAAACCGTATTCTTCAAGCGCGGTTACTTTCATCCTCTTATCCTCATCGAAATAATTATACGAATACTATACACAAAAGTAAAGATTTATTTTTAATATTCGTCATCTCGTTGAGTTATAATCGGTTGCCTCACGTTTCAAGCGATTGAAACAAACTCATAAATCCAGCTGTTTCATCAAATTTCGATCCTATGATACCGATGATAAACTATTAGTACTTTCTTTTTTGATAACTTCCCCCTAAATTTAAAAACGTTCATTTTTCGGGAACTTTTCGGAGAGATTAGGCTTTGATATGTTTTTAAGGAACCCGATAAAAATAAGCCCACTATTTCTTAAAATAGAATTGGTGATGGTGACGACAGGGAGGAGTATTGAAGATCACAGATAATTTAAAAGCCGCCTTTGAAGGTGAAAGCAAAGCTTACTTCAGATACCTCGCTTTTTCCAGGGCGGCCGAAAAAGAGGGGAAAGCCGAAATCGCCCGTTTGTTCAGGGCTGTGGCGCAGGCCGAAGCGATCCATGCCCTCAATCATTTTGAAGTGCTCGGCGAAGCCCACAATTCTGAACAGAATCTAATGGCCGCGATTGACGGTGAAACGTACGAGTTTACCCAGATGTACCCGGCATTTATTGAACAGGCCGAAAAAGAAGGCGATCCCAGGGCGGCAAACTCTTTTAGAAGTGCCATGAAAGTCGAGAAAATCCACGGCGGTCTTTTTAACAAAGCCATGGAAAATCTGGATAGCGAAGTCAAAACAACCTACCACATCTGTTCGATCTGCGGTAATACGATCGAAGGCGAATTGCCCGGTAAATGCGCCGTTTGCGGCGCGGCCGCCGATAAATTCAAAACAGCTGAATAAATAATTTCTATTCCGATAGGGAACTAATCCTTGGTTCCCTATCATCATAATGTTTGTATTTTTCCCCGCCAATGTCCTATATAGTATTCAGTGAAACGTCAGCGTTAATGCCGCTGAATTACAAGGAGGCCGCGTTGAATTGTAAAATAGCTCGAGGAAGTTACGGCGACTACGCCGGGGATGCCATTATCGCCTTTATGTTCAAGGGCGAAAACAATATCAAAGGACCGCTGGGGAAAACTATAAACAATGCCGTCAAAGCAGGGCATTTCAACGGGGATTCGCAGGATCTCTTTCAGATATACCCATGCGCCGACATCAGATGTCAACGGGTGATTTTGGTCGGCCTGGGAAAAAAAGATAAATCGACCTCCGAAAATATCAGAAAGGCTGCCGGGGCCGCCATCAGAAAACTGCAGAGCTTGAAAAAAGCGGCAGTATTGCCTCCCGGCAATTCCGGGGAGACAATCCCCTGGATAATCGAAGGGGCTGTACTTGGGAATTACAGATTCGATACCCTCAAAAACGATCCGAAAAATATCAATCTAAAGGAACTGTTATTCTATTCAAACGATGCCGGACTCTCTCAGAATATCCTGGATCACGCCCGTATTCCCGCCGAGGGTAATCTGGTCGCCAGAGAATTGACCAATCTTCCGGGAAACTTGCTAACACCGGCTATTTTATCCCGCAAAGCGGCCGATCTGGGTAAAAAATATAAAATCCCGGTAAAAATACTGAATGAACCCGAATTGAAAAAACTCAAAATGGGCGCGCTTCTCGGAGTAGGCCAGGGATCTGTCAACCGGCCCAAAATGGTCGTCTGGGAATACAAGGGAAGCAAAGCCAAGGACGCTCCTATAGTATTTGTCGGAAAAGGAGTGACCTTCGATTCCGGTGGAATTTCCATCAAAGCCGCCGCTGGTATGGAGGCGATGAAAGGGGATATGGGCGGAGCCGCGGCGGTCATTTCGCTGATCACAGTTCTCGGACAGCTCAAACCGAAAATCAACGTAATTGGTATTACGCCCCTCGTAGAGAATCTGCCGTCTGGCACGGCCTACAGGCCCGGAGACGTTCTAACCGCTTCCAACGGCAAAACGATCGAGGTCATATCGACCGACGCCGAGGGAAGGTTGATTCTGGCAGACGCGCTGGCTTACGCCGGAAAATACAATCCTAAATACCTGATCGATATAGCCACTCTGACCGGAGCCTGCATGGTGGCCCTCGGAGTTCATATCTGCGCCGGAATAATGGGCACTGATCAGAAACTGATCGACTCGCTGATTAAGGCCGGGGAAAACTCCGGCGAAAGACTCTGGCAGCTGCCTCTATGGGATGATTATAATTCTCTCCTGGACAGCCCTTCGGCAGATATGAAGAACTCCGGCGGACGGTGGGGAGGAGCCATCACAGCCGGAGCGTTCCTTTCTAATTTTACCGAAGACCTTGACTGGGCCCATATAGATATCGCCGGAATGGACAACGAGGAAGGATCTCATCCTTATCGAAGCAAAGGCGGCACCGGTTGGGGAGTCAGGCTTCTGACCCGATTTGTCTTGAGCCAGGCGCCGCCAAAATCACCTTGACGCCTGGATATGGAATCTATACTATAAGTTATATCATTAGATTTATTATTGTTGCGCCGTCGATTCGCTTATTAATCACATTATGATCGGACCCTCTCGCTTTCGGCCGGACTTTTCAGCGTTTTCTTAATTTTAGTCTAAAATAACTCTTTTAATTATCGCTTTCGGATAGCTATATTATTCAAACATTGAATCGGACATCGAACTGATCCGGCAATTTCATAACTATTCCTCAAGATTTCCAAGTCTTGGGACAGGGGGCAGATATGTCAACAGCGACAATTTTGATTCCCGGAGTCAAGGGAACCACGCTGGTTAACTCCAACACGCTATCATTCGATATGATCTGGTCGGGAATTCAGAGCAAATACGAGTCGATATTCGATCTGCAGCTCAATCTCGATCCCCGTTTCGATTTAATACCGGGCGCCTTGATCGAACGGAGTGACGTGGAGGATCTGGCTTACGCTCAAATTGTCAGGGAACTGCGGCGCAAATTAGGGTGCCATGTATATATCTTCGCCTACGATTGGCGCAGGTCCTGCCGGGATGTCGCCAACGTATTGGAAAAATATGTGGACCATCTCAAAGGCAAGCTGGGTGTCGATAATTTCAATTTCGTGACTCACAGCATGGGGGGAGTGGTATTTTCCTGTTACCTGAAAAAGCTGAACGGCAAATACGATCTTATCAACAAAGCCGTCTTAACTGTCTGTCCGTTCAAGGGGGCTGTAGGGGCGATGATAGCACTGATAAAAGGGGAAGGGGGAATACCGTTTCCCCTCTTCAATTCTGACGACAGTTTCAGGAAGATCGCCCGAACGTTCCCGTCGGTCTATGAATTGTGCCCTACATACCAGGGAGCCATAGTCAGCGAAGCCGACGGCCAGGATATCGATATCCTCGAATATCAAAACTGGCAAAGCAACGTTGTCGAAAAAAAGGACGATCCCGCGGTCACCGATTTGATGAAAAACAGGATCGACGGCCTTAAGAAATTTTATGATATCAATGATCCTGCCATGATACCGCTGGATCGATTACCTCCCGATGTACAAAAGAAAATCTTAGTGGTTGCGGGTGACGGCGAGAAAACTCGGCAGAGCATAGAGGTGAAGGCCGTTGGCCCGGACGGTAAAACTACGAACTTCTTTGATTTCGATAAAAAGAACATCACCAAAAAAGGAGATGGCACAGTACCGCTGAAAAGCGCCACCTGTTTCAGCAAATCCATCCTGACTCTGGCTGTTAAGAGTGTCTGGTATGACGGCGCCACGCATGGCTTTTTTCTGAACGACGGCCGGGTTCAGACAGCGATCTGCCGTTTCCTAAAAGACGATACCGCTCACCCCAACTGGTGGTCAGATATCGCTAAAACAGTATCCAGGATGTAAACTGGATTAACCGTCCAAAACGAGCTCCGGATACTACTCGTAAGCTTCGGCCAATTATATAGAATATTGTTTCTCGATAGAAGTCGCGTTCCATTTCCAAATCGCTTCTTTCGATATTGTGAAATGATTAACATAGCATGCAAATAAGAGTTGACACTTAACCGGACGAAAGTTAAGTTATTTGGGCGATATAGAGGTAATATCAGAGCCGCACCTTGGAGGATATTTGGCAATAAAACCGGACAGTTGGATTCGCAAAATGGCCATTGATCATAAAATGATCGAGCCGTTCGCGGAAAAACAGGTTCGAGAAGGCGTGGTTTCGTTCGGTGTTTCCTCCTACGGTTATGATATCAGGGTATCCGATGAATTCAAGATACTCCAACCTTCCGAATCCAACATTATCGACCCTAAGAGACTAAACGAGAACAACTTTGTGGATTTCAAAGGGGATGTTTGTGTTATCCCGGCGAATTCCTACATATTGGCCAAGACAGTGGAATATTTCAGGATTCCCCGGAATATCCTGACTGTCTGTTTTGGCAAATCCACATATGCCCGATGCGGTGTGATTGTCAATGTCACTCCTTTTGAACCGGAATGGGAAGGGTTCGTAACTATGTCTATATCAAACACTTCGCCGGTTCCTGCAAAGGTTTACGCTAACGAGGGGATCGCCCAGGTTTTATTTTTTGAAGCTCTTGAAATCTGCGAGGTCTCTTATGCCGATAAGAAAGGTAAGTATCAGGGGCAGGGTGCGATAACCTACCCCAAAATAGATAAATAAGATCAAAGCCCATAACCGGTCTTAAGTGTTTCCCGGACGGGTCGAAATAGATACCAGCGGTTAGTCGAGGCCATTGGCCTTCGACATAGATTAGAAGGAGGAAATTGTGAAAGAAATTCGTCTGCACGGAAGAGGCGGACAGGGTGTGGTCACGGCCGCGGAAATTATCGGCCAGGCCGCGTTTGCCGACGGTATGTTCGCGTTGGCTTTCCCTTCTTTCGGTTCAGAGCGGATGGGAGCTCCGGTGCAGTCATTCGTCAAAATATCAGATAAGCCGATCAGGGCCAGAAATCAGATTCATGAACCGGATTATCTTATAGTTCAGGATTCCACCCTGATAAGCATGATCGATGTCACCAGCGGTTTGAAATCCGGCGGATTGGTTATTGTCGATTCTGAACGGAAACCCGAGGAACTTGGTCTTAAAATCGACGGCCGGGTCTTGACAATACCGGCTACGAAAATAGCCATGGAAATAATAGGCCGGCCGGTACAAAATACGACCCTGCTCGGCTATTTTGCCGCCGTTACCGGATTGATTTCCTTCGATGGCGTAAAAAAAGCGATTGAGGAGAGATTTCCCGGTTTGATCGGGCAGAAGAACGTTCAGGCGGCCCAGAAAGCGTTCGAACTGGCCGGGGAGGTGGTCAATGTCTAAGCCTATTCAAATAACCACCAAACCCGGGTCCTCGAAAGAATATAAAACCGGATCATGGCGCACTTCCAGGCCGGTCTTTAAGCATGATACCTGCAACGATTGCCGGATATGCGTAATTGTCTGCCCCGATTCCTGCGTAAGCGGCGGGGATTTTAAGTATGACGCAGATCTGGATTTTTGCAAAGGCTGCGGGATTTGCGCGCACGAATGCCCGGTGGACGATATAGATATGGTTCTGGAGGTGAAGTAGTATGAAGATGATGATTGAAGGGTCGATGGGCGTGGCCTATATGGTAATGAGGTGTCGGCCTAACGTGATAGCGGCGTATCCTATAACTCCCCAGACTCATATTGTCGAAGATTTATCGCAGTTTAAAGCTGACGGTGAGCTTTCGGGCGAGTTTATCAATGTCGAATCGGAATTCGGAGCCGCCTCAGTAGTGTTGGGCGCCCAGGCCGCCGGAGCCAGGGCCTATTCGGCTACTACGTCGCAGGGCCTGCTCCTCATGGGCGAAGTGCTTTTCAATATGGCCGGCATGAGATTGCCGGTTGTGATTACAGTGGCCAACAGGGCTATTTCTGCTCCCATCAGTATCTGGAACGATCATTCCGACGCTATGGTCATGCGCGATTCCGGCTGGATTATGCTCTTTGCCGAAGACAATCAGGAAGCCGCGGATATGCATCCTCAAGCATATAAAATCGGCGAGAACCCCGAGATTATGCTTCCGGTGATGATCAATATGGACGGTTTCATTCTTACCCATGCCGTCGAGACAGTCGATATTCCGAGTCAGAAAGAAGTCGACGAGTTTCTTCCACCCTACAAACCCGAAGAATATCTTAACGTCGAAAATCCGTTGACTTTCGGCAACCTCGCGGAGCCTCAATGGTACATGGAAACCCGCTACAAACTGCAGGAGACCCAGGAAGACGCCAAAGCCTTGATCGAGAAAATAGCTGATGAATACAAAGGCAAATTCGGCCGTTACCACGGCGGCCTGATAGATACCTACCGTATGGACGACGCCGAGAGAGTTTTTGTCGCCATGGGATCGATCATAGGCACGTTGAAAGACGTGGTCGATGATCTCAGAGCCAGAGGGGAGAAGGTCGGGATATTGAAGATCAGATCATTCAGGCCGTTCCCAAAGGAAAAGATCCGCGAGGTTTGCGGTCACGTAAAAGAGCTTCTGGTTTTAGAGAAAGCTATATCCTTCGGCCTGGGGGGAGTGCTCCAGGAGGAGTTGAGATCGACTTTCTACGGCCAGAAACATCAGCCGAAAGTCTTGGGCTTCGTACTGGGATTGGGAGGACGCGATATTCCGCCCAAGAGTCTTATTAAGTTGTATGAAGTCTCGAAAGGCAAAGAAATTTCAAACGAGTTCGTTGATCTGCGTCCTGAGGTTGCCCCTAAGGGTAGCCTGGTGACGTTATAGATAGCCGGTCTTATCCCGCGAATCCGCGGGAACTGGAGGATAGATAAATGACTGAATCGACAAAAACAAAAAAACAGAAACCGCCGGTTGAAGAATCGCTGCTAACCTGCGGCCATCGGGCCTGCGCCGGATGTGGTGAGGCCCTGGGCGCCAAACTGGTTATGGACGCCGCCGGGCCGAATACCATCGTAGCCACATCGACAGGCTGCCTGGAAGTGTTCTCGACCGCTTTCCCGCAAACCGCCTGGAGAATGCCCTGGATTCACTCCCTGTTCGAAAATTCCGCCGCGGTCGCCGCCGGGATCGAAGCGGCCTTGCGGAATAAAGGTAAACATGATATAAACGTCATCGCCCAGGGTGGCGACGGCGGCACCGCCGATATCGGCTTGGGATGCCTTTCAGGGCTTCTCGAACGAAACCAGAACGTGCTGTATGTTTGCTACGACAACGAAGCTTATATGAATACCGGAGTACAGCGTTCCGGACTGACACCGTATAACGCTCGCACCTCCACATCGCCGTCGGGCACGGAGAGTTTCGGCAATCAACATCAAAAGAAAAACCTGTTGGGGATCTGTGCCGCGCATAATATACCCTATGCCGCTACGGCCACAGTAGCCTATCCGCAGGATTTGATGATGAAAGTCAAAAAGGCGTTGAAAATTCCGGGAGCCAAGTTCCTCCAGGTTCATGTTCCCTGTCCGCTGGGCTGGATTCATAAATCGGAGTTGACTATTGAAGTGGCCAAATTAGCTGTCTCGACCGGCCTTTTCCCAATAGTGGAGATGCAGTACAATAAGGTTACACGAACGCGTAAAATCGGCAAAGATAGACGTCCGGTCGAGGATTACCTGAAGCTGCAGGGACGGTTCAAGCATCTCTTTACCGATACCGCTAAAGATGAACTTGAAAAGGTCCGTCAGATAGCCCAGGCGAATATAGAGTATTTCGGCCTGGAATAACGATATTTGGAAAATACCATCAGGGCTGGTCGCAGGTCAGCCCTTTTTTTATTTCAGAAAAGAAGTCATATCAACAATTGCGCGTATCATGTCTCGTAGGTTGCGGCCGCAGGCCCGAATATCATTGTGCTTGTGAATATCGGAACCGTTGGATATAATATTGTGTTAATAAAAATCCCGGCGCGTTTTGCCCGGGATCAATAGGGAAATAGGATGATTGAGAAGAAATTCGAGGAAAAAGGACTGGTTATTGTCTACACCGGAGACGGCAAAGGCAAAACTACTGCTGCCCTCGGGCTTTGTGTCAGGGCCGTTGGCTACGACGAAAAAGTTTGCGTCATCCAGTTTATCAAGGGTAGTTGGAAATACGGTGAACTCGATGGTATAAAACGTCTTGCCCCGAATGTCGAGCTTTATCAAAAAGGGTTGGGATTCGTCGGTATCATAGATGATAAACTTGATAAAAGCGAGCATATCAAGGCCGCCGAAGAGGCCCTGAACTTTTGCCGGGAGAAAATCACCGACGGAAAATACAATATTGTCATCCTCGACGAGATCAATGTAGCTATTCATCTGGATCTTATTCGGGTCGGTGACGTACTTGCCCTGATCGACGATAAGCCGGAACTTCTGGATCTGGTTTTGACCGGCCGCAATGCCAAAAAAGAAATTATGGAAAGAGCCGATCTGGTTACCGAAATGCGTGAGATAAAGCATCCTTTTCAGAAAGGGATAATGGCCCAAAAAGGTATTGATTTTTAGATAGAACAAGGGAGATTTACGATGCGTGAGTTTGATGTGGTAATAGTCGGAGCCGGTCCGGGAGGATTGACGGCCGGACTCTATTCTTCCAGAGCCAACCTGAAAACGGTTTGTGTCGAGAAAATGATGCCCGGCGGACAGATCGCCAATACCGAAGAAGTTGAGGATTATCCGGGATTCGAAATGATCGGCGGCGCGGAATTGGCCATGAAAATGGAAAAACACGCCCGCAAATTCGGCCTGGATATTATCAGCGATAACGTCACCGAGATTTATACCGACGGTCGGTATAAGATTCTCAAAGGGGATTTTGACGAATACAAAGCCAAAGCGGTCATCGTATCCACAGGCGGGCAGCCACGTCTTTTGGGGGTGCCGGGAGAAAAGGAATTGAGCGGCAAAGGAGTATCGTACTGCGCTATCTGCGACGGAGCCTTTTTCAAAGGGCAGGTGATTGCCGTAGTCGGCGGGGGAGACGCGGCGGTTGAGGAAGGGATATTTCTCACCAAGTTCGGTATCAAAGTATATATTATTCACCGCCGGGATCAACTCCGGGCCCAAAAGGTGATCCAGGACAGAGCGTTCAAGAACGATAAAATTGAATTTATCTGGGATAGCGTTCCGGTAAAAATCAACGGCGCCGAGCGGGTCGAATCTATTACTATTAAGAACGTGAAAACCGGTGAAACCAAAGACCTGGCGGTTGGCGCGGTATTCCCGTTCATCGGGTTTGTACCCAATTCCAAAATATTCCGGGATAAAATCAACACCGACGATATGGGATATATTATCACCGATCAGAATATGGAAACCAATCAAAAAGGGATCTGGGCCATAGGCGACGTTCGCAAACAGTTATGCAAACAGATCACCAACGCGGTCGGCGACGGTACAACCGCGGCCGTAGCGGCGGATAAGTATATCGAAGCATGGGACGATTAATCATCAGGGAGAACAGCATTGCTGAGAATAAGGGAAAATAATAAAGAACGAAAACCTCACTGGCTCAAGATTAAACCTCAATTCGATGAGACTTACCGGGAGGTCAAGGATCTCATATCGGAGATGAATCTCCACACAGTTTGCCAGGAGGCAACCTGTCCGAATATCGGTGAATGTTTCTCGGCGCGCACGGCCACTTTTATAATACTTGGCGATATATGTACTCGCGGATGCCGTTTCTGTAATGTCAAAAAAGGAAAACCGACCGATTATGATCTTAGCGAACCTATGAGAGTCGCCGAAGCCTGCGCCAGGCTGAATATGCGTTTTTCGGTCATCACCTCGGTTACCCGGGACGATCTCTCGGATGGCGGAGCGGCTATTTTCGCCGAAACTACCAGATTGATTAAAAGCAAAATACCGTCCTGCGGTGTGGAGTTATTGATTCCCGATCTGATGGGGGACGTGGATGCCCTGGAAACCATTCTTGACGCCAACCCGGACGCGCTGGCTCATAACCTGGAGACAGTTCCCCGGCTTTATGGCAAAGTCCGTCCGAAGGCGGTCTATCAGCGCTCCCTGGATATTCTGAAAGCCGCGTCCCAACTGCGGAGCGATATAGCGGTAAAATCGGGCCTCATGGTCGGATTCGGGGAGACCGAGGACGAAATACTGGAAGTTATCGACGACGCTGTCCGGCACGGATGCCAGATTATGACTATCGGCCAGTATTTAAGGCCGTCGGATTGGCATTTGCCTGTAACCGAATATTATTCCCCAGAGCGATTTCAGACTCTTAAGGAGCGGGGAGAGGCGTTGGGCATGAAATTCATAGAGTCAGGACCCCTTGTTCGAAGTTCCTATATGGCGCATCGGCAGATGGCCGCTTTCAGGCGCAAGACCGCCCAGTAGTATTTTTGTTTAATATTGAAATAGGCCTGTTTCCTTTTCCCTCTGTCTTTTTTGATTAAGTATCATACTGTTTCTTATCGAACCTTTCAAAATGCTATACTCGGTAAAATTTACCTCTGCCCCGCTTACATTATCATATTTACGCCGATAAATCCTGTAAGCCGGAAAGGGTGCAGTTTGATTGTAAAAACCGAACAATTCACCGACCAAATAAAAGAAGGTACGATTGTCCTGGTAGTTGACGATGAGCCGAATGTTATGGCCGTCCTCCGGGAAATGCTTGAAGGAGAAAATTACCGTCTCCTTACCGCCTATTCTCTTGCCGAAGCCAGAAGCATACTAAGTCGAGAAAATATTAATATAGTATTGACCGACCTGATCCTGGGCGATGGTTCGGGTGCGGATATCCTTAAGGAAGCGGCCCGCATCCATCCTGATTGCAAAACAATAATTATGACTGGACGTCCGGCGATCCAGGAGGCCATAGGGTTGATGAAACAGGGGGCCTACGATTATCTGGCCAAACCGTTCGGCATGGAAACCCTGAAAATGGCCCTGAATAAAGCCGAAGAAAAAATAAGACTCGAAAGGGAAAACATCCAGCTAAGGGAAATGATGTCCTTTTACAGAATTTCCCAGGCAATGGGTACCGCTATCGAATTAGACGAACTGCTGAAACTGATCCTGGATAGTTCGGCAAAGGAATTCGAGTCGGATGTGGCTTGTTTGTATTTTGTCGATAAGACGAGCAAACAGCTGGCCCTGAAAGCATCGACCGGCATTTATGATAAATCCATAAAAGATCTAATATTTGATCACTGTTTGGAAATCTCGCAATACACAACCGCCACCGGGGAACCATCGATATATAACGATCCCGACCTCGATTACTCGTCCGAAGAGTTAGGGGTGAAATCATCCCTCTGCCAGCCTCTGAAAGCCAAAGGACAGATTACCGGGACATTGATAGTTATCCGAATAAAAAACCCTCATCCTTTCACACATGGACAATTGACCGGTCTGGGTTTATTAGCCTCAAAAGCGGCCGGGGCGATAGAAAATTCTAACCTCTACGAGGACCTCAAAGATACCTATGTCGCCACGGTGGAAGCCCTGGCCACGGCTATCGAAGCGCGGGATTCCTATACCAGAGGACATACGGAAAGAGTGTACGTGCTTTCCTGTATTCTGGCAGAAGAACTGGGATGGGATGAATCTAAATTGGGCGATTTGAAAATCGGCGGTATTCTGCACGATATCGGCAAGATTGCGGTTCCCGACGCTATATTAAATAAGCCCGGTCCGCTTACCAAAGAAGAATTCGAAATAATGAGACAGCATCCCGAACAGGGAGCCCGGATGGTGGAATCGATTTCATTCCTAAGACAGGCCCTGCCGTATATCCTGTCGCATCACGAACGACATGATGGCAAAGGATATCCTTTCGGGCTCGAAGGTGATGAGATACCTTATCCCGGACGGCTCCTGGCGGTCGTCGATACTATTGACGCTATCACCTCGGATCGGCCGTATCGTAAAGGACGCTCCATGGCCAAAGCCATTGATGAAGTTAGAAGAAATGCCGGCACTCAGTTTCATCCCGAAGTGGTGGAAGCCTGCTTAAAAGCTTACGAAAAAGGCAAACTCGAGTATAACGGCAAGTGACCCGCTCTAAAATAATATTATAAAAAAAGCCCCGGTTACCCCGGGGCTTTTAAAATCAGGATTATCCCGTCTTTATTTCAGAAGAGTCATTCTTCTGGTTTCGGAATTATCATCTGTTTTCAGGTTGTAGTAATAGATCCCGGATGCTGCCGGTTTGCCGAACGAATCATTGCCGTTCCAGGTCAGCTCATGTTTGCCGGCCTGATAGAAACCGTCGGCCAAACTGATTACTTTCTGACCTGTCAGGTTATAGATTGTCAGTTCGACATTCTGTCCCGAAGGCAGGGCAAAGGAAATCAACGTTCCGGCATTGAAAGGATTCGGGTAGTTTTGATCGAGCATCGCCGATGTCGGCAGCTGAGCGTTGCCGTCATCGACAGAAGTGGTGATGATCTCGATGTCGGCGTTTCCGTAATCCTCGAATTCAAGGCTTATAGGATTGCCGAATTCCCCTTCGCCGTAAAGGCTGAATGCCGAAATTTCATAAGCGCCCGGTTCCAGGTTGGCGAAATCATAGAATCCTGATTCGTCCGCCGATGTCACTCCGACAATTTGTCCGTCCAGAGTGGCGTAGGCAATAGCGCCGTCGACCATTGCTCCGTCAGGCAGCTGTATCTGACCGTAGATCGATCTTATGCCCCATCCGCCCTGAGTCAGAGCGAAATTGATATTTTCGGCGTCGGGAGTAACGGGAGTAGCTTCCCAATAACGATTTACGTTATCGTAAAACTCGCCCATATATCCTTCCGCGTCCGCGAAGACCCGCAACTCAACATCGGGAAGTTCCTGGAAGATGTAAGCTCCGGTGCTGTCCGTAAAGGTTCTGCGGACAAACCAATGTCTGTGATACGGACCGCCATCGCGACCCATCAGCATTACTCTGGCGTTGGCAATCGGATCGCCGGTCGAATCGTCGGTGACGGTTCCGCTGATGAAGCCGTCGAAATCTGTCTGATATGGAGCAAGGACGATATCGATACCGATAACGTCCTGATCGTTAGCCACCCCGACTGAATCGGGATAAACATTGGGAGCGTAATCGCGATGATAAGCCCTGACATTATAATAGCCGGGCAGGAGATTCGAGAG
>JAHEDG010000041.1 GCA_024641335.1 Candidatus Zixiibacteriota bacterium
ATTATGCCATCATGGACGATAACACAACCAACAGGCACCTCGTCGGCTTTCATGGCTATAGCGGCTTCTTTTATCGCTTCTGACATAAATTTCCGATCTAAATCGGCAGTCAAACTTAAATGCTCTTCCATGGATATTAGTTTACCTGTTTGGGCCGGCAATTTCAAGATGATAATTTTCATTGCGTTATGGCATCGATTATATCATTATAAGCCGTTTGAAGAACTGACTAATTCGATAATTTTCGGAGGAAGAGCGAGCGGTGTCAATCAGCAAGAGGATTTTGGAAGCTATCGAGGCATTTAGGAGCGGGGATATCGAAGCCTCCAAAAAAGCTCATTCCCATGACCGTATCAAGAAAGCGTTCGAGGAACATAAGACCGGGACCGGAGCTTATATCGGGGAGGCGGTTTATGGGGCGTTGGACGGTATCGTGACGACTTTCGCGGTTGTGGCCGGCGTTGAAGGCGCCAGCCTCTCTTCTGGGATTGTGTTGATATTGGGATTCGCCAATCTTATCGGCGACGGGCTGTCGATGGGAGTGGGAAGCTATCTTTCTACCAAATCGAAGCGAGAGTATGAGAAAAGTGAAAGAGATAGAGAACTTTGGGAGGTGGAGAATTATCCTGAGGGGGAGATCGAGGAGATCCGCGAGATATACCGCCGGAAGGGATTTACCGGAATGGATCTGGAACGCGCGGTCGCGATAATAACATCGAATAAGGATATCTGGGTCGAGACCATGATGCAGGAGGAGTTAGGAATATTGGAGGAGAACAGCCATCCGTTCTTTAACGGTCTTTCTACGTTCATATCATTTATTATCGCCGGATTCATTCCTCTTATTTTTTTTGTAATATCTTTGCTGGTAACCGGTTTTGCCGATCATACGTTCATCATGTCGGTAATATTAACCGGCCTGGCTCTTTTCGCGGTCGGGTCATTGCGGGTTATGGTAACCCAGACCAGCTGGTGGAAATCGGGGATCGAGATGCTGATAGTGGGCGGGGCGGCGGCTTTCGGGGCATATTTGGTCGGATATTTTTTACGCGGGCTGGCGTAAAAGCGTATGAAAGGACATCGATGATAACCCTTTCCTTTAATTCGGGACAAATACAACCAAAATGAAGTTCGTCAAGCAATCATTGGTAGCGGCATCGGTCATAACGGTTGGGGCGAACGTACTTAGTCGCTTTCTCGGTTATATTCGCGAAGCCCTAATCGCTAATTATTTCGGGACATCTGAAATACTCGACACGTTTATCGTAGCCTTTACCATTCCCGAAATAATGGGTATGATATTATTCGTATCCTCCTCCGCAGCCTTAATACCGCAATTAGCTAAACACCTCAAAGACTCCGAAAACAGTCATACTACCTTATTTTACACCGGCCTTTATACCTATTTAATACTATTTCTAACTATATCCGTATTGCTTTTCCTATTCAGAGAACAGCTTATATCAGAATTGAATCCCGGAATGACGGGAAATATTCGCAATCTCTCTATTCATATTTTTGGAATATTGTCATGGTTTGTTTTATTCCGCGGAATCGAAGCATACTGTATCGCGTGGCTCTACTTTAAGAAGCATTTTATCATCCCATCTATATCCTACATTATATTAAATATCATTCTTATTGGCTTTCTCGTAACTTTATATGATAAATACAACATCTTGGCTTTGGCATACGCTTGGTTTATCGGATCCTTTGTCCTTTGCCTCATTGCATTAGTATATTCCATCAGAATAGTATCGTCGGGATTTTCCATTTCCTATAATAGATCATTCGCGGCTTCGCTATTGTATAATTTTCTCATAATTAACGCCATAGAGAGTATTTCTATTATTTATCCTCTGATCGATCGGATGTTTGCGGTCCGCCATCTCGGGCCAGGTCCGATTTCCGCATTAAAATACGCAACCGCGATCTTTCAAGTTCCGGCCGGTATTCTAAGCGCCGGATTTAATGTCGCCGCTTTTCCATGGATCGCCGAACTATCCGCCGAAAAGAATAATGCCGGCCTTGCAAGCCTATACAAGGAAAGCCTTTACTTGATTATATTTGTAACCGGAGTAATAGTATCAGGCGTTCTTTTGTTTTCAGAAGATATAACCAGGGTGGCACTTCAAAGAGGCGCCTTCGATTCGACTTCGCTGGCACTCACTTCCACACCTCTATTCATCTACATGATAGGCCTTGTTTCTTTTTCGATATTTACATTTCAGATGAGATTCTATTATGGCCAGAGAAAGCTGTTTAGATTAGGTATGATTCTTATTATTCTACTTCTAGTAAAATATTTCGGATGCGTTTTCCTTATCCGTGATTTTGGACACGCAGGCTTGGCCGCTTCGACATCTATAACTTGGATTCTCGGTTCAATCTTAATTACCATAGATATGCGCAGCGTATTTAATCTGCCTTTCAAGGAACTATTCAACGCTTCTCTCGGAAAGATGATTTTCAATATCGCTTTCGTCTCGACAGCGTGGATATTATTGAAATATCTATGGCCCACGACACCGGAATCCACGCTGACTTTCGGCTTTTTCCGATTGACCGTATTCGCGGTTGCCGGGATCGGCATTTACCTGCTACTAGCGTATATCCTAAAGCTCCCCGAATATTTACGTTTATTGGATATTTTTAAATCGAAACTTCGTGTTTTTGGCGGAAGAACCTAAAATGATATTATTTATGGAGTACTTCGCTGGACGTTTAACCGGAGGCGAATATTACCAGCAGATGTTTCATGGCTTCCTGAAAAGGAGTTACAAAGATGTTTTTCCTGATTGTATTGCCGAAAGGCCAAAGAATCTTAGAGGCCTTTTTAGAAATATCCGCTTTGCCTTGAATATTGTAAGAGAAAAACGGCCCGACATAATTGTAGTTGACATATATTCAGGATGTCGTAATTTTCTCGCTGTTCTGTGGATGAAGAGGAACAGGAAAACCGTGATAGTCATTTTACAGGGCATGAGATTAAAATATCGTTATAAAATTACCATCTTGAAGCATTTAATCCGCTGGTGCGAAAATAGTATTTTGCAATGCGCCGATGTTATTATCGCGAACAGTACTTATTTAGTTAGGTATGGTGAAAAGATCACGAGTGACAAAACGAAGATCGTATTAGCACGACCCGGGATAAGAGTCAATTTCAAAATATCACCCTCTATTGCTTTTAATATTGATAATAAATCGGATAGTTTTGATATTTTATACGTTGGTGCCTGCAATAAAGTTAAAGGTACGATTTTTGCGGTCGAGGCCATATCGCTTCTAAGTGATTTAGATATAAACCTGAATATTGCGGGTCCATTTATGGAGTCTGATGCTTATTTTATTATTGTCAAAAGAACTGTAATTAAAGAAAATCTTCAGGATAAGGTTCGTTTCCTGGGATTTGTAGAGCCTGACAAGATGGACGCTCTATTCAGGCGCAGCAAATTATTCATTATGCCGTCATTATTTGAAGGCTATGGTATCGCGTTGGCCGAGGCTATCGCCGCCGGGCTGCCGATTGTGGCCTCCGATGTGGGAGCTATCCCGGAGCTGATAGAAGACGGGGTCAATGGCATACTTGTCCCCCCTGGCAATTCCAGAGCCTTGGCCGACGCTATCAGGCGCTTGATCGAAAATCCGCAACTCCGGGCCGATATGAGTGAGGAAAATCTAAAGCGAGCCGTGAAACTCCCGACCTGGGACGATTTCGAAGAGGTTCTGGAAAAAGAACTGGTTCCGGCAATCGAAAAACTGACCGGGATCAAACCTCTACCAAAGCATGGGTCAATATGAAAGCTGGAACAAAATAATTGACAACACCGTTCTGTTTGCTATATTCGCAAGCGGCTTTGTCCCCATCGTCTAGTCTGGCCTAGGACACCGCCCTTTCACGGCGGCGACAGGGGTTCGAATCCCCTTGGGGACGCCAGATTTGGGGCTTCCGTATGAGGTTTTACCCTTACGGGAGCCTTTTTTTATGACAATCGAAAGATAATTGGATTATTAATTTCAACCGGTTGGAGCTAAAACCAGGATGGATACTCCTATTACCGCAATGACGGTACCCAATACCGCGCCAAATGTAACCCGGTCCTTAAAAAAATAGTGAGCTATCGGAATCAATATAATAGGCGTAAGGGACATGAGGGTCGAGGCGATGCCTATTCTGGCGTACTTAATGGCTATCAACGAAAGCCATACTCCTACGAATGGACCGAAAAATGAGCCGGCCAAAAGAGAGCGGAGGGCTAATTTGTTTTTCAGGCTCCGAAATGAGGTTTTGATTTTTCCCGTTAGCGCCGTCATGAGCCAGATAACAACGACAGCGGTGAGAACTCTGATAACGTTACCGGATAGCGCCGGAAATCCACCTTCCAGGCCTTTTTTGGACAGAATTAGTCCGAAAGTCTGACCGAGCGCGGCTCCAACACCGAGAAAGATTCCCCATACAAGCCGTTGACCCTTAACCCAGTTTTTATCTTTATTCTTATCGGCCACTACCCAGACGATACCTCCTACTGTCGTAATTACGGCGGATACCTCAATGGCACTCAATATCTCGCCCAGAAAGATCCAGGCAAACAGGGCGCTGATTATGGGTACCAAAGCCATCAGAAGCATGGAGATTCTGGCGCCGACTACCACGAAAGCCTCGAATAACATGGCGTCACCGATGACAAACCCGACGATGCCGGAGGTCCCCAGCCATAGCCAACGCTCCAATGGCACATTAACAGGTATCAGACTGCCTGTAACAAAATAATGGGTGGAACTCAAAAATAACGCCGCTATGGCCAATCTCAGCCTGTTTACATTGGCCGATCCGATCCTGGAGCTGCTGATTGTGAAGAAAACGGATGTAAGCGCCCAGCAAAACGACGTTATCAAGGCCGCTATTTCACCGTGTAAATTATTTAATTCTCCCATTTTAGCAACCTTCCATCCTTGCAGGTAAGAAGAGAAATCAAGATATGCCATATATCCTGAAAAGCTATGGAAAAGTCAGATATTTGGATAATCGCGACCTAAAACACCGCTAAATATGGAACTCTATAACATCTTTGTCCGAAAGAACGAAGTTATTTTTCACCCGCTGCCCCTCGAATTTGCCATCACCCCAAACTTTGGCGAACTGGAGTTTGCTGGCGAAATCTTTATGCAGGGTTTTGGCGGCATCCTCGACATTACCGCCCGCAGGCAGGATAATAGGATCGATAAAATCGGGCTCATGGCCGACCCGTTTGGTGTATATCCTTATAACCCCCAATGATTTGAAGATGGCGGCCAAAAACACGCGCAGAGAATTATCATCCAATATGGATGTGGGAACTATGATAAAATCGGGATAAAGTTTTTTCAGCTGCTTGATACATTCGGCAGAGTTTTCCTCGAAACACTTATGAGCCGCGATGATGGTCTTCTTATAAGCAAATCGTGGATCATCGATTTGCTGTGGAATCGATTCGGTCAGGATAATTCGCTTTTCTTCGAGTTTTTGGTGAATTGTTCTTAGAGGGATATCGAAAGCCGGGCAGGAAGTATCCGCGATCAGAGCGACAATATCGGCCTGCCTGATTAACCCGGGCATGTATGATTCGAAATAGTCGTCAGAAATAGGCGGGGTATCGATAAGCTGAATATGGACAGTTTCGAATTCGGTCATGCCGGTTAACGGTTCGCGTGTGGTGTAAGGGTAATCTCCGATCAGCGGCCTGGAGTTGGTTAGGACATCGACCAGGCTCGACTTGCCGGAATTGGGAGGGCCTATGAGGATGACCTGGGCGGCGCCTTCTTTCGGAATATGATCGTGAGCATCGGCGACGCGGGCGCCATGCTTCTGCCCGCCTCCCTCAATCTGCTGCCTTAGTTTGGCGATTTTAGCCTTGAGATCAGCTTGAAGCTTATCGGTTCCTTTATGCTTGGGCATCATGGCCAGCAGCTCTTTGGCCAGACGCAGCTTCTCGTTGGGATCCGATTCTTTTTTAAATTCTCTTTCGAGTTCGTAATATTGTGGCGGGAGATTTGCCGGCATAACCTTTACTCCTGACTTAAAATAAGCGGCGGGCCGGAATTATTCAAGTTAATTTGAGTTCATGCGATAAATCGGAGAATAAACAAAGGTTACCATATGATTTAAAGAAGGTCAGCGCTTTACCTTTACTTCGACAATCCGGGGCACATCGTAATACCTATGGAGACTTGCGACCAGGTTATAGAGCCGATATTTTTTTGAGCGATATTCCGGCAAGCGTTTTTTCAGGAAATTAATCAGCCGCGATCTTTCAGCAATCGATCCACCTGCGCGATAATTATACCGGAGATTTTTTCTATGCTCTCAAACCCGTCAACCACGAGAAATCGTTCAGGGTTTTTCTCGGCGATTTTCAGGAAGCCGGTCTGCACCCTGGCTTTGAATTCGTTCGATTCACGTTCCAGACGATCATCGCCGGGGCCTGGCTCGAACCGTCGGAAATTATTATCGGATTTCATTTTATCATGATCGGCGGCTAAAAGAATGGTCAGATCGGGCGCGATATTATCGGACACTCCCCGATTGACATGATCGATAAAGCCGATATCAAGTCCTCGTCCGTAACCCTGGTAAGCGACGGATGAGTCATAATATCGATCGCAAATAATCACTTTTCCCTCGGATATGGCCGGCCTGATAATATCCATAACCAGCTGCGCCCGCGCGGCAGAATAGAGCATAAACTCGGCCATAGGCGTGATTTTGCCGGCGTTGGTTTTATCCAGCAGGATATTTCTGATTTTCTCCGATAACTCGGTGGAACCGGGCTCCCGAATGATAACCGGCTTTAAATTTTTGCCCGTCAGGTACTCGGCGAGTTTCTCGACCTGAGTCGATTTCCCGACCTTATCCAACCCTTCGAAGGTAATAAACAGACCTCTGCTCATGACGGCACCGCCCGCGGTTCAGTTTTAAGACGAGACATAACGATGACAACCGCGGCTATAATAATGGACCCCCCGATATAAGTCGAGTATATCGGCAGCTCTCTGAATATAATTATTCCCCAGATTGTTCCCAATACCGGTTCGCCCAGTATGGACATGCCCACCGGGAAAGCCGGGAGATGACGCAGGGAGAAATTATATAAATTATGCCCCAGTATGGTCGGACCCAGGGCCAGGAGGAAAAACCAGAGATAATCCGATTTAACCACCGGGATCTCGATACTGCCGCTGATTGCCCCTAATATTACAATGGTGAATGATGAAACCGCGTAAACAGTCAGAACATAGGGGAGCAGGTCTACCCTGGGACGTACTGATCGTCCGATAAAAAGATAGAGCCCCGCGGCCAGGGCTCCCCCCAGCGCCAGCATATCCCCTTTCAGGTGGATACCATCGATCTGAAGATCCCCTCCGGCTACCATGAAGGCGCCGAAAATAGCCAGGATAATGGCCAGTATTCCGAGCTTGCCTATCCCTTCTTTGAGAAAGAAATAACCCAGAACGGCGACAAAAACCGGCTGGGTAGTTACCAGTACCAATGATGAAGAAATGGATGTAAATTTGAGCGAGGCGATCCAGAGGAAGAAATGAGCTCCGAGAAAGATCCCGGATAGTACAGAGATCAGGAGATCCGATCGTTTATCAAACCACTTCCCCCGATGAAAAGGTATGGCCAGGGCAACCATAATAGTGGAAAAAAACATTCTGAAAAAGGCGACAGTCGTCGGGGCAGATTGGCAAAGGCGTATCAAGACAGCCGCCCAACTTACGAAAAACACTCCCATAACCAAAACCAGGACACCGAAGCGGGCGGATATTTTTGAGGGTTTATCGGTCAAGGTCGGTCCAGGCTAAAAATTATTTATTTTGATGGGCCGCAAAGCTCGTCCACTTTGGAGAGTTCGCTGCCGCCGCCGACCATGAAAAGAGTATCTCCGCTTTCCAGTATCTGGTTGGCAGGAGGGTTATAGATCATCTTGCCGTCGAGTTTTTTAAGCCCTATAATATTCAATCCGTATTTGGCCCGGACATCAAGTTCTTTGAATGATTTTCCGGACAGTATCGAGCTTTTGGATACCACGACTTCCTCTATTCTCAATCCTTCTTTCTGGCCGATAGTCTCGATGCTCATGAAATCGACGACGTTGGGTCTCAGGGCAGCCAGGGCCATCCTGGTTCCAGCGGCTATATGAGGGGAGATTACCCGATCGGCGCCCGCCCGTCTGAGTTTCTGCTCGACCGACTGCGAATCGGCTCGAGCCATAATAAAGAGATCGGGATTATGTGTTCGGGCGGAAAGAGTGATGTATACCGCGTCGGCCTCATTAGCCACGGCGTTGATCAAACCCCTGGCCTTTTCGATTCCGGCCGACAGGAGAGCCTGATCGTCGGTGCAATCGCCATGAAAATATACGTATCCTTTCTTGTTGATCTCCTCCAACTCATTGGGATCGCGCTCGATGACAACAAAGGGGGATTTATGCCTATGCAGCTCGTCGCAAACGACCCGGCCCACTCGGCCATAGCCGCAAATAATGTAATGTTTGGAAATAGAGGACAGTTTTTTATCCATCTTTCTTCTCCCTAATATCTTGAGCAATTGCCCTTCGACGATCATCTGACCGCCGATTTTGGCCACCATGAAGATCCCGATCCATCCTATCGCGATGAGCCCCAGGTTGAATAACCGTCCGGTGGTGGAAAGGGTTTTTATCTCGCCGTACCCTATGGTGGTTACGGTTATGACTGTCATATAGAAAGAATCGAAAAACGAGTAACTCGGCTCCACTAAATGAAAACCTATGGTTCCCAACGTCAGGATCACGGCTATTATCACTATCATCTGTATCACTTTAAACCGGGCCATAGTTTACTCCAGGGGTTGAGCGAGGGTTATCGGGATACCGTCGGGATCTTTAATGGTGAATATTCTGAATCCCCAGGGAACATCATGCGGGATATCGGCGATATCAAGGCCGGTATCCGAAAACCGTTTGTGGAGGATATCTATATCATGAACCTCGAAATCGATCCTTACTTTTTTTCGTTCCATGACATAACCGCAATCCAGCGAATCATCGCCATCGGGGAACCAGATAATCTCGACAATAGCGTTTCCGGCGGAAAAAAGAGCTCCCCAGCTGTCTTTTCTCTGCCAGGAACTGGAGAGTTTCAAGCCGAGGATATCCTTGTAGAACTCAAAACTCTTCCTGTAGTCTTTTACTTTGATTACGATTCTCGAGAGCTTCATGCTATATTATCAGACCGCGGTATCAAGACTCTCCCCTACTGTCGGGGATATCCCCGCAATCGGGGAAAGAGCCGCGTCCATCTCCCGTCGAATATCGAATAATAGATCGGGTTTATTGGTAATTATCCCCTGAACATCCATTCTTATAAACCTGCGGATTTCGTCAGGATCGTCAACAGTCCAGACAAAAACCGAAACTCCCATTAGTTTGAGCCGCTCCACCACGTTATCTGACGCTATTGTCCTGTGAAGATGAATCGATTGGACCCCGATCCCCGATATAATCTGTTTTACCAGGGGACGTTCAGCGAGGTTCAGGAAACCGAAACGGTCGTTTCCAATGACAAGTCCGGTCGAGATTTCGCTGTCAAGCCGCCTTATTTTTCTGATCACTCCTGATTTGAACGAGGATAAAACCGGCCGGTGAGCCGGAGGATATTCAGATAATAATCGGAGTATATCCTGTTCGAAGCCGGCGGCCTTGATCTCTATATCGAAAGCGATCCGGGATCCGAAACCTATCAGGATTTCCTCGAAGGCCGCCAGTTCGAATCCCCGCTTCCGGGCAACAGAGCATAGCATATCGTAATCGGTATGTGAGACAGGGTATTCTTCCCCTTTTTCGGATTTCAGAACCGGGTCATGCATCAGGACGATAACTCCATCGGCGGTTCGGCGCAGGTCGAATTCGACCATATCGGCTCCACGCGAAACAGCCTCCGCCATGGAAAAAACCGTATTTTCCGGAGCGTAAGCGCTGGCCCCTCGATGAGCGATGTTCAGAAGTTTTGCCAAAAATTAATCCCCCAGATTGCTTTCGAATACCATCATATAATTGCGGTATTTTAAACCGAATTCAAGGGATTGGCAAGAGATGTTTTATGAGAATAATATGTTCGGAACGTGATAAAATTGCCTTGGGAGGATATGAGCGTAGTCTGATGACAGATGCGGCGGTCCTAAACGGCCGCGGCGATCTCGACCCGGGGCATAACGAAATAAACGCTGTCCCCGAAACCGTTCAGAATGATTTCCCAGTATTCCCGGATTCTTTCGGACGGGACCCGGAATTTCATGCCCAGCCCCATAAAGATACCTATGAACATATTCCGCCAATGACAAATTTTTTGGCTCTTGGAAAAATCCAGTAGATACTCTATTTGTCTTATCAGGTATTCCTGCTCCGGCGGAGCGGGCTTAAAGGCGATAATCAGGTTTTCTTCGACGATCTTCAATATATCACGCAGCTGTTCCACCTCTTTATAAAGGAAGTGTCCGTCGCCTTTGTCGTCGTTATCCGCCAGCGCGAAAGACGGCCTGAACTTTTCAAGCTCTCCCCAGAGATCGGGTTCGGTCATCTCGCCTTTTATTTTATGAAGCCATTGCTCGAATAATTCCAGCACCTGATTCCAGATTTTCTGCGATTCTCTGGAGATATTTTTCTTAAGTCCGGGAGAAAATTCAGGATCGTAGTTAATACCATTGAACAAAAAGGCGAAATAATAACCGCTCTCACAGCGCAGGACCGAACAACTGATGTTAGGCCCGATCTGTCCGGTAACCGACGCTGTCCTGTATTTCCGCTCCTCCCAATCGAACATGGCAGGCGGAATATTATGGCGGCTAATTAGTAGGAAAATCTCATTTTTCCTGGTAGGCAGAAGATTGCCGTCCTGCATTGTTTTCAACCCTCATCTTAATATGTTCCTTAAAGATATCGAACAAATACCGAGGAAATTTAAGCCGATATGCTATTTTGAAACGCCGCACGAAAATTAACAATGGCCGCCTTGAGGCGGCTCATCGGCTGAGGCGCCAACTCAACCTATTGCGAATCAACTGGTTATCGTGATCGCCAAGTCGGTTAGAGAAAAGCGCCAGGGTACATGGGTATTGTCTTATTATTTCCCTGTATAAAACAACGGCGGCATTGGTATGCCGCCGTCGTGAAAAGCAATAGGGGTGTTATTTATTTCTTTCGCGCCGTTTTCGGAGCCGGGATTTTCACCCTGGATTTCGGCGCGGCTTCGGGGCTTTTGGCTTTCTTAGGCTTCTTGCCGTTACCGTTGCCTTTGCCATTGCCTCCGAGATCGACGATTCTGCCGTATTTGGAGATGAATTCATCGGTTTTATCGCGAGCTTCATCATCTCTGTACTGCTCGGGCGGGGATTTCATGAAATATGACGATGGTCCGAAAAGCGATCCGGAAATCTTATTTTCCAGGGCCAGTTTGCAGCAGCGGACGGCATCGATAACCACACCTGCCGAGTTGGGGGAATCCCAGACTTCGAGCTTTAATTCCAGGTTGAGAGGAACGTCGCCGAAAGTCCGTCCTTCCAGCCTGATATGCGCCCATTTGCGGTCGGTGAGCCATTCCACGTAGTCCGACGGCCCGATATAGACGTTGCCTTTGCCAATATCATAATCGAGCTGACTGGTGACGGCGTTGGTTTTGGAGATTTTCTTTGATTCCAGCCGCGATCTTTCCAGCATATTGTAAAAATCCATATTCCCGCCGACATTGAGCTGGCTGGTGCGTTCCAGTTTAACCCCTCTTTCGCGGAAGAGGCGGGTCAGCACACGGTGAACTATAGTGGCGCCGACCTGCGATTTGATATCATCTCCGATCATCGGCAGATTATGCTGCATGAAACGGTTTTGCCAATACGGTTCACGGGCGATGAAGACCGGGATACAATTTACGAATCCGCATCCGGCGGCCAGGATCTGCTCTACATACCATTTAGTGGCTTCTTCCGAACCGACCGGGAGATAATTGACAACAACGTCGGTACCTGTATCCTTTAGAGCCTTGATAATATCAGCGGTCGGGCCGGGGGCTGGTTCGATCACCTGTTTCAGATAGTGCCCCAGTCCGTCGTGGGTCATTCCGCGTATCACCTTGATTCCGAGCTTGGGGACATCGCTGAATTTGAAGGTATTGTTGGGTTTGGTGAAAATCGCCTGGGAGAGATCTTTACCGACCTTGTTTTTGTCTATATCGATAGCTACCGAAAATTCGATATCGGAGATATGGTATCCGCCCAGGTTGACATGCATAAGTCCGGGTACGAATTCGTCGTTCTTCGCGTTTTTATAATATTCGACACCCTGTATGAAGGATGAGGCGCAATTACCTACCCCTATAATCCCGACTCTCACTTTACCCATACTTTTTCCTTTCTATTGATCAGCTTCTTTTTTCAAAAAGTCATTTACCAGTTTTATTCTCTGCAACACGGTAATGTTGCTCAAAACCGCTATCCCGATCAGCGCCAATATCAGGAGCGGCTGATGGGTGGAGAAGATCAAATCGAACAAAGACCCGATGATGGCTCCCGTAGATATGAATGTAATTCTTTCCGGTCTTTGCATCAAGCCGATTTTGCATTCGACTCCCAAACCTTCGGCCCTGGCGCGAACGTAGGAAGTAAGAAGCGAACCGGCGATAGCCATGATTATGACCGCGGCCATAAAGGCGTTATGAAAAAACGCGGCCAGCCCCATAAATACCGCGACCTCGGAATACCTGTCGACAGTGGAATCGAGCATCCCTCCGAACCGGCTGATTCGCTGGGTATTCCTGGCCAAACGGCCGTCCAGAACATCGCAGGCTCCGGCGGTAATCAGTATGACGCCTCCCCAGAAGATATAACCTTTCCAGAAAAGCAGGCCGGACCAGATGGAAAATAAAAGGCCGGCAAAAGTAACCACATGAGGATGGACATTGGCCGATTCCAGAAACCGCCCTATGGGATTGACGACGGAATAAAAGCCGTCAATGAAGTATTTGCTCAGGATTCTCATCTCAGACATACCAGTGCCATGAAAATATGCCAAATCAAGCAAGAGTCAAGCGAAAACATGGTTCCCAGCCGGGTAATATCTCCATCCTGGCATATAAGGCCGAGGAATTCGCGGTCAATTTTCTGAAACCGCCGAATCAACCGGTTCCCGAGGGGCTCCGGCCCCGGAGAGTAAGCGGTTTCCGCCGGCTAAACAAGTTTTATGAATCCGGAAAGTGACCAAAAGGCCGAATGTGCCTGTCAAAAGGCCGGTAACGACGTCTGAAAGATAATGATATCTCCCCCAAACGGTACTACCGCAAAGCAAAATCAGAAGCAGAATACCAGGCATGGTGGTTTTCCCGTACTCTTTCCCCGTTATCCATATGATCACGAGGGCGACAGCGCAATGAGTCGACGGCATAGCTGCTCCGAAATGCCCTCCCTTCATAACGACGTACTGCGTAAAGGGAGTGAAAAACGGCCCGATTATCGGCAGATAATACGAATTTTCCAGATAGAATCTGGGCCCGACAACGGGGAAGATAATAAAAAGTATATACGATAAATAGAACGTAAAGATCACTCCGAATGTCAGTCTCTCGAGAGTCTCCCATTTTTTATGATAGATAAAGGCGGCGGCGGCCAGGGGTATCAGGAAATAATAAGAAAGATATCCTAAACTCATCAGCTCGTTAATCCAGATTTCCATGTAGGGCTGTAGAATAAAGGCGGGATCAAATCCCAATACGGACATCTCAAAGGCATGAACGGCGCTGTCCAACGGAGAGCTGTTAATCAGGAAAAACTGCGGTGACAGGGCGCGGTAAAAGAAGATTATTAGAAATAGCGGATATGTTATCCTGATTGATTTCCAAAGGGGATTCTCGGCGCTCGCCGGGATTAGAGTTATCAACAGGACTATCCCACCGGCGGAAAGATAGAAAAAAATCAGGTTTATCCATCCGGGACGACCGGCCATGAAGAGCGCGACGATAATAAGTTCCAGGCAAATATAGATCAATACCGCGAAATCTATCGGTCTCCATGAGGTGACTGACTCGGCTTTATTGCCCCCTGACAATGACAACCATCTCCCCCTTCAGCTTTCTTTGTTCGAGGTTCTTGATAACCTCGCTAACCCGACCTCTTATTTTCTCCTCGAATTTCTTGGTCAGCTCCCGTCCGATGAAAACTTCCCGATCACCCAGAACTTTGAACATGGCCTCGAGGCTTTTGGTTATACGATGCGGGGTTTCGAAAAACACGATTGTTCGATTATCGGCGACCATCTTTTCGAAAAATTTCAGATGTTTCCCCGCGGTTTTGGGAGGATAGCCTTCGAAACTGAAAGGATAAGGAGGAAAACCCGATACCACCAGCGCGGCTAAAATGGATGACGCCCCGGGAATCGGCACGACCTCTATGCCGGCGGCAACGGCTTTGATCACCAACGTATATCCGGGATCGGAAACCAGCGGAGTACCTGCATCGCTGATAAGAGCGACCGACTCTCCTCTATTCAAAAGATCCAGAAGGACCTCTGATTTGGTTCTTTCGTTATGATCATGATAGCTGGTCTGCCTGGTCCGGATATTGTAATGGGCCAGCAGTTTTCCGCTGTTGCGAGTATCCTCGGAGGCTATCAGGGCTACGCCGCCAAGAACTTCGACAGCTCGATAGGACAAGTCTCCCAGGTTTCCTATGGGGGTCGAGACGATATATAAGGTTCCGGGAGAGATTCGATTATCCGTCATCGCCCCATTCCCGTGGGTGACGGAATTGGATGCCCAAAGGATTATCGGAGAGGCTGGCAATGGCCGGGGGAAACCGCTTGAACTCGTTATTAGCGATCATCTTCACAGTTTTTGTCACCATCGACCGCTCGAATCCGGCGTCCAGGCATTGAGCAGGCGTCATGCCTTTATCCACCAGCAGACCGAGGAGCTTATCGACATTTTCGTAGGTAAAACCAAAATCCGATTCATCCGATTGTCCGGCGAACAGATCCGCGGAAGGAGCTTTGGTTATTATTTTCTCCGGAATCCCCAGGTACCGCGCCAGCAGGCGGACTTCAGTTTTGTAAATATCTCCCAGCGGATTAAACGCGCAGGCCAGATCTCCATAAATAGTCCCATATCCCAGGAGCATCTCGGACTTATTGGATGTACCGATGACCACGGCGTTTTCGGCTGCGGAAATATCATACAGTACGCTCATTCTCTCACGGGCCATTTTATTGCCCCGGCGCACTGTATCGGCGTCAGGGAACAGTTCGAAGTAAGAATCGACGGCGGAAGTGATATCGACCTGATAGGATTTTACTCCGGCTTCGGAAATCAACTCACCGGCGTCGGCGATATTCTCGGCGTTCGAGGTTTTATAAGGCATGATCACGCCAATGACGTTATCTTCTCCGGCTGATTGAACAGCCAACCTCAGAACCAGGGCGGAATCCAATCCTCCGGAGACTCCCAGGACCAGGCGGCTCACCCCTGTTTTATTCAGCTCATCACGAATAAAATCGATGAGCCGGCGGACTGTTTTTTCTGGATTAAAGCTGTTTTTATCTTTTTGAATCATTCTAAATGAGATCGATCAGGTTTGTTTCTCTTACCGTCTCGCCGTATCGCGAAAGATTATGAAAATCCTGCTATTATGGCAAGCAAATTCTCGAATTGACAGGAGCGTTCCAATTGATTATAATTGCGGAAATTCAATAAGGAGGATAGATGGCATCGATAAACAAGGCGATTTTAATTGGAAATTTGGGGGCCGATCCTGAACTTCGATATACCACCGGCGGACAGGCAGTCGCCAGTTTCAGTATAGCTACAACTGAGCGATACAAAAGCAAGGATGGCGAGAAACAGGAAAAAACCGAATGGCATAATATAGTCTGCTGGGCGCGTCTGGCCGAAATCGCCAATGAATATCTAAAAAAAGGAAATCCAGTATATATCGAAGGACGTATTCAAACCCGCAGTTATGACGATAAAGACGGAATAAAACGTTATAGAACGGAAATAGTCGCCCAGCAGCTGCAGCTTCTCGGCGGAAGAGATCAAGGCGGAAGCCGGCCGGCGGGGCAGAGTTCCGCGCCGGAACCCAGCATGCCGTCCGACGATGACGATCTGCCGTTCTAAGCGCCCGACTTAGCTCATGAACAAAGCCATAACCTCCGAAGAAAATGTCCGCCGGAACAGATTTATTCCGGCGGGCTTTTTTGCGCGCAGTTCAAATCTCGTGTATTTTCTCGCGGTATTCGGGATATCCTCTATCGCATATCTCTTGGGTATCTGCCCGACGGTGGAATATATCGATTCGGGCGAGCTGGCCTTGGCCTGTAAGAACCTCGGCATTGCTCATCCTACCGGTTACCCGATTTACACTGTGCTCGGAAGGTTAGTATCGATTCTGCCCTGGGGAAGCCTGATACAAAAGATGAATCTTCTTTCGTTGGTATTTACCGCTCTGGCGGCCGGTTTTTTATTCCTCCTGGTTAATCCTCCTCCGGAACGGCGCCATGAAGGCCGCGGGTTTCGACAGCTGGCGTCGGCATCAATAGCGGTTTTCACAGCTTTCTCCCCTGTCTGGTGGGCGCAGGGAACAACCAACGAGGTTTATTCTTTGAATCTCGTTTTGATCGCTATCTCAATCTATTGTCTGCTCCGATATTTCCGAGGAACCGGGACTGACTACAAATGGATGCTGATATCGTCATACACGTTGGGGCTGTCGCTGGCCAATCATCTCTCGGCTCTCTATCTTATCCCCGGCTATTTGTATTTGATCATTGTCCTGCGTCGGAAGCAGCGCGTCGGATGGAAAATACTGATTGCGGCGACCGCGGCGTTTTTATTCCCTCTCTCTATCTATTTGTTTCTGCCCGTGAGGGCCCGGTTTACTCCCTTTCTGAACTGGGGCGATGTGGATGATCTATATTTTTTGTATAAGCATGTCTCCGGCTGGCAGTACCGCGTCTGGATGTTCAGCGATGGCGGTTTTTCATTGTCGGTTTTGCTCGGTAAATTAGCCGACGCAGGCAAACTCCTTTTCAGCCAGTTCGGCCGATTCGGAATATTGCTTATCCTGACGGGTCTTTGGAGGATGTTCTCCAAAGAAAAACACTCGGCTGTATTCGCGGTTATTATAGTCGTTCTCAATTTCATTTACGCTTCCAATTACCAGATAACCGATATAGAATCTTATTATCTTCCGATGATCCTGGTTCTGGCTATATTCATGACCAGCGGCCTGGTTTATGTTATCGGGAGAATAAATAGATCGCTGCCGGATAAAAAATCGCTGAAATATATTGGCGTGGGCCTGATATTGATTTTCCCCGTATCCAATTTCATGGATAATTTTTATCAATCTGACAGAAGCGACAAAACATTCGCCCGTCAGGGAACGCTCGATATCCTGAGTTCGATGGAGCCCGGCGGCCTGGCGATTCTGGAAAATTGGGATTTTTATTCTCCCTGGCTTTATCTGCGATACGAAGAGAATATCAGGCCGGACGCGGTTCTGCTGGATAAGGAACTGATGCGGCGATCCTGGTATATCGATTTTATCAGGCGTTTCCAGCCGGAAATTTACGACCGATCCGAAATAGAATTCGAGGAGTTTTTACGACGCGTGGAACCGTTCGAGCGAGGCCAACGCTTTGACCCTGATATCATCGACAGGGCATATTACGGTATGCTAAAGGCGGTAATAGAGCATGAATCCGAACTAAGGCCTGTATATTCCAATGTCATAACCGATTCGAAATTCGGGACCGGATCGACAATCGCGCCGGTCGGGATCTTATATAAATTCGCGGGTGACGATGAATTCCTGATAGCGCCGGAATACCGGTTCGATGACCGTTACTGGGGCAATCGTTATGTATACAGGGATAATCGAACCGCCCAGCTCTTGCGGTTTTACAAAACAGCATTCGGGGCCCGAGCGAAATATTGTCTCTATTTCAAGAAAAACGAGGAGGCCGCGTACTACCAGAATCTAACAGCGAAGGTCTCGCGGATTATCGCGGAAATTTCGGAAAATTAAAAGGTGGATACCGAATAGAGCTTATTTATATCGTTCCAGCATTTGGGCCGCTTCCTGCGCTTCGTCGGTGCCGGGGAACTCCTTGATGATATCCTCAAAATAGCTCTTGGCTTTGGTTTTGAATCTCTGGTTATAGAGAGCCTTACCCAGTTTTAACCTGGCCGCCCTGATCCGTTCGGAACTGGGATACTGACTGATCATGGTCTCGAACTCTTTCTGAGCCAGTTCATATTTCTTTTGAAGATAATAACATTCCCCTATCCAGTACTGGGCATTATCGGCCAGAGCGGTTTTGGAACAGTTTTTCAGGTAGTTCTGAAACCCGCTGACTGCCAGATCGTAGCTTTCCTTGACAAAATCATAATAAGCGGCCTTATAGACTTTTTCGCAATCCATCTGCCCCGGCGTCCCGGTTGTATCGGCGGATGACGTATCCGATCCGAGGGAGCGGGCGGTCTGTGCGGAATTGCGTGACTCAATCGCCCCGGAAGCCCGGTTGATCAGGGTAACCGCGTCCTCGAGGCGGGCCTCCACCATCTGCATACGGTCGTCGAGCCGGGAGACATAGGCGGCGAAATCGGCGTTGAGCTTGCGCGATTGATCTATATTGGAGCGGAACAGCGAATCGAGCCTGGCGTTTTCGCTTTTAATAACATAGAGATCCTGCCTGACAGCCCGGACCTCCAATGATAGCTCCTGAACCTGCCTTCTGGTGGCGCAGCCCGGCGCGAAAGCGACAGCCAGCAGAGCCGCCGCTAAAATATATCTTTTCTTCATCTTATCATCCTTTTCCTTTTCCCTAATTTCGATTCCATTCGGGAATTACGCCATTGATCGTTGAAAGTCAAGGAAAAGCTTTATTATGGCAAAAAGCCAGCTGCCCCCCTCCGAGAGAAAACAGGCAACCGAACCGATACCCGCCGAAGGATATCCGAGGATGTTCCGCCGGAGGGTTTCAGGCGACGCTATTCGGAAAGCACAACAAATTGGGCCCGTCTGTTTTGAGCCCAGGATTTTTCGTTGGTTCCGTATACGACCGGCATCGATTCTCCATAAGAGATAACCGATACCCTTTTGGTATTTATCCCGTATTTGACCAGGTAATCCAAAACCGCCCGGGCTCTTTTCTCTCCCAGGGCGAGATTGTATTCTTCGGTTCCCCGTTCATCGCAATGCCCTTCGATCCTGATTACCGCGTTGGGATGATCCCAAAGCGACTGGGCATTTTCAGACATCGTATCCAGCGCTTTTTTATTCAGATCGAATTGATCGTATTCGAAGTGAACTGTAAAAAGCACCATCTCGGGAGCGATTTTATTGTCGCCGTCATTCAGATTTTCGGAACCGCTGTCGTAATCATATCGCGACCGGTTATCGAGATCCGTGTTCTCCGGAATAGTTGTCGGTTTGATTTTCGAATTTTCACCGCTGCCGCCGCAGCCCGCGATTATATTAAGCATACCCAGAACAAGAACAATAGCCATCAACCTGATCTTCATACTACCCTCCTGAACATGAAGTTTCTTTCCCGGAAAAATCGCCGGCGTTTCAATTCGACCATTTCCCCACCCTATTAATCTATCGGGGTTTCGCTTTTTTTATGTTCGCCCTCCTAATAGGTTCCATAAAAAAAACCGGGTCCCGCAAAGGACCCGGTTAATGCACCTCAATTTACCGCTTTTATTCGGATATCACTTTAAAGTCGGAGCGTCTGTTTTTGCCCCAGGCTTCCTCGTTATGTCCGAAATCAGCCGGTTTGGATTCCCCGTAAGAAATAATACTAATCTTCGAGGGATCGATCCCGTAGTTAACAAGGTAATCCCTCGCGGCATTGGCTCTTTTTTCGCCGAGAGCCATGTTGTATTCGTCGGTACCGCGTTCGTCGCAATGACCTTCGACACGAATAACCGCTGCTCCGCGATCAGCCATGGCTCGCGCGTTGGCGGCCATAATGTCGCGCGCTTCGGGGGTCAGGTCATATCTGTCGAACTCGAAATGAATAGTAACCATCGCCAACGGCGGAGGAGGAGGCGGCGGGGGAGGCGGAGGAGGCGGAGGTGGAGGAGGGGGTTCGACGACCGGCGGCGGCTCCGGCGGCGGGGGCGGCGGTTTTGGACAACCAAACAGCGTCATCGCAAATATCACCAACAGCAAGAGCAATATCGCATTTTTAAATTTCACTTTTACCTCCTTGAAGGCACATTGTTAATGTTTTGTTAAATATTCCTAAATCCATCACTATTTGTCAAACTAAATTTAGTATCTTGAGAAAAAGAAATGAAAATTTTAAAGAAATTCCGCGATCCCCCCTTGTTTTTGTAACAAAGCCTTTACATGCTTTGGATTAACTTCAATTTTACCTTAAATTTTTTGACCATTCGGGGGTCTTGCAATTACCCGGAAGGTCAAGCCGCTGTTTATTCAGGCCATTATAGTCCATAATATGAAGCTGGTATTTGCCGTCAACAACATGCGAATAGACGATATGCAAGCCATCAGGCGACCATGACGGGGCTTCATTGGTTCCTATATCAGTCAGCTTCCGTGGGTATTGCCCGGTAATATCAACAGTGTAAATCTGGAATCCATCTAGTTCCCTGGAAGCATACGCGATTAAGTCCCCCCTTGGAGACCAGGAGGCCTGATCATTATAGCTGCCGCTGAAGGTCAGTCTGCGGGTATTCAATCCTTCGATATCTGTAACATAGATTTGCGGGGCGCCAGTTCTATCGGAGGTAAAGGCGATCTCCCTTGATGACGGCGACCAGGCGGGAGACGAATCGATCATGCTGTTATAGGTCAGCCTGCGAATAATTCTACCGGATTGATCCAGCAGATAAACTTCGGCGTTGCCGGCAATAGTCAGGGTGCAGGCTACATATTTGCCGTCATGGCTGGCGGCGGCGGCGAAATTGGAACCCTCCCTGGCCGAAACCAGAAAAGTTTTCTCCTGACTCAGGTGATACGCGAAAAGATCGGGATTCCCGTTGACATAGCTGGTATAGTAGATCCGGTCCCCGTCGCCCGACCATGATGATAGGACATTTATGGACTTATCACGCGTGATTTGAACCGGAGAATAGCCGTCAAAATCGCAGGTATAAATCTCCTTAAACCCGGAGGCGTCGGATGAATATGTTATTTTTGAAAAATAGCATCCCTCTTCCCCGGTCAGGTTGAACAGAAGATCGGCGGCGGCCTGATGCGCCAGGTATCTGTATCTTTCAGCGCTGCCAACAAAATCCCGATTGTAGATATTTCTGTTTCTGAAAATATCAGTGACATCCACGGCGAAGAGAATTCCGCTTCCTTCTCGTTCGACCCGGCCGGAAATCAGGAATTGAGCGCCCAGATAAATCCAGTCGTCGAGTTTCATTTTGCCGCCGGCAAAATCCGCCAAAAAAACCGAATCGACCCTGACAATATTAAAATAGGGAGAGAAATCGATATCAGCTCTAAGGGCGCTCTCCAACTCCCGAACCAGAGAGCTATCCTCGAAACTATGAAAGCCGGATGGCATTCTGAACGGCTCGATGGCCACACTGAAGAGTTCGGCGGCAGGCCCGATGGTGATGGTACCACCGACTTCAGATCTGCTCTGCGAAAACGTGTCTTCGGGAGTTAATAAAAAGAACGCGGCGGCCGCCGCAAAAAGGAATATTCTCATAACGGGGCCGAATATATCGGAAGATAACCTCATTGTCAAAAGGTTTCCCGAAAGTTCGCCGGAATGAACAGTATTGGATCTCATGATTTCAGTTAAAAGGGATGAATTTGAACTCCAGATGAATACCCAATTCATCCGAGGTGAATTGATTCGGGAGCGGCGGGGGTTTCGATCCCAGAACAGCCCGCAGAGCGGCCTGATCGAAAGCCGCCAACCCTGACGTGGTCTCGATGGCCGAATCGGAGATCTTTCCTCCCCTGTCAACAACGAAATAGATGGTGCAACTGATAGAATCGCCTCCGCCATAGGGGCTATCCCAGCCTCTCCTGATTTTACTGAAAAGAACATTAAGAAAATAAGGAGAATCGAAACCGACCGCGTCAAGACGGGCGGAACCGAACTCCGATCCCAGATCGACACCGTCAGGCAAACCCCTATTATCGCTCTTCTCGGCCGGAGGCTCTTCCGAGACCTGCGGTTGCGGTTTGGGCTCTTCTTTTTTTCGCTTGGGTTTTTTTTGTTTGTTAACTTCCGCCAGCCGGGTATCCGTTTTGGCAGGCTCGATTTTATCGGGCTTCTTCGATGGAGTTTTCCTGCTCGTTTCCACGGCGGCCGGTTTTTCTACACCTCTGGAAGGAGGCGGGCTGGCCAGGCGGACTATCATAGTCGGCGGATAGGTCCTTGTCTTTTCGGCTGAATTTTTTAAAACAAATCCGAAGATTACAGAGTGGACCATAAGCGATGAAATAATCGCCCATCTCATAGTATAGTCTCCGGTTCGGTGACCAATCCGACGTTTTCTATCCCCATTTTCTTGATTTTCGACATCAATTCGATAACCGTTCCGTACGGGACCCCCTTATCCGCCCTGATATAGATCGGCCGGAATTTTTTCACCTCCCTTATATTTCGCAGTCTGGCTTCGAACTGATCGGCCGTGATCTTATACTGATCGATATAGATCTGCTGTTTTTTATCAATGGAGATAATGATACCGCCGGATACGTCTCTGGGGGATTCCGAGGCTTTGGGCAAAGCTATATCGACACCTGCCTGCATCATCGGGGCGGAGATCATAAAGACTATCAGCAGCACCAATACGATATCGACCAGATTGGTGACATTGATCTCGGCCATGGGGCGATATTCCCGTTTAAACTTTTTCACGGGTTCGGATCTCCT
>JAHEDG010000042.1 GCA_024641335.1 Candidatus Zixiibacteriota bacterium
CTCCCCTGCCAGGCTGATATCCTCCCGGCCGCCGGAAGAAAAAGCCGATTCGGCCGGATTACCATCAGGACGGCCGTTTAATGGAAGAATGACCCTCCCCGGACCTTTTTTTTTGGGACCTCCCGTCGATACCGCCTAACCCTGTGCCGCGGGCCGGTATTTGTTTACAAGCTTGTGATTAATATCTATTTTAGCGTTCTTCATCCATTGGTCGACTATCCCCGCCTTTTTTATGGAGTTGCGATTGTTTTTCAAGGCGCTCTTGATCCCGGGGCGGACTTGAGATAAAGTCTTATCTTCTTTCCGGTTGACCAGCTTGATAATATGATAGCCCCAATCGGTCTTGACAGGATTGCTTATTTCCCCCGGTTTCAGCTTGTTGGCGGCGGCATAGAAGACGTCTCCCATATCCCTGGGGCCGATGTAATCGAGATTATAAGCAACCTCTCTGATTTCAGGCTCCCCAGGATAATATCTCTTGGCCATCTCCACGAAATCGGCGCCGGCCAATATGGAATCCCTGATAGCCTCCGCCTGTTTCTCATCCTGGAAAATGATATGATAAACATTGAGCTTCCGTTCAACCGTGTAGTCGCTCAGATGCTCGTTATAGTAAGTCTCAATTTCCTCGTCCGACGGGTTGTAATCCATGTCGCGGAGATAATTTTCCATAATTACGCCTGCTTCCCGACGAGTGAAATCGTAGCTCGAGTCTTTGATCTCCTGCCTATCAATGTAGCCCAGTGTTTTGGTTGCGCTGTAAAGAAGAAGATTAGTCTGCAGGTAGGTAAGCATCTCTTTCTTATCGTCCACTGTCAGGGTTTCGAGCTGTTTCCATTTTTTGTACCGGGGCAAAGCGTCGGCATAGTTTTTGTAGAAAAGAGTATCGGACGAGTTCACTGACATCACCCAGGTATCGGGGGATTGCAGCGAATCATCCGAGGCCAGGACCTCCTCATTAAATTGATAAACACCGTTTGCTTTCAATGAATCCAGGAAGGCGGTGGCCGTAGTTTTTTCCTGCTCCCGTCTTAATATATCATCGATCTGAGTCCTGATATCATCATCGAGCGGTTTTTGGTGCTGCGGTTTGTAATCATCGACTCTGATAATATGATAGCCGAAAGTAGTCGATACCGGGCCGACTATCTTGCCGGGAGGAGTGCTGAAAGCTACCGAATCGAACTCCGGAACCATCCGCCCGCGCAGGAAATACCCTAAATCTCCCCCCTTGGACGAGTTGGTTTTATCTTCGGAATAAGCTGTCACCAGTGAATCCCAGTCGCTGCCGGCCAGGGCTTTGTTCAATACCGCGTCGGCCCGCTTGCGGGCGAAATCATCCGCTTCCTTGATTTTTTTCTTTTTCTGTTTTTCGGTTTTGACATCGGCGGTATCCGGGGCGGGACGTCTTATCAATATATGCCGGGCCTTGACCTGCTCCCTTTCGACAAAATTGCTTTTATTGTTCTCATAATATTCGGTGACGCTGGCGGAATCCACGCTGATATTGGCTTTGATTTTCTCATCGAATAGTATTTTATTGGCGGCTTCGCCCACGGACGCTTTTCTCTTTTGTACAAATTCCCAATCGTGATCGAGCTCGGCCATTATCGAATCGATACGGATTTCGGTCAGCTTTTCGATTATCAAACTGTCCAGAGCGTCCTCTTTCAGATTTTCCCGGGTTTCTTCCTTATCGATTTTTGTATCCATGGATATGACCAGCGAATCCAGGTTGCCGAAAGTAATAAGCCGGCCGTCCACCGAAGCCACGCGGGCGTCGGGTTGTATCATTTTGGATGAACCGAAAAGGCAGGCGGTTAGCGAAAGCAACGGCAGTAACAACGCGATCTTTTTCATTTTCACCTCAACAAGACGTTTATTCCAATTTGAAATCGATTTTGAATTATTTGAATTGTCCGGCATGCTCGGAAATCCCTCTTCTCCTTCAAGATGCCTCGGCATCAAAGCCGATCCGGAAACAAATATCGGTTCAAAATATTTATCGAAAATCGTTTGAAAATCCCGTATTTTCCGAAAACACCCGAAATTTATGTTTGTTCATCCTCATGTCAAGAGGATAACCCCGGCCGCCTGTGAGACAGGTTTAAAATCGCGCGGTCAGGGAAACCAGAAAAGTGTTATCGAGATCCGAATGATCCCGCAAGGCCATATCGATATCGAACCTCCTGACTCTCAGTCCCGCCCCCAAAGTGAGATCGCCGATATCGGAACCGATCCTGGCGAAAATTTTATCCAGATACCCTATTTCAAGTCCGAAGTGAGAGTCGAAGGAGAGCGCCCCGGCCGAAATCTGGGCCGCGTAATCGCGACCTTCGAACCGAATATCGGAATCCATATACAATGAGGTCCCGAAACTGCCTCGATCTCCGGTCAGCATCGCGCCTAATTTTACGGTCGGGTAAATGCTTTCTTTAGTACCCGTAGAATATGACAGCAAGGTGGTGGTTCCGTCCTGAAAATTCAAACCGAGGCTCAGCCAATCGGCGGGAGTGTAAAGAGCCCCCAGATCGAGGCCGATCCCGAACGCCGATTCGTCCAGGATATCCCGGTAGATCAACTTGGCCGATATCCCGGCGCTCAGCTGGCCGAATCCGCGGCCATAGGAAAAATAGCCGGCATAATCTGCGTGTGATTCTTCGCGGACCACATAAAATCTGCCGTTTTGATCCACACCGGTTAGATAGATTCCTCCGCCTCCCAAACGGTATAAAGCGGCGCCGATTCCAGCTTCGGAACCGGGGGAGCCGGCCGGACGGACATAGGCGATATAATCATGATTTAGAAGGGATCCGAAGGTCTCCGAATGCATGAAAACCGCCCGCGGGGAATCGAGATGGCTCAAACCGGCCGGATTATAATAGCCGGAAAAAACACTTCCTCTATCCGCGACGAACGCCCCTCCCAGAGCCAGGGGTTTTCCGCCGGCTCCAAGATAAAGAAATTCCCCCGAATATTTGGCGCCATGCGCCGAACCGGCGAGATTAACGGATATCATTATAATAACAAGAATCCTGACTTTCATGGCTCTCAATATACTATCTCCCATAGAATTGTCAACCGGCTTATATCCGCCGTTTGTTCCATAACCTGCGATTAATCACCATACTTAAAAGAAGTTCACCGGACATCATCGGCACTTTTTGTGAACTGCTACCTCCCGGTTTTATATGATCTAATCAGGCCAAATGTTCCGAAAACCGGATCGGCATATTTTCACCTGGAAATAAAATCCCCGGACTCCTGTTGATGAAATCCGGGGAAAAATCGTAACCCAGCGGTTTCGGTTATTTATTCGAAGCCGTCGTATCGCTTAAGAATTCGGTGAAAGTTTTGGTTTCGTAATGACCGCCTCCGACATACATAAGCACATGGATGAACTTATTCGGCGGAGAATATCCTGAGATATTATTTATTTTTTCGCCGTTGGGCTTGAGAAACCAATAGGTAGGATATCCGCGCACTCCGAAGCTCTTGGAAAGCTGCGAACCAGAGATCGAGCCGGTCGGCAATTCCATCGCTGTCTTCGATTCAGCATTTACTTTGACCACAACGAAATTCTTCTTCAGATAGTCGGAAACCTCTTTGTTGGCAAATGTTTCCCTATCCATTTTTTTGCAATAACCGCACCAATCGGTATAAAAATCGACAAATATAAGTTTCTCGTTTTTGGCCGCTATTTTCAAGCCTTCATCATAACTGACCCAGTTCAGATCGGCCTTTTGATTCTTTTTCTCCTGAGCGGCGGAGAAATCAACAAACGCTATAACTCCGATCAACAGTAAGGGAATCAGTTTCAAAGTCTTAGCCGGCATAGTAATCTCCTTTATCAATATAATTATGACCGGTAGGAAAAATCCGGCGCATATTAACATTATCGGCCGAGATCTTTCTCATATTTAGATTAATATCATTTCAAAAACGGCTGCTGCTCCATCGCTTGTCTTTTAACTTTTCTGAAGTCAACCGGTCGCGTTCAGCTCTCATCCCACGGGGGGCGAGATTTCTTATTTAAACGAATCGCCTACGGTTTATGTTCCTGCCTTTAGAGAAGATCCGGTATTCCGGTTTTCGGGGAAAAGAGCTTCAAATTCCGTCATTGTTGCCTCCTGATCAGCCTGATATGTTCCGCCCCCAAAAGCTCTTTTAGCCGTTCGAGAAATACGGGAGTAGGATCGACCTTGAATTTGGATGACTTAAAAACGATACGATGGCCATTTTTCCGATAATCCACCAGAATATCGCTTTTCCCCGTATTTTGAGAAAATTCCTGTTCCAGTTTGCCCGGAATACTCTCATCGATATCGCTTTCAAGGGTGATCCTGACAGCGACAGGAAATTCCCTCGGGGCGGTTTCCAGCAGAGTAATATCGTCGGCCTTAACTTTTGGCTTTTCCCCTTCCCTGGTAGACGCGGTTCCGAATAAAACCACGATATTCCCTTCCTCCAGGATCAGCCGTCGTTTTTCGATAACATCCGAGAAGACAATCGCTTCTCCGCCGCCGGTAAAATCCTCTAAACTAATCAGCCCGAACTGTTTGCCCTGCCGGCTGGTTTGGAGCTTGATTTTCGTGATGACCCCTCCAACCGAAACTTTCTTGCCGTCGGAAACTCTGCCCAGATCATCCAAAGAAGTGTCCACGAATCCCTCGAAAAGATCTTTCAATGGATCGAGCGGGTGACCGGAAAGCCAGTAACCGAGCGAATCTTTTTCTCTGGCCAGTATTTCCATTTTCGACCAGGGTTCGGTATCGGGCAATCTGGGTTTGGCTTCCATTTGTTGAGATGTTTCCCCGAAGAGGGTCGACTGGCCGCTTTCTTTTTCCTTTTGAACACGAGCGCCGTAAGCGACCGCCGATTCGACACCGGCTAATAGAGCCGCTCTATTGGGAACGATTCTATCCATGGCCCCGGACATTACCAGGTTCTCTATAGTTCTTTTATTAACCAGCCGCAGATCTACTCGGCCGCAGAAATCGAACAGATCGACGAATTCACCGTCGCTGTTCCTGATATCCACGATAGACTGCACCGCGCTTTCGCCGACATTCTTCACCGCCGCCAGGCCGAATAGAATCGCCGATCCATCGACGGAGAAAGCGGCTTCGCCTATGTTGATATCCGGCTGCCGAATAACGACTTTCATTCTCTCGCATTCATTTTTAATTTCCATGATGCGGCCTGTATCGGACATTTCCGAAGTCATCAAGGCGGCCATAAATTCCACCTGATAATGTACCTTGAGATAAGCGGTTTGATAGGCGATCAGAGCATAGCAGGCCGAATGCGCCTTGACAAAGCCGTAGCGGCCAAAGGTTTCAATCTGATCGAATATTTTCTCGGACGTGGTTTGATTAATTCCCCGTTCCTGAGCACCCTTTACAAATTTCCCTTTTTGCTCGGCCATTATATCGGCTTGTTTTTTCCCCATAGCCTTGCGGAGCACATCGGCTTCGCCCATGGTGTATCCGCCCAATTCCCTGGCGATCTTAAGAACCTGTTCCTGGAATACGATTACGCCGTAGGTTTCTTTCAGAATCGATTCCAGCAGGGGATGTTCGAATTTGATTTCTCTCTTGCCCCGTTTGCAATCTATATAGATATCGATCATTTTGGCGTCAAGAGGACCGGGGCGATACAGAGCGTTCATTACGGTCAGATCCTCGAGGCAATTCGGTTGGAGTTTCCTCAGGTATTCGCGCATACCACCGGACTCGAACTGGAATATACCGACCGTTTCGGCCCTGGAGAAAAGCTCATAGACCTTGGGATCATCCAGCGTGATCTTATCGATATTGATATTGATATCCCTTTTTTTCAGCAGTTTCAAACAGTCGTCTATAACTGTCAACGTCCGCAAGCCGAGGAAATCCATTTTCAAAAGACCCGTAGCCTCTACCCAGCGCATATCGTACTGGGTGGTGATTTCGTCCTTGCTTGATTTATATAGAGGGATATAATCGGTAATCGGACCCGGGGCTATAACCACTCCGGCGGCGTGGGTCGACGCGTGTCTCGATAATCCTTCCAACACCCTTGATATTTCTATCAGCTTGCTGATCGACTCGTCTTCGTCGAATCTTCGTTTCAACTCGGGCTCGACTTCCAGGGCTTTATCCAGGGTCATATCGGCTTCCATAGGGATCAGCTTGGCTATAGCGTCGACTTCACTATAAGGCAATGACATAACCCGGCCGACATCGCGCACCACTGCGCGAGCCGCCATGCTTCCGAATGTTATAATCTGGGCGACATTATCTTCACCATATTTTTCCCGCACGTACTGGATAACCTTATCCCGGCCGCGATCGGCGAAATCGATATCTATATCGGGCATGCTTATCCGTTCGGGATTCAGGAATCTCTCGAACAACAGGCCGTACTCCATAGGATCGAGATTGGTAATCCCCAGGCAATAGCTGACCAGAGATCCGGCCGCCGAACCTCTGCCCGGGCCGACCCGAATGTTATTCGCCCTGGCGAAATCGATGAAATCTTTTACAATGAGGAAATATCCCGCATATCCCATCCGGTTGATAACTTCGAGTTCGTAGTTAAGCCTCTCTTCCAGACTCGAGGTGACTTTGGGATAACGTCTTTCGAGCCCTTTTCGGGCGTTGTATTCCAAAAACGCTTCCGCGGAATTGAAATCGCCGGGCAGAGGGAAACGAGGCACTTTGCTTTTATACAGTTCGATATCGAGACTGCAGGCTTCGGCTATTCTCAACGTATTATCGATTGCTTCGGGAGTATCGCCGAAAAGATCGACCATTTCATCTGGAGATTTGAAATATATCTGATCGGTATTGTATTTCATCCGATCAGTATCCGAGAGAAGTTTGCCGGTTTGAATACAAAGGAGAGCGTCATGGGCGGCATAATGCTCTTTTTTCATATAGTGACAATCGTTGGTGGCTACCAGCCTGACACCAAGATCGGCGGCCATTTCCCTAACCGCCGAAGCGACCTTGGCCTCGTCGGCAATACCATGATTTTGAAGTTCGAGGTAGTAATTTTCTTTGCCGAAAATATCGAGATAATCGGTCACCGATTTTTTGGCCTCTTCGTAGCGATCGTTGGAAATATACCTGGCTACTTCACCCTGCAAACAGGCCGAGAGAGCTATGATACCGTCGCCGTGTTCTTTCAAAAGCTCCTTATCCATTCGGGGCTTATGATAAAACCCCTCTGAATAGGCCGAAGATGATAATTTTATCAGATTATGATATCCGGTCAGGTTTTTGGCCAGCAAGACAAGATGGAATCCTGATTCGGTAAATCCCTTCATCCCTTCGCGTTCGTGACGGCTTTTCGGAGCGACATAGGCTTCGATTCCAATAATCGGCTTGATCCTGTGTTTTTTTGCTTTGGTGTAAAATTCGATAGCCCCGAATAGGTTGCCGTGATCGGTGATAGCCAAGGCCGGCATTTTCATCCTGGATGCTTCTTCGAGAAGGCTATCGATTTTACAGGCGCCGTCCAGGAGAGAATACTGGGTATGATTATGTAGATGTACAAACTGCGCGAGGCTCATTCTATTTCCTTATTCTGTAATTACTTATCGATACCGGCGGATAAGTTCAGATTTCGTTTGATTGTAGCCGCGCTATCGGCTGCTTTGGAGATGTACCCTGAACAGGTTTAGGCGACATCTCTCTCGATACCGTAATTTCCGAATTTCTATCGCTCAAATCAAGAAAATTCCCGATATAATTATTCATCGAATTATGCCGGACGGTTTCGCTCTTAAATCCGGCCGCCTCCCGGTGAAAACAATCTGTCAATTGCCTGTGACCGTAAAGACCGATGAGCGAACAGCCAAATTCCCCTGATTATCGCGGGCCCTGATTTCTATTTTATGCGCGCCCGGCTTGATCGCCCCTTTGACCTGATATCTGAAGGTTTTGGTATCGGAATCATATTCGGCCGGCACCCAAAAGCCGTCGATGGCCATAAAAAGACTGCTGTCGGCCGCTACGCCGGAAATATTATCGGTAATTGCGCACGAGAGAAGCGGACGGCGGCTTTTCGTCCTTCCCCGAGGTCTGATTGAATCGATAGTCGGAGGATCGGCGTCTTTCAATAACGCCAGTTTGCCCAATCCGAAACCATTGATCCGCAGCTCGGAGCTGTCCGATTTGCCGATGAACCCCCAATCATCCTTATCCGGGATATACCCGTATGCGCCGGTCTTATCCGATTCCATATCCAATCCGGCCAGATTGAAACTGAATCTAATCGGCTTATCGGCGATCATGTCCCAGGGTTCCAGATCGAATATGAGCGCGTTTCTATCCAGCGCTTTGCCCGCAACACTGTTCGACGGGGTAACGTAGACGGGGTAAAAGGCAGAACCGCTGTCAAAACTCACTGTCATCATAGAATCTGGGGAGTAAATTTGAAGCGATCTATCGGGATAAACCGGATATAAGACGATTTGTGTATCGACCACAACCCGGCCGTCGCCCTTAATAATAATATCTGTCAGGCCGGAAAGTTCGATTCCCGCAATATCGGCGGAATAGATCTTAAGCCCCCTGTGAATCATATCCAAATCGATGGCCGCGGCGCTATTCTGCAGCGATAACGAAATCCCGCTGAAAATCGAATCGGGGAAATAAGTTATCCTCAAAAAATCGGGGCCGCCGGTTACTTTCAGTCCGGAATAATCCTCGGCGTCTGTAAAATATATCCAGGGAGTTATCCCGGCGCTGTCACCCTGGCAATGAAACCTATAGTCTCTTCCGCCGTAAGGGGAAATCACCCTGAAGGTATTCAGATAGGCAATATCCTCTCCCCTGTTCCATGTTCGGGATGACAGGGACGACTTGATATTCTCGTATGGCTCGCCTGATTTGCCGCGATATTCGACATCGACCGAACCGATTTTATCGAAGGTAAGGAAATCGACCTCGACTGTATCGGCGAAACGATAATAGGAAACGAACTCAGGCCGTGGCCCGGCTATATCCGGAGATTTCAAATAAAAAACCAGTTCGGTCTCGTTGCCTACCTCATCATAGGCGGCGACTTTCACCCTACGTATTCCGCCAGGCAGAGTATCGGGGGGAATCAGGCCAGAGCAGTATTCCAAACCTTCCCAGAAATACTGCCGTCCGGCGGGCGGCACATACAATCGATAAAACACATTTTCATCATTATCTCCGCCGGAGGTTTTGCCGGCCAGACGGTTCAGCCCGAGATCCCTGATATAATCGAGCTGGCCGGTTGTCTGGTAAGAAAGGCTGTCTGAGTTCATTATGAATATAAGACTGTCTTCCAGGTAAAGTCTCAATCCGTAGTACCCGTAGACATACTCTCGGCCGTCGACCCTGTCACCGCCGGAAACTGCTAACGCCAGGTAACCGTCACTCACAATCGTATCCGGGATAACGTATTGAGCGGATTTTTGCGGAGTCGATAGTCGTAGGAATTCTATTTCCACCGGATCGCCGGGATTGAAACCTGACTCGCTGTAATACCTTATGCCCAACTGTTCGATCACCGGAGGTTTTTTATCCTGCAAGTGGAATCCGAACCGCAGAGGATTTATTGGATTATTATCTTTGGATCTAAGTTCGAAATGCAGGTGCGGCGCTCCGGACCCGGAAGCCCCGGAAAGCCCCAGTACCTGCCCCTTTTTAACCCTGTATTCCGACGGGGTGAACATGATATTCTGGTTATACCGTTTATCCCTTATCTGCTTTTTTCTGACCATTTCATCGAGTTGATCGCCGAAGCTGGAGAGATGCCCGTAAACCGCTATTCGGCCGTCGTCGGTAATCAGATACAACGCCTTGCCATACCCGCCGAAGGAGGTTGAAAGACGGAATATATGGCCGTTATCCACCGCGTATATCCGGTATCCGGGCCTGCCGTTGGTTCGCAGGTCAAGGCCGGCATGAAAATGCCCGGCCCGGTAATCGCAGAATTTTGATGTTAGTACCGGTTGAAGCTTCATTGGCCAAAAGTAGTTATCGTCGGCGCAAAGAAATGACGGAGATAAATAGACCAAAATTACCGTTATGAGCAAAATCGAACGTGTCATGCGCTGATATTATGTTAGTTGGAGATGATAGTCAAATACTTTACGCCTCGCTTTTGAAAATGTCTTGCGTTTCAAGAGCGCGAATCACAATTTGCTTGATTGAAAGCGGTTCTGATTGTTTATTTAACGCTGACTGAAAGAGAGCGACGGGAACATTGCAGAATAGGGGTGAAATCCGACAGGTATGGTAGATAAAAGAGAACGCGGCCAATTCGATTCCGGCAGGAATCTCGAACCGCTGGAGCCGATAGATATTTCAAAAGTTAGCGATTTCGACGAAACGCTGGCCTCCATGGAGAAGACCTCATTCGGCGGCCGGCAGCTCGGTGACGCGGCGAAGATCCTCACGGAGATGTTCAGCGACCCTGATGACCTCACGGTATTGACCTTGAGCGGCGCCATGACAGTCGCCAAACAGGGATTGATTATCTGCGAGTTGATCGAGCGCGGGCTGGTTGACGCTGTAGTCAGCACCGGAGCGCTGATCACGCACGGCCTGGTCGAGGGGATGGCTAACAGTCATTACAAGGTGCCCAATTTGTCCGATGAAGAGATGTACGAGCGCGGTATCTGCCGGGTATACGACACTGTGGAACTGGAGACATCGTTCGAACATCTGCACGACCTGGTCGACGAGAATTTCGAACGGTTGTTCCCGGCGCTTGACGGTAAATCGGCTCCTCGGGGATCTTATGATTTTTTGAGACGGATGGGTGAACTCCTGAAAGAGAAACATCCCGGAAGCCGCAGTATCCTGGCGGCGGCGGCCGAGGCGGATATACCTGTATTCATTCCGGCGTTTACCGACAGCGAACTGAGCCTTGATATTTTCATTCGAAGAGTAAAATACGATAAGGACTTCTGGAAGGATCCCTTTACCAGGGCCGCTATTCCTCAATTTAATCCCTTTGACGATTTATTCCATTTTGCCCAAAAAGTATATAATCATAAGGGGAGCTTGAGCATATTCACAATCGGCGGCGGTGTGCCCAGAAACTGGGCGCAGCAGATTACCCCGTTATTCGATATCATGAGTTTGGAGAATCTGCCGGTCGAACCGAGATTATATTCCAGAGGGGTTCGAATCTGTCCGGAACCGGTTCATTGGGGCGGGCTTTCTGGATGCACGTATAAAGAAGGAGTCTCCTGGGCCAAATTCCTTCCCGAATCAAAGGGAGGGAAATATGCCGAGGTGGCGGCTGACGCTACGGTAGTATTGCCGTTTTTGATCAAAGGCGTAATACAAAGGATGGAGAAACAAAAAAAATAGATTCGGCCTGATAGGCAGACGGCCGGCCGCGGCAAGCCATTATAGGCGGTTATCAGGTTTATTTATTTTAATATCGAATCATCTATAATATAATGTGATCTATGAAAATCGCTTATTTTACAGAATCGCTCCCTCCTCTTACCGATGGAGTCAGCCGGACCCTTTCCAATTTGCGAAAAACTCTTACCTCCGAAAATCATGAGTATATTTTTTATTCCCCGTTTCGTTCCAACCAGGACGGCTGGAACGGAAATGTTTTTAAGGTTATCTCGGCCCCGTTTCCATTATATGCCCAGTACAGAGTTTCTCTGCCTTTCTTTCATGATATCAGAAACTCTTTAAGGCGCTTCAAACCGGATATAATACACATCTGCAGCCCGTTTTTCCTGGGAATGACCGCTTATAGCTACGCGCGCGAAGCCGGAATTCCGGCGGTGAACTCGTTCCATACTCGTTTCGTTTCATATCTGGAATATTACGGATTCGGCTGGTTCGAGAAATACGGATGGCGGTACTTAAAGTGGTTTTATAATCGGGGCGATATGGTCTTCGTTCCTTCCCTGGCGACAATCGAAGAATTGAGGGGCAGGGGCTTTAATAATCTTCGGCAATGGGCCAGGGGGATCAATATCGAGAAATTTTCCCCTCGTTTCGCCGATCGAAATCTAAAAAACCGCTGGTCCCCGGATAGTCGTCCAGTGGCGCTTTTCGTGGGACGTCTGGTTTTGGAAAAGGATATCGAGGTATTGCTCCGGGCGCACGAGATTTTGAAAAACAGAGGTATCGATTATCGTCTTGTTATGGTCGGGGACGGTCCCATGCGTCAAAGAATAGAAAAATCGCATAGCGATATCATACTGGAAGGGCATTTGGAAGGAGAAGCTCTTTCCAGAGCCTATGCCTCGGCCGACCTGTTTGTATTTCCATCCACTACAGAGTCTTACGGTAACGTGGTGCAGGAAGCGGGAGCGTCGGGACTGCCGGCCATAGGAGCGTCGGAAGGGGGAATTAAGGATCTGATAATCGATGGCAAAACCGGATTTCTGGCCGGGCCAAGGGACGCCGACGATTTCGCTCGCAAAATGGAGATTCTATTGACCGATGAGGCTCTCCGAAATTCGCTGGCAGCGAACGCTTTGGAATTCGCGTCGGCCAAGAGCTGGGACAAAATAAACCGGGGTTTATTCGATGATTATAAAAATCTTATCAGCTCCAAACCGGGAAACGGTTCGATAAACGAGAGAAACACTTTCGGAAGCGCTCTTTTAAAGCAATCCGACGTCATGGAATAGTTCATTCAATCAAAACCGAATTCCTCTTTCTGCCCGGAGCCTTTTAGCGGCAGGGTTCAGCTTACAATAATTGAACGGCCCTATTCGCCCTGGAATTGACTAACGGAGGTAACGCTATTCATCGAGGAACAAAATCCGAAAATAAAATTCTCTTTTTGGTTCGCAAGAATCCGGGGTCGATCGGCGGAATTCAAAGAAACAGCTCTCGGCTGTTCGAGGGCTTTTCGGAACATTTCGATACCGAGAGAATTGTATGGAAAGGCCCGGAATGGGGAGTCCCGGCTTATTTCCCGGTATTCTACCACAAGGCTGTCGCCGGCCAGGCTCGACTGGTTCATTGCGATGACGCGGTAACCTCGATTATCGGGGCTAAAATCAGAAAATCCTCGGTTAAAATAGTAACGGCTACGGTTCACGGTCTCGATGTCATCCTGCCCCTTCCCTGGTATCAGAAGAAAGTAACGGATTCTCTGAAAACCGTTGATAAGGTGATATGTGTCAGCGCGGCTACCTCCCAACAAGTGAAAGACAGAGGAATCCCCGGTGAACGTATCGAGATAATTCACCCTTCGGCCGAAATAGTGGAAGGCCGAAGGCCAAAGGACAGCATCCTATTGGAGAAAGTTCGTCGGTTAACCGGGGTAGATCTCGCGGGGAAAAAGATTCTATTCAGCCTCGGCCGCCCTTTAAGAAGGAAAGGGTTCGATCGTTTCATAATAGATGTTTTCCCCGGCTTGCCCGATGATTATGTTTATATTGCCGCGGGGCCGTCGAGGAAGACTCCGGTCTGGCTGAAAGCCTTAAGACCTCTGATAGGAAATAGAAACTACGATCTGCTCAGGCTGGCCTCCGGATGCGACATGGTATCGGACGATTTAAAGAGGCTGAGCGGGCATCCGCGAGTATTTTACCTCGATCGGATTTCCGAGGAAACGCGGGAACTGCTTTATGCTGTCAGCGATCTTTTTATTATGCCCAACCGAACTATCCCGGGCGACATGGAGGGATTCGGCATGGTAGCCATCGAGGCGGCTGTCAGAGGCCTGCCGGTTGTGGCCACCGGTATCGAGGGGATCACCGACGCGGTGGTTCACGGGGAAAACGGATACTGTATCGCGGAAGGCGATAGCGCGGCGATGATCTCGACCATTGTTGCGCTAACCGAGAATCCCGACCAGTTGAGAACTTTAGGAGCCAGGGCAAGGGCATTCACTCTGCAACGGTTTTCGCCGGAATCGAATCACATAAGATACGCGCGTCTTTTCGAATCGCTGTTAAACCCGCATGACAGAAATACTAAAACCGGGTCTTTGAACTAATATGAACAGCTTGAATAACAATAACCGTCTTTTCGGACTCAATATAAAAAAAATCATAAGAGGCGTATTGATAATCGTACCTCTGGGTATATTAGGCAATATCATTTATATTTATATTTTCGCCAGGCCGGGGATAATTATGGATCTGGGCAATATCAGCATAACATATTTGTTTTTTGCCGCGGCCCTGGCTTTATTCCCGTGGCCGTCGCAATCGTTGAGGATTATGATTTGGGGACGAATTTTCGGAAAAACAATAGGACCCGGGCAGGCGTTCAGGGCTGTGCTGGCAAGCGATATAACCGCGGCGGTAACTCCCACCATGCTGGGAGGAGGCTATGCCAAATTGGGATACCTGGCAGCTTACGGTTTCACGGCCGGAGAGGCGGCTATGGTCACTTTGCTGGGAACTCTCGAGGACGGTGTCTTCTTTCTAATCGCTCTGCCCTCCGCTCTCTGGTTCAGCCGGGCATGGGATAATCCATATGTTATACTCGCGGGAAGAGATCTGATATCTCATTGGCCCGCGGTATTGATGGTAATCGCTTTGATGCTCTCGGCGCTTTTGGTTGTTAATAGATTTATATCAGGCAATAAAAAGGGGGACCATCCTTCCGGATATTCGCGGCGAGCCCTGAAATCGATCGGTAAGTTCTGGACGGATTTGAAAACGGCATCTGATTTTGTCTTGAGAAACGGCAAAGAGTCTTTTATAGCCTGTGTATTAATCGCCGGGCTGGGCTGGTGCGGCAGATATGGAGCGGTTTCGGTATTGGTTCTGGGATTAGGTTATCCCGCTGATCCCGTCTTGTTTTTCCTCCTGCAATGGGTGGTTTTCACTACCATGACCATGATCCCGACGCCGGGCGCGGTAGGTGGAGCCGAAGTGTCGTTCTCTTTGGTCTATAGCGGTCTTATACCATCCCCGGTCATTCCGATCGCGGCCGCGGTTTGGCGTTTCGTCACTTTTTACCTGCCCGTAGGTCTGGGATCGCTGATATTCGCCCTGTACGGCTCCGGCATTCCGGGAAACAAGAGCGAATCCTCATCATTTGAGATCATGGAGAATGTAAAAACTTAGAATAAGCTACTGCTGTCGTTGAAACGTCGGACGGATCATACCGTCCTTCGAGGGGAAATATGATTATCAAGGGGAATCGAGATCTTCTCGATCATAGAGCCGCTGTTATACTGAATTCCAGCCAGTCCAAAACGCCTTGCGGTCATGACCGCTGGATATCATCAACGTCTCTGGCGGTCGCCGATCTGACCGGAGCGGGATATACGATTATTACGAGCATCGGCCTGCAGACCTGGGAACTGGCGGCCTGCCTGACAGCCAAAAACAAAGGTTCCCAGATTATCATCAGCCCTGAGATAGACAACGAGGAGGGGGACACGATCTTCCGGGATACTCTCGATAGATTCGATCTAAACCCCGATAACACCGCCATGGTATTTACCGCCGTCGAGTCGAAAGCCAATAAGCCCAAGAGCGGTTGGATCATGCGTGATAAAGCCGCCCTTCATCTGGCCGACAGGATCGTTCCGGTATCGATTCGCCGGGGAGGCAAACTCCAGGCGTTGATAAAGAATTTAGACAGCAGGAAAGAGATCGATCCGAGATTCAGTATCGAATACAACCAGCCTCTTAGCCGTCCCGCGCGGTATAATATCGAGACTGTAAATCGACGGTATCCCGCGATCGATTATATCATCCATTGGACCAGAACCTGCCATGGACCCTGGCCCGGAGAGAAAGAGTCCCGATATTACGAAAGGCTCCTGAAATCGGGTGATGAATACACCAATAACGGATTCAACACGTTGATCAATATTATCAGGGAACAAAGGATAAGAGCCTCATCCCGGAAGATCAGAAAAGGAATCCGGGCTGTCGGTTTCAGCGATATGAATCCCGGGGAAATGCTCGGCTGGATGCGTTGGCTCCCCAAAAGAGTCAACTGGAATTTCGAACCGTACGGAGTGGGTATAAGGAAAGATACCGCCATAAGAATGGGGATAAGGCCGGTGATCTACGGCGGCCGGGATGATTATGACAAAATTCCGGCCGATGACAGACCGTACTTTCAAGGCGCTGGCGAGAAAGATGTCGATTGGAGGCAGGAGAGAGAATGGCGTCATATAGGCGATCTGGATCTCTCGGCGATACCGGAGAAAGACTTTATTTATTATGTCTGGCGCGGCTCGGAATCCGGACTGCTGGACATTGCGCGGGATAGTAAAGTGGTTGTTCTCGGTCCTTATTGAGGCTATCCGAGTCCGCCGTTTACCAGGACAGGCGGAATTTCACTTGAAATATCCGATGATTCATTCTATTATTTTTCGGATTATTGCCAATGTCTAACCGCTCTGGAGGATTGAATGGCCACGAGAGAAAACTGGGGCACAAAAATCGGTTTCATCATAGCCGCCACCGGAAGCGCCGTGGGATTGGGAAATTTATGGAAATTCCCTTATATCACATGGCATAATAACGGCGGGGCGTTCGTTATCATCTATCTGATCAGTGTCGTCCTTATCGGCTGGCCTATTATGATGGCCGAGATCATGATCGGCAGGAAAACTCAGGAGAGCCCCGTTCCCGCGCTTGAAATTCTGGGCGGCAAGAAATGGAGCATAGTGGGCTGGCTGGGCGTCCTGACAGGATTTGTCATTCTCGGCTATTACACGGTTATAGCCGGATGGACTATCACTTCTTTTATCTCCTGTATAAAATGGAGCTTTTCCGGGTATGTATCGCCATCCGATGACGCTTTCGGGAAGTTTATCGGCAACGGGCCGCTTCAGCTATTGTTATCGTTTCTATTTATGACCGCTACGGCTCTGATAATATGGAAAGGTGTTAAGAACGGCATTGAAAAAAGCACTCGTATCCTCATGCCTGTACTTTTCGCCATACTCATTTATCTGGTCGTAATGGTGTTGTTCTTACCGGGTAGAACCGAGACTTTCAAATTCTTATTCAATCCCAACTTCGCTGAGCTTCCATGGGAAGGCGTTTTAGAAGCGATCGGCCACGCTTTCTTTACTCTCTCGCTGGGGATGGGTGCCATGATTACCTACGGTTCTTATATGAACAAACAGGAATCGATCTCCCGGAGCGCGTCTATGGTGGTTTTTCTGGATACCTTCGTGGCCATATGCGCCTGTATCATAATGTATACCATTATATTTTCCGCTCCCGGAGTGAAAGAGAGTATCTCCGGCTCCACTGTCGGCATGCTTTTTATTACTCTCCCTCATCTACTGTATACATACATTCCGTTCGGAGCCACTATCGCCCCGATATTCTATATACTGGTAGCCTTCGCCGCTTTGTCGTCCACGATCTCCCTGCTCGAGGTTATCGTGGCCCTGCTCATCGACAAGCTGAACATGCCCCGGCATAAAGCCACTTTCTTAGGCGCCTTTGCCGCATATTTCGTCTCCATACTCTCGGCCCTCTCTTTGGGAGCGGTTCCATTCCTCTCCAACTGGTCGGTTTTCGGCCCGGGAAAAGAAGGGATCTTAAGCACACTCGATCATCTGGCCGCCAACTGGATGCTTCCGATCGGAGGATTCTTCATCACTATATTCGTCGGATGGAGACTGGATAAGAATATCACCGAAAGCGAGCTGCGGCTGACCAACCCCGACGGGACATTCAAACTGACTTATAAGCTGTTCAGGTTTTTTATCAGGTTCACCGCCCCGCTGGCTATTCTGGCGGTTATATTGGCTGTGATCTTCGGAAAAGATTTCAGCTGACGCGATTCGATAAAAAATAAAACGGCGCTGTGAGAACCGATATGACGATTCCGCCGCGCCGTTGGTTATTTCAAGTTTGGCGAGTTATCTCGATTTGACTCTCTTTTTGGCGAATTTCTTGAAAGAGCCCTTGTTGGAGAATTGACGTTCCGCCCGGCGGTTTTTCAGAGGCTTCCGCGCTGTGGGTACATCATCCTCGAATGTGTCGTTCTTCAAGTTGATTTTGCTTCCCTCTTCAAAAAGGTGTTTCTCCGAAGGCAGGGTAGGCAGGGACGATATCGACACCTTGGTTTTCATAAATTTTTCGATATCCCTGATCGATCTCTTCTGATCGGTATTGGCGAATGAGATGGCATGACCGGTTTTCCCGGCTCGGCCGGTACGACCGATACGGTGAACGTAATCCTCCGAGTTGGCCGGCATATCGTAGTTGACCACTAACTCGATCCCGGTAACATCGATCCCACGGGCGGCTATATCGGTCGCTATAAGGACCTGGTATCTGCCCCGCTTGAAACCGTCGAGGGCGCGGCGTCTTTGCATAAGGCTGCGGTCGGAGTGAATCTCCGCCGCGGCGAAACCCATGTCTCTGATTGCCATGGTCAGCCTGCTGGCCATCCGTTTTGTCCTGGTAAAGACAAGCACCGGACCGCTGCGCTGCTTCAGCTGAACAGCCAGAAGCCGTTTCTTATCCTCGTTGGCGATAAAAAACATCTCATGGCTGACTTCAACGGGCGTTACACCGGAACGGTCTATTTCTACGCGGGTCGGGGATTCCATCAGTTTTTTGGCGATAGCCTCGATTTCCTTAGGCATGGTCGCTGAGAAAAGCATGGTTTGATGGTTCTCAGGTATGGCGTTGATGACTTTCTTTATATCGGGAAGAAAACCCATATCGAGCATGCGGTCGGCCTCGTCCAATACGAAGATCTCGATTTCGGCCAGTTTGACGGTTCCCCGCTCGATATGATCCACCAGTCGTCCAGGCGTGGCCACTATGACCCGGGGTCCGCGCCGCAAAGCGTCGATCTGCAAAGATATGGAGGCTCCTCCGATCAACACGGCCGACCAAATCTGTACTGAACGGCCCATTGTTCGAAGCGCCTCGTCGACCTGAATAGCTAACTCGCGGGTCGGGACTAATACCAGGGCCGATCCTCTTTTTGTTTTCGAAAGACGCTGGAGCATCGGGATTCCGAAGGCCAGGGTTTTGCCGGAACCGGTACGAGCGATGGCGATGATATCCTCGCCGCGCAGGCCGGCCGGAATAGCTGCTTCCTGGACGGGCGTTGGATTTATAAATTCGAATCTATCGATCTCTTTTAGAAAGTTCGGGGCGATGCCCAGATCGGAGAATCCGTTGTTTGCGGCTGTTGTTGTCGCTTTGTCGTAGCCATGTTGTGCCGCGCTACGCGCTTGTTGTTCTAAATTCAATTCTTCCTCTTAACGTATAGACGTTTAGTTCGGGATTATTAAGTTGCCATGATAATAACTTATAAATCGTTGCATGTCAAGGGAAAAGAACAATTCGGCCGAATATTCGCGAAAAAAGAGGGTGAAGACGGGCCGGGGTATGGGGTTACGGGGGGGAATAACAGCCGAGGACTTGTCCATACGGACCCGTAGCCGCAGGTCGGGAGCTGAAAGCTCCTGACAGGGGTGGTCGTAGATATCGCAGGTCGGGTTTTGCGAGGACTTAGCATGGAAAAACCCGATAGAATACTTCATGTAATGTTTTCACAAAATCTCGATTTTGGGCTTAATTTATTGACATTAGTCGATAGTTAACCTAAGATACCAAACGGGCAGTTATAGAAAATAAAGATATGATATCGATAGGAGGATGGTATGAAAGCCCGACTCAATGGGGAGAATTATCTCGACCTCTATAAATATTTTAATGATAAGGCGATCAGCGTGAAAGGAGCGATGTTCACTACGATAACCTGGATCATCGGTTTTGCCGCCGCGCTGTTGGCGTTCGTTTTTGCCAAATTATCCGAATCTTATCCCGCCGACGCGGCTATGTCGCTTTCGAGCTTGGTCATCTGCGCCTGCCTGGCCGGAATGGTCATCTGTATCTACGCTTTTATTTCGCTGGCCGAATCTGCCAAACGCATTAAGGATTATAGAAGCTATATCGAAGATTGTCTTAAGGATTTTGACGACCTAAACGTAATAATCGGATCCGAAAAGGGGATTGATAAAACATGGTTATCGAAGATCTGGAACAGGCTCCGCGTTATAGTGGCGTTGTTTCTTTTAGCGTTTATATTGGCAATCGCGTGGGTACTGGCATATTTACCGATTTGCTAAGCGATACGTGTTGCCGTAGATCGGGGGTATTGGGGGCTGGTGGATTGCCGCACTTGACAAAATACCGTATATATATGTCTGGCTTTTGGTTATGGGAGAAAAATAGGTTGATATTGGGGACATGGGAGGTTATATTGAGGTGAAAGGGTATTGGTTTTGTTATGACAAGACTGGTGACCAGAGTGCACAGAATAGAAACAATTAATAGGGGACAATATGGAAATCCGAAGTATAGAATATAAAAACATATATGGAACTCTATCGGGGAAGCTAGAATTCACGCAAGGAGAAAATTTTTTAGTAGGTATTAATGGATGCGGTAAGACAACTGTCCTAAATCTTATTCGCTGGGTTTTAGAACCATCGTTTCCTGAGCTTTGCACACTTCAACACGATCTTATAAAGATCGAAGTTAAACACAGAAAATATCTTTATACAATACAAAGCAATATTTCAGAGGGTGTACACGAACTTAAAATTATTACAAAAAACAAATCGCTTGATTTTAAGCCTATTAGAACTTCACTTTCAATCAATCCACAACAAATTCGAGGAAATATTGAGAAAGAAACGATTCTTGCCAGATATGAACATCTTTCACCGGAGGCGCACGAAGTCGCCGCATTAAATTTTCTTATCAAAGAATTACCTTCACCAGTTTTCATAGGGTTGGAACGCAGTATTGAACGGGCCACGTTTGGACAAAGAGCGCGGCAAAGGCGAAAATTTCATGGCCCTACTGAGGGAGCCTCACCATTTACAACCGCAAATACGCTTATGCGCGACGCATTTAATACGGCGAGGCGTCGCCTGGTAGAGATAAGTGACGAAGTTAACAGAAAAACATTGGAACTAAGTTTTAGTGGAGTTCTTTCAGGAAAGAACACTAGACGTACGCCAACTACAATAAGTAAGACAGAAAAAAAGATCCAGAAATTGAAAGTACTATTTGAAAGCAAGGCAGATCAGGGCACTTATACGAAGCCCTTATTTGCTGAAGAGGTACGAAAGGCCGGGGTTAGGTACTTGGATGAATTGACATCTCTCTTAAGAAGCAAAAAGAAAGTGGATAAATATCTGGTCTTGCTTAATCAGCATAACTTTGATAGAGCCGCCAAAATGGTTGATTTATTTGAAGAATATGAACTGAAGGTTAAAGACGTTCGACAAGAAATTACCAGTTTTACTAATGCAGTTAATACGTTTTTGAGAGATTCTGGTAAGAGAGTAATTTTCGATAACGACACAGGAACCCCCTTTTTTAGCTCAAGAACATCTTTAGAAGGTTTAAGACTTTCCGAACTTTCTTCGGGGGAGTCCCAAATAGTTGTGCTCCTAAGTTACTTTGCCTTTCTTGCCAAAAGAGGGATTCCAATAGTGATAGATGAACCTGAACTTTCTTTACATGTGCAGTGGCAAAAACATTTCGTTATGGCCGTAAAACAAGTGATGCCCGATGAATGTCAAACGATAATGGCAACGCATAGTCCCGAAATATGCGGAGCAGATAGCGTCAACGTACAGGCTTTATCCGTGAGATCTATTCGATGATACCCAAAAGAGCACCTTACGGTGGGCAATCATATAAAATCTACGAAGACTATAATGAAATCCATATTTTTGTCGAAGATGCCGGATTTGAGAACCTCTATAAGGTATTGTTTAATAGATATGACATAAAGGTCGAAAATATCTTTTCTAAAAATGGGAAAGAATCCATATTAAAAGCTGCGAAATCCTGCTCTGATAGTAAGTGTGTATTTATTGTCGACAGAGATTGGGATGACCTTTTTGGTATTTTTCCAAAATTGAAAAATGTTGTTGTTCTTAATATGCACTCAATCGAAAACTACTTAATTGACTATGGAGCCTTCTCTGGCATTATACTTGCTGAAAGCCCCAGGTGCGAAATCAATAGTGTCCTTGGACAAAAACACTTTAGCAAAATCCTCACAAATGTATCTGAAGATCTTCGACCACTATTCGAGTGTTTCGCTTCTTTACAAATGAAAGGTAATGGAAGCAAAGGGTGTTCGCATAGGCCGGGCCGTTTTCAGCAGAAAAATCGTTCTTGCGCACCTGATGTCGATACAATTAATCAATTTATTTCCGATTCTGGTGTTTCAGTACCTAAATCTGTAAGGGATTATTTTAGAGACAAAGATCTTTCCAGAAAAGGGCATGGAAGGTATATGTTACACTTTACCTGGGAAGGAGTCCGACAAAAATCAGGAGTTGGAAAAATCGGGAGTGAAAAACTGAAAATCCGTTTAGCTCAGTTGATTAATACTGGAGAATTGAAAACCCTTGCTTTAGAAGTTAAATCGAGAGCAATTTCGCACTAAAAAGAATAATCTCTTTTCGCTTCTTCGTTCCCCCTCCCCCCCCCTACCACCGCCGCCTCGCCCACAACGCCACGTTGACCAGGGCGATCAGCACCGGGACCTCCACTAACGGGCCGATGACCGCCGCGAAGGCCTGCCCGCTGTCGATCCCGAATACCGCCACCGCCACCGCAATAGCCAACTCGAAATTGTTCGAGGCCGCCGTGAACGATAACGAGGCCGATTTCGGGTAGTCCGCCCCCGCCTTTTTGCTCAAGACAAAACTCAAGACAAACATGACCACAAAATAAATCAGAAGCGGTATGGCGATCCGGACCACGTCCAGGGGGATGCTGATAATAACGTTCCCCTTGAGGCTGAACATGACCACGATGGTGAAGAGCAGGGCGATTAAGGTAATCGGGTTGATTTTGGGCATGAAACGGGTCTGGTACCACTCCTTC
>JAHEDG010000010.1 GCA_024641335.1 Candidatus Zixiibacteriota bacterium
CGAAAAGAGTTCCCATGGCGGCCACGTAAACTCTTTGATTATCGGTTGGGTCTACGACGATCCGGCCAATATGCCGGGATTCAGGCAGGCCGATAAATTGCCATAAAGCGCCGCCGTTAGTGGTTTTATAAACACCGGTACCGGCATAAGAATCACCGCTGGAATTGGCTTCGCCGGTTCCCAGGTATAGCGTATTATGGTCCGAAGGATCTATAGCCAGATCCCCGACAGACAGTGACGGAACCTGATCTGAAACAGGGATCCAGTTGATTCCGGAGTTTGTAGATTTGAAAACTCCGCCCAAGGCTGCTCCGGCATAGATGATATCGGGATAATCGGGATGAACTGCCAGAGTTGTGATCCTCCCCCCCACGTTACTCGGCCCGGATTCCTGCCAGATTCCAATTTCGAGACCGGCTGAAGAATTTTTAAGCTCGCTGATCCTTTCCAGCGCCCTTTTGTAGGCTGTAAACGGAATATCATCATAGGGGAAGGCTCTGGAAAGAGTAAACCATTCGGACGGTTTGCGACTGGCATCTCCTTCCTGGTTGGCGATTTTCCAGGAATGATATGATTCGGGCGTAATAACACTTTGGTTTCGAGACTGATAAAAAAGCAAGAGAACGGCCGATACTGAAAGCGCCGCGACCATTCCATTCAAAAATAATTTTCTTTTCATGCGCTCCATCCTCAGGCATTTATCGGCGTCACAGGGGTTTCAATGAAGTCGATCCTTATTCTTTTCCTATAAGAATTAACATTATCAGGATCATATACGTTCCCAGATCATTCCGCAATGGAAAATGGCCGTTTCAAAGAAAAAAAAGGGAGCCTTTTCAGGCTCCCTTTTAAGAACTAATGAGTAATTGTAATTACTTCAGAAGCATCATCATGACGCTGGAAGACGTGCCGGATGTTTCCAGTCTGGCGAAATATAGACCGGACGGCATATCGTCGGCTTTCCAGGTAATGGTGTATTCGCCGGCATCATGGAACTTGTTCACCAGCGTTTTGACATTCTGACCAAGCAGGTTGAATACGTTCAGTTTCACATTACCCGGTTCGGTAACATTGTATGTCAGGATAGTGGAAGCGTTGAACGGATTCGGGTAGTTCTGGATAAGAGAGATCTGCTCCGGAATCTGTATGGAGTTTTCTTCAATTCCGACCATCCCGCAGGTGCCGACGCCGAAATGGAAGGACATTTCGCCGATACCTGAGGGAGATGGCTCGTTGATTGTCGTACCCCAGATAGCGGATTCCAGATTGCCATGGGAGTTGGAAGTTGATGCCCAGAAGAAATCTTCACCGCCGCGGCCGGGGAAGGTAATGAAGACACCATAGTTGCCGGCTTCGAGAGAGATAGTTTCACCGCAGAAATCGAAATAGACGAGGTCTCTTCCGAAAGCATCCATATCGGAATCGGTCTCATCCATATCACCGTTGATTTTGCTAAACGTATGATCGAATACGGGGTTTTCACCGTCAGTATTCCATCTTAAGGCATGGGTACCATTAGGGGCATCATAGATTCTGATACGAGCGGATTCGATATTGCTGGGCTCGCCTAAGGGGGTTGTACCTTCGATGAACTCGGCCCTCATGCAGGTGATGTCAGAGGCGATGGACAGATCGAAATCTTCCAGCACGCCAAGAGGATCCCAGTTGGCGGCGGGACGAACGCCATTGACTAAATCGGCGGGTTCGTTATCAAAGAAACTGGCATCGGTACAGGTTTCGGCTGGAGGTTCGGGGCAATTGAAGTTGGAGCAGCTTTGTCCTATGTACCAGGAGCCGCCCTGGTTGGCGCAATCCTGCTCTTCCATATCTCCGACACAATCGAGATCGACACAGCAGGCTCCCACGGGAGGCATATCTCCGGTGATAGTCAGAGTATAATTACCGTTGGCTGTGCCGTAACCATCGACCACAACCAGGATTTCGTCGTTGAGATTGAGAGCAATATCAACCAGTTCGGACTGAAGCCCGCAGGCATCATCATTGCCGCAAATGAAGTCATCAATTGTCGGTTCGTCGGGGCAGGTAAAGTAGTAAAGCTCGAGGTTGGTATCGTAGGTGCTGCCGCAAAGAGAAAATGTATAGACACCGTCCATCGGCGCGGTAAACTTGTAGACTACGTCAGCGGCGCCGCCGGAACTTGCGTAAAAGCTTCCCTGCCAACAATTAGGCTCAGACGAATAAGGGCCGTAATCATTGCCATAGCCGCTGGTGGTTCCGGTGGATGTAATCGGCAGATTTCCTGTTAATTCGAAGAAATCAGCGCAGTTATCGCCGCCCTGCAGGATGACATTGGGGTCGGGAATAACCTGAGCGCCGTTATCCAGCTTATTGACTGAATTGTCAAGTAGGTTGGCATCACCGGCAAAGGCTCCTCCGGAGAGAAACGCGGCAATTAAAATCAAAAGTAGAATATTTCTCATAATCGAATTCCTTTGTTAGGAAGTTAAAAGTTTACAAAAAGAACATAGTTTGCTTCTCTTCTTACCGCCTCCTTTCCAACGAAACTCAAATTGATTTTGTTATTGTACGGTTTTGGCATTTAAGAATAATGTTGGTTATCCACCAATTAGAGTTAAACGGGTTTCCAGTTCCTGTTACTAATCTATTCAAATTAGACTCTCCCTCATTCGTAAGAGAATTCAAACATAATAGTATTTAAAATTATGCCAAGAATCGAATAAATTCAAGAAGAAGATAAAATAACTAAAGAAGATTTTGTAACCAATTGGTATGTAAGCGATAAGCGGAACTCTAATGCGGAAGGGGGGACTTGAACCCCCACGCCTTGCGGCACCACCCCCTCAAGATGGCGTGTCTGCCGATTCCACCACTTCCGCAATATATTGCAGACTATTTTCCGGCAGTATCCGCAGGCGGTTCGGCTTGCTGGAAGATATTGTCAGGCGAAGCGCCATCGCCAGCGGGGGCTTCTCCCGGCACTGTAGTAGCCGGCGGAGGAGCGAATTCTCCCTGTCCAGTTTGAAGCTCGTCGAGTACGCCGGACGCGGGACCGCTGGCTGAACGTAATCCGAGGGAGACAAAGAGAATAATGCTGGTCAGCATAAAACCTACAGCCAGAAAAGAGGTGGCTTTGGAAAGAAAAGTGGCGGCGCCCCTGCCACCGAATACAGCGCCTGTCAGGCCTCCGCCGCCGAACGCTCCGGCCAGGCCTTCACCTTTGGACGACTGCATGAGGACCGCGATAATCAAGGCCAGCGAAAACAAAACATGAATCACCAGCAGGAAAGGGTATAAGATACTCATAATCTATTCTAAACCTCCATCTAGTTTTCTCATAGCTTTTAAAAATAATCTATTGACCGGGAATGTCAAGAGCCTATTTCACAGAAAGGGCTATTTGGTGGAAAGAATCGGCTTTCAAGCTAGCCCCTCCGATTAAAAAACCGTCAATATCATCATTTTTGGCCAGAGCGGCGGCGTTACCCGGGTTGACCGAGCCACCGTATAAGATTCTAATTTCATTCGCTGCCGCTTTTCCCCAGCGTTGGGCGACCAGATTTCTGATAAAAAAGTGTATTTCGCCTGCCTGCTCGGGGGACGCGTTCTTGCCGGTGCCGATAGCCCAGACCGGTTCATAGGCGACGGTAATATTTTTAAGATCGTCGTGATCGGCAAGTCCATCTTCCACCTGTCGTCGGATTATCTCTTCGGCTATATCGGCTTCGCGCTGTTCCAGGGTCTCCCCTACGCAGACGATAGGATTCAATCCTACGGCCAGGGCGGCGGTGATTTTTTTATTTACTCTTTCATCTGTCTCTCCGAAATATGTTCTTCTTTCGGAATGGCCGATAATGACGGATCGGCATCCGCTTTCGGCTAACATACCGGCCGATATGGCTCCTGTAAAGGCGCCCTCTTTTTCCCAGAAGAGATTTTGCCCGCCAACAATGATATCGGATCCTTTTAAGGCGGCGACTACCGTGGTCAGACCGACATATGGAGGAAAGACAGCGATATCAGCCCAGGAGCAATTAGACAGATTCGATTTGACATTTTCGGCCAAGACCGCGGCACTCGAGGGGACCGTATTCATTTTCCAGTTTCCGGCAATTATCGGACGTCTCATTTGGCGGATCCTTTCTCAGTCAGGGCAGCGACGCCTGGCAGAATTTTACCTTCGAGGAATTCCAGGGAAGCGCCTCCCCCGGTAGAAACATGCGACATGGAGTCTTCCAGACCGGCTTTAGTTACCGCTGACGCGGAATCGCCTCCGCCGACGATAGTGATGCATCCGGTATCGGTAGCCGCAGCCATTATTTTAGCGATATCGAATGTTCCCGCGGCAAAAGGTTTCTTTTCAAATATCCCCATAGGACCGTTCCAGATAACAGTTCCGGCGGATTGAATAATACTTTTAAATCGCTCAATTGTCCGCGGCCCTATATCAACGCCGATCATTCCGCTTTCAATTCCGACCGGTAGAACGGTTTCCATTTGAGGCGGATCAGCGTCTATATCCCGGGTGACTATGATATCAACCGGCAGTACGAAATCGAGGCTCTTGCTTTCAGCCAGAAGAATGATATTGGCGGCCTCGCTGATTTTTCCTTCATCCAAAAGAGAATTGCCGATTTCGTATTTTTTGGCTTTGAAGAAGGTGAAGGCCATTCCACCGCCGATCAGGAGAGCGTCGACCTTGCCCATGAGATTCTCTATAACATCGATTTTCCCCGAAATTTTGGCTCCGCCGAGAACGGCCACGAACGGACGGGCCGGGTTATCGAGGGCCATACCGAGATAATCGAGTTCTTTTTTCATCAGGTATCCTGACGCGCAGGGTTGGATGAATTTGGCAACCCCTTCGGTGGAAGCGTGAGCTCGATGAGCAGTCCCGAAGGCGTCGTTGATATAGAGATCGCCGAGCCGGGCCAGTTTTTTGGCGAAATCGGGATCGTTTTTTTCTTCCTCTTTATAGAATCTCAAATTTTCAAGAAGCAGTATACCATCATCGGGCATTGCGAAAACGGCCTTTTCGGCGGATTTTCCGACGCAATCTTCGACGAACGATACCTGGCGACCCATAAGCTGGGAAAGCCTGGCGGCCACGGGGCGGAGACTGTATTCCAGTTTAATCTCCCCTTTGGGCCGTCCCAGGTGAGACATTAGAACAGCTTTGCCGCCTGAAGAAATAATTTTCTGAATGGTGGGGATAGAGGCTGTTATCCGGGTATCATCGGCGACTTTTCCATCTTGAAGAGGAACATTAAAATCCACCCTGGTAAGAACCCTCTTGCCTGCCAGATCCAGATCATCAATGGTCATCTTATTCAAAAGACCTCCCGCATCACATTATTACAATCAGGGTCCGAAAACGACTTCTACAGGAGCCGACACGGGAGATTCCAATCCCCCTGGTGTCTTGGCGGTTACCGCGTAATAATAAGTTCCGGCGGAATCCGGAGCGTCGGTTGTGCCGGTGGAATAGACAGTCTGAATCAAATCGAGATTCGACTGATTCGCGCCCCTTAGTATATCGTATTCGGACGCTCCTTCAACGGAGTTCCAGGTCAGTCCTATATAGGTTCCGTGATTTACCGCCATAAGCCCTGATGGCGCCGGCAATACTCCGCTGAAATAGAGATGCGCGTAATCGGAAAGATCAGAAACATTCTGGGCTGACGACACGGCCTGTATTTTATAGTAATAATGCCCCCCGGCGTCAGGCCAGTCGAAGGCTTCGGTGTCGGCGATGACAGTATCGATCGGATAGTATGAGCCGTTGGAACTGCCGGATCTGAAAATTATGAATGAATAGGAGGTATCCTCGGTATCCCAATGAAGGCGGGCCTTAAATCCGAGATCTTCGGCGGCGACATTCCATGGCGGCAGCGGTCTGTCGAAAAAGATGGTGTAGGCATAGAAGCTCATGGGAGATTCATGCCCCAGGTTATCGGTGGCGGTAACCTTATAATAGTACGGGCCGGAATATTGCGGGACATCTCTGAATTCAGGGGTATTCGAGGTTCCGATCTCGACGTAGTTTCCGTTGGCGGTTGTGGATCTATAGATATTATAACCGCCGGCGTCAGATACCGGATTCCAATCGACAATCACGAAAGTACCGAAATTTTCGGCCACCACATTTTCGGGGCGAGCCAGGTTATCGGAAAAGTAGACGCTGACCGGAGCCGAGAGCTGGCTGATTACGCCATCGACAGTTTCTGTGGCGATCTTGTAATAATAACTCCCGGCCTGCGGAGGAGTATCAGTCATTTCGAAATAGGCTCCGCCTACACGAGCAATTTGGTGGAAAGTGGAACCGTCATCCGAGCGGAAGATAATATAGGCCGCCGACCAGGGAACCGGGCTCCAGCTGACCCGAGTGGAAAGCCCTCTATCGACAGCAAAGAGCTGATCCGGCGGATCGAGCCGCCCATCGAAAAAGGCCCCTCTCGGCTGGGTAGGCTCCGATTCGAGACCGTTGGACCCGACTATGGTTATCCGATATCGATAGTTCCCATGCAGGGTGGGGAAATCCTCATAAAAAGTATCGAAGGTGCTGTCCAACCTGGAGTAAAGGGTATCGGCGCCAAAGGATCTGTAGATATTGTAATATCCGACGTTGTTTTCGTTGATCCATGTAAGGTAAAAATTAGATCCTCTATCGATGAGGGTCAGACCTGAAGGGGGGTCGTAGATACCGTCATATTCAACCGCGGCGATCGATGAGGGTTCTGATTCGGCGCCCAAAGGGGAAATGGCTGTAATGTAATAATGATATTCGGCAAAGGTCGAAGGCACGTCGGCATAGGAAAGCCCGGCGGTGGAATCCATAACGACCCAGTTATTGGGAGAATTTTCGGCACGATAGATTTTGTAGTAAGAGGCGTTGGTTTTACTATTCCAGGCGAGATAGACATGGGTTACGTAATCAGAGGCTGAAAAACCGGTGGGGGCCATAATTCTACCGCTGAAATAGGTCTCAGCGCTATCCGAAGGCAAAGACTCGCCGATTTCGGTAACTCCTGTTATTCTATAGATATAGGATCCGATTACGGGCGGCGAATCGAGGCGTCTGATGGTACCGAAACCCGAATCAGCTTCGGCAACTAAATCGAAAACCGGATCGGCTGATGGAGCTCTGTAGATATTATAAGAGCCGGCGCCATAGGAATGCTCCCATGTAAGCAACACGGCGGCATCGTCATCGGCGACGATCAGATTGGCCGGAATCGGATCTTTGAGATCGACATCGACCCGGGTTTCTCCGCTTTCGATAACATTCAGCGGATATCGGGCGGTATGAAGAAGCTCATAATCGAGAATGATATCGTATTCGATTCTGTAGGCGCCAGGAAGAAGTTCGAAAAAATAATCTCCGGCAGCCGTGGTTTGCGCGGACCGGGCGGAAGCCTCGGGCCTGGGAGTGCCATCGGAGGTTATAGTAAAAGCTGAAACGGTGATAGTGACTCCTGAGACACCAACACCCTGTACGGTAACCCGTCCGCTCAGAATACCGTTAGCCTGAACAACCGGATTATTTTCATCGGAGCACGCCGCTATTATGAGGAGCGAAGCTCCGATCAGAACCAAAAGCCACGGTTTCCGGGCCATAGTCCCTCCCCCGGAAAAATTAGTTATTGTTTGGGTTATCAGCGAGGTTCACTATCACCTCACATTATCTTCAGCATGTCGACCATACGATTGGAGAAGCCCCATTCGTTGTCGTACCAGGAAAACACTTTAACCATTTTTTCGCCGAGCACCATGGTGGAGAGACCGTCAAAAATCGAAGAATGAGGGTTTCCGATCACGTCAACCGAAACGATCGGCTCTTCAGTATATTCCAGAACCCCTTTCATGGGCCCTTCAGCGGCTTTTTTCATCAAGGAATTTATCTTTTCGACCGTAACGGCGGATTCCAGTTCGGCGACCATATCAACCAGTGAACCGTCAGAAGTGGGCACCCTGACAGCGACACCGTCGAGCTTGCCCTTGACCTCGGGAATGACTTCGGCGATCGCCTTGGCGGCGCCGGTGGTTGTCGGGATCATGGAAAGGGCGGCGGCTCTGGCACGTCTTAAATCGCTGTGCGGCAGATCGAGAATTTTCTGATCGTTGGTGTAGGCATGGATAGTTGTCATGAATCCGCGGACGATTTTGAAGTTATCATGCAGCACTTTAACTACCGGGGCTAAGCAGTTGGTAGTGCAGGAACCTATGGAGATTATATTATGTTTTGCTTTATCGTATTGATCGAAGTTGACACCTTTTACGAAGGTGCCGTCATGCCCTTTGGCCGGGGCTGAAATCAGGACCTTTTTGGCTCCGGCGGCGATATGTTTGGAGACCTGCTCCCGGGTCTTGAAAATACCGGTTGATTCAATAACGATATCGACTCCCAGCTTTCCCCAGGGTATATTGGCCGGGTCGCGTTCGGCAAAAACCTTGACCGTTTTACCGTCAATGATGATGCCTTCATCGGCTGACTTAACCTCGCCTTTGTACCGCCCGTGGATGGAATCGTATTTGAACAGATGAGCCATGGTTTTGGAATCGGTGATATCGTTTACGGCGACGAATTCCAATTCTTTATCTATTAGCCCGGCCCTCATCACCAGCCTTCCGATTCTTCCGAAACCGTTCACTCCTATTTTAATCGCCATCAGCGCTCCTCCTTTAGAATCAACCGAAGAAAACTTCGGCAGTCTTTATTAAATCTTCAGATACCAGCTTCACTTTGTCCACGGCTTCCGATAAGGGAATGGAAATGATCTCGGTTCCTTTGAGAGCGGCCATTTTCCCGAACTCGCCGTTATGGACCATATCAATAGCCTTAATTCCGAATCGTGTAGCTAAAACCCGATCAAAGGCGGTGGGGGCTCCCCCCCTCTGAATATGACCGAGAATAACAACCCGGGATTCAAATCCTGTTATTTCCTCGATAGCCTGGGCCAGCAGATTGCCTATTCCTCCTAGACGGACATGACCGAATTCATCCAGTTTTTGATCCTGCAGGATCAATTTTTCTTCTTTGGCGGGGCCGACCTTGAATTTGGCGCCTTCGGCCACAACGACGATGGAAAAGTCTCTTCCCCGTTTGTGGCGTTGTTTGAGGCTTTGGCAAACCTTATCGATTTCAAACGGTCTTTCGGGAATCAGTATAACATCGGCTCCTCCGGCGATTCCCGCGGCCAGGGCAATCCAGCCCGTGTGTCTGCCCATGACCTCCACAACCATTACCCTGTTATGTGATTCGGCGGTAGTATGGACTCTGTCTATGGCATCCATGGCGATATTGACAGCTGTATCATAACCGAAAGTGTAATCTGTTCCGCTAAGATCGTTATCGATTGTCTTGGGCACTCCGATCATATTCAACCCTTTTTCATTCAAAGCCTTAGCTACTCCAAGGGTATCCTCTCCCCCGATGGCGATCAAGGCTTTCAGGCCGATCTTGTGATAATTTTCGATGATTTGCTCAATCCCATTTTCGATTTTAAGGGGATTTGTTCTGGAGGTTTTTATAATGGTTCCGCCCCGATGGACTATACCAGTGATGGAATCTCTGGTGAGCATTTCGAATTCCATATCGAGAACGCCTCGCCAGCCTCCGATAAAACCGACAACTTCGTACTTGTACGGTTCGATTGATTTTCGCACTACCGCCCTAATGACGGCGTTCAGACCGGGGCAATCGCCTCCACCGGTCAATATTCCGACTTTATTCGACATTTACCATTCCTCGATTTAACTTCCTAGTATTTTCGCGAGATTTATCAGCCTATCATCAAATCCTTTTCTTCTTTCGAGCACAATTTGAAGCGGAGTGGCGGTCATATCCCCTTTAACCAATCCCATCATACAATTGGAATTGCCATCGATCAACTCATAAACGGCGGCAAATCCCAGCCTGGAACCGAGAAGCCTATCGAAAGCGGTGGGCGATCCCCCTCTCTGCAGATGGCCGAGCACAGTTATCTTGGAGATAATCCCTGCGATTTTCGAGAGGTTTCTGCTAACCTGATAGGCTGTCGAGGCTCCTTCGGCTACGACAATGATATTGGATGTTTTATGTCTTTTATATCGCTCCTTGATCCTGGCGGCAATGCCTTCGAGATCGAAGGTAACTTCAGGTATAATAGCCGCTTCGGCTCCTGTAGTAATCGCGGAAATCAGAGCCAGGTAACCTGATCCTCGTCCCATGACCTCGATAATAAAGGTCCTTTCATGGGATGAAGCGGTATCCTTGATTTTGTCTATGACATCGATAATATTGTTAAGCGCAGTATCTGTCCCCAGGGACATATCGGAGCCGAAGATGTCGTTGTCTATGGAGCATGGAATACCGATGACGGTTACGCCTCGTCCGGCGATCGCGGCCGCACCCCGCAGAGATCCGTCGCCGCCGATAATAATCAGCCCGTCGCATTTATTGGCGATCAGGTTTTTAACCGCTTCTTTCTGGGCTTCATCGTATTTGAACTCCTCGCACCGCGATGAGAGCAGAATCGTACCTCCATGATCGATTATTCCGCTGGTATCTTTAATCTCGAGAAGCGCGCAATCGTTATCGAGAAGCCCCATAAAACCTCTTTTAAAAGCAATTATCTCGATATTTTTCTCAGCGGCGGCGTGCACTACCGCCCTGATGCAGGGATTCATCCCGGGAGCATCACCACCCGATGTCAGCAAAGCGATTCTGTTCATTTAACCTGCCCCTACTCCTGAATTAAGTCATTCTATAAAGCGCATTATTATACTCTTGATTGAAATATATAGTCAAGGTTTTTATCCTATGACATCAGAAGATCGAAAAGCGAAAAAAATAATCCAGGTTTGAGACCGATATTGTCTCAACCTTTAATATTAGCCAGAGGAAGCATGCGGGCCAGTTTTTTCGAGATTCCCGCTCGGCTTACGGTATTTACGACTTCGGAAACATCTTTATAGGCGAATCCGGCTTCCTCGGCGAGTCCGGAGTAGGAGGCGGCTCTGACCATTATGCCGTTGTCTTCCATTATTTTCTGCAGGTCGGCTCCGCGAATCCTTTTCTTGGCGGCCGTACGGGACATGACCCGTCCAGCTCCATGCAGGGTAGATCCGAAGGTCAACTCTTCGGCTTTGGCGGTTCCGGCAAGAAGATATGAACCTGTTTCCATCGATCCTCCGACCAAAACAGGCTGACCGGTTTGTTTGAAGATTTCAGGAAGTTCAGGATTGCCGGGGCCAAAAGCCCTGGTAGCACCTTTTCGATGCACCAGAAGCCGAGTGGATTTGCCGTCGATATTATAGCGTTCGAATTTGGCGATATTGTGGGCGACATCATAAACCAGCCTCATGCCCAGGTTCTCGGCGGGACGGCCGAAAACGCGGGCGAAAGTTTCCCTTATATGATGAGTAATTACCTGCCGGTTGGCGAAGGCGGTATTGGCGGCTGATGCCATAGCCCCATAATACGCTTTACCTTCGGGAGAATTTATAGGGGCGCAGGCCAGCTCGCGATCTTTGACAGTTATGCTGTATTTTCTCATGGCGGCTCCGAAACTTTGCAGATAATCTGTACCAATCTGATGACCAAACCCTCGGGAACCGCAATGAACCATGATGACGATCTGTCCGTTTTCCTCCAGGCCGAGCATTCGGGCCGTATCCGAATCGCATTCGGAATCGAAGGCTATCCTTTGTATTTCGAGATAATGGTTGCCTGAGCCGAGTGTACCGATCTGATCCATGCCCCGTTTCAGGGCTTTTTCGGAGACGGCTGCGGGATCGGCTCCAGGGATTTTTCCTGCCTGCTCGATATGATCGATATCGGATTCCCAGGCATAACCGTTTTCGAGGCACCAGGAAGCGCCATTGACCATAATATCCTCGAACCGGGATTTATTCAGTCTAACCGATCCTGATTTTCCGACTCCGGCAGGGATGGACGAAAAGAGGGCATCTATAAGTATTTTAAGTTTCGGACGGACCTCTTCTTCACGAAGATCGGTTCTGATCATTCGGACGCCGCAGTTGATATCGAAACCGATTCCTCCGGGAGAGATTATTCCTTCATCGGAATCGAAAGCGGCAACTCCTCCTATGGGGAATCCATATCCGTGATGGCCGTCGGGCATACACCAGGCGTACTTTTTTATCCCCGGCAGACAGGCGACATTGGTAATCTGATTGATGACTCCTTCATCCATACCGGTCATGAGACTTTCGGAAGCTATTATTCTCGCCGGGACTATCATGCCGGGTTTATAATCGGTGGGGATCTCCCAGATGTTTTCTTCTATTCTCCCGCTTTTCATAGTCTAACCTACAGATCGAGTATTATCCGAACCGAGTAACCGTCGGACCCTCGTTTGATATCGAGATCATGGAAAGCGACCGCCTTAACATCGGTTTTAATCAGATGATTATTATAATCTATCTTTTCGCCTTTGACAACAGCATTCAGCTTTACTGCCGACTCATCCACAACGCAGAGGAATTCGGAAAGGAACACTTTTTCGACGTCCTTGATATATATAAGTTCCGACAGGAATTTAAACAACAATTCCTCGAGATTCTCGCCGTCGAGCAGAATCTGAAATTCGAGACCGGGCTTGACTGATCGCGGATCGGTCATAGCGCAGAAACAGGCCCAGCCGCAATTGGAAAAGAGCGTTCCCGGGTCATCCCCGTAAGCGTCAAAAATAAAATCTCCGGAAGCGATATCCTCGACGATTTTAAATTTCGTCCCCCGGGTAATCATATCGCCCAGGCCAGGCTGAAAGCGTCCACACGAGCAGCTCCGGCTTTCAGCAAGGCGTCTGAAGCCTCGAAAATGGTCGCCCCGGTGGTAACGATATCATCAACCAATAAAACTACTTTACCATGCAACTGACAATGGAAATCCTCGTCGACGGCAAAAGCGTTTTTTACATTAGGCCAACGTTCTTTCGGGGGCAGGGTTGATTGTTGTCCAGTGGCCCGGATACGCTTTAGTATACGGTTGTTTGTTTCGAGGTTGAGAATTCCGGCTAATTCTGCGGCGATTATATCGGATTGATTGAAATCGCGCTCTTTTTCCCTTAGAGAATGAAGAGGAACCGGAATAACGAGGTCATATCGGCGGAGCGATATTCTCTCATCGAGTGACAAGGCGGCCAGACGGGTCAGAAACGGTCCGATCTCATAGGCGCCTTTGAATTTAAATTCGAGTATCAGGTCTTTGAGGGAGCCGTCATATAGACCCCATGAAAAAAGGCGAAGGGTATCGTTTAATAGACATTTATCGCAGGATCCTGCAGCTTTGTCCGGGCGGCGGCAAAAGGGACAGACAGGACCGTACCCGGAATTTGAAGTTTGAAGGTTGTTTTGGCAATCGGAACAGAGCAATTGTATCCGATCTATGACATCGCCACGGCAGACCAGGCAGGCTGACGGCGCCAGGAATTCCTGAAAATCGCGGTAAATCGATTTAATCAGAACTACAGCTCTATCGAGACTCGGAGACAGCATTGGCAGCCGCCTTTTTGGAGTTCCTGAAGAACATAATCATGTATGCAATGATCGCTCCAACTACCAGCAAAAGAGAAAGTGTCTGATTTCGAGAGATGTTTTGTTCACCGATGGAAAAGGCGACCATGGATGGCTCATAATAGCGGTAGAAATCGATAATGAATCTCCAGAGGCCGTAGAGACCCAGTGTAATCCAAAATGAGTGGCCGTTGAATTTTTTATATTTCTCGCTGAAAAGTACAATAGTCAGAATTATAAGTCCGGCCAGCGATGAAAACAGTTGAGTAGGAATCAGCGGAGTATCGGGGAAATGGTATCCCGCGGCGGAATCGGGAGGGAAAACCAGTCCCCAATGATCATGGGCCGGAAGACCATAGCAGCAACCGTTAAGGAAGCATCCGATCCTGGCTATCCCGATCCCGAGGGCGAACATGGGCATCATGGAATCGCACAGAGGCCAGGGATCGATTTTCTTAATGACGAAAAAGAGAAAAGCCGAGATCAGAGCCAGAAGAACTCCTCCCATCATGGAAAGCCCTGCTATACCGATAGAACCGTTCTGGAATGGATTGATGATATCGAGAATGTTATTGGAAAATTCATCCAGATGATAAATGACATAGAACAAGCGTGAGCCTACGACCGAAGAGATCAGGACGATGAAAGAGAGATCGACGACCTGATCGGGATCAATGCCCGCTTTGGCCGCTCTTTTTCTAGCCCACATTATACCGGTTAGGAAAGCGATGGCCAGCATAATGCCATAAGAGCGAATAAAGTGTATTCCAATGAAGCCAAGCGGTTCGGGGTACATTAATATTCCTGCCAATCTCGGTTAAAAGCCAGTAAAAAACCTATGCAAGCCCAGAAGAATATAAGGGATGAACCTCCATAACTCAAGAACGGAAGCGGCAGACCCGTAACAGGCATAAGGCCGATAGTCATTCCGATATTGATCATGACCTGAAAAACCAGCACGGCGGTCATTCCGCAGGCAGCATAACTATAGAATTGATTTCTGGCTTTCAAGGCGACGGAGAATCCTCGATAAAACAGCCAGAAAAAAAGAGCGATAACCACCATGCATCCCAAAAATCCGAACTGTTCAGCCAGCACAGAGAAGATAAAGTCGGTATGCTGTTCGGGCAGGAAATCGAGTTTGGTCTGTATTCCTTTCAGGAATCCCTGACCGAAAAATCCTCCGGCTCCGACCGCGATTTTGGATTGGATGATCTGATACCCCGCTCCTCTAGGATCCTGTCCGGGATCGAGGAAAGTTATTATTCTCATTTTCTGATAGTCGTGGAGCTGGTTCCATAATACCGGAGTGATCATTCCCACCGCGAGATTGATTGAGAGGAAAAAGGCTCCCTGAAGGAACCGCAGTTTGGAGAAGAATATGAGCAGGATCAAGAGGAAAAAGAAAATGCCCCATGTTATCCAGTGGAATGCGCTGATGACGCTTATAACCGGAGAGATGACCAGGATAATTTGAGGAACGGACAAACCGGACCAGAAGAGTATGGCGACAAATACGGCGAAGAATACCAGGGAGCTTCCGAGATCCGGCTGGACGAGAGTCAATAAGGCCGGCACTCCCATAATAATCAGAGCGGCCAGGACCCAGTTCAGATCGTCGTGTTTTGTTTTTCTGAAGCTCATGAAGCGGGCCAGGGCCAGGATGGCGGCCATCTTGGCGATTTCGGCGGGCTGGATATTAAACGACCCGAAATGCAGCCAACGTGAAGTGGAGCCGCGGGACATGAACAACACGACAATAAGTAAAACAGCCGCGGCGAAATAATATAGAAAAGCGAAAGCTTCATGGAATTTCAATGGAATAGAATAGACCGCCAGGCAAACAGCCAGGCCAAGACCGTGCCAGATAAACTGCCTGTAGAATAGGTTTTTAGCGGCCTCGGAACCGGAGTAATAAGTAGCGGCGTAAATAAGCCCTACTCCGATCAAGCTAAGCAGTACGGCCGGCAGGAATATTTTCAAATCGAAGGTCTTATTCATCGAGCAATTGCGTTATATTTTCAGACTGATTTTGAGCGGATTGACGTTGAAGATATTTTTCAATGACTTTCCGAGCCAGTGGTGCGGCTACAGATCCACCGTGACCAGCGTTTTCGACAATCACTGCCACCGCGATTTGGGGATTTTCGGCCGGGGCGAAGCAGACGAACCAGGCGTGATCGTCACCATGCGGATTTTGAGCCGTACCGGTTTTCCCGGCGACCGTTATTCCTTTAATGGCGGCTATTCTGGCGGTGCCGTTTTCATTGGTTGTAACCCCAATTAATCCTTCACGCAAAATATCCAGGTTTTCCTTCTCAATGGGCATATGACCGACTACTTCGGGAGCAACAACTGTGGTATCGCCGTCGGAAGAAATCATATGAGACACAAGCCGAGGCCTATACACAATGCCGTTGTTACCCAGCGCGGCAAAAAGGGCGGCCATTTGGAGGGGCGTAACCAGAAGCTCTCCCTGTCCGATGGCCATATTTACGACCAGATATTTGGTCCAGCCTTTAACTCCATATCTTTTGTCTAAATATGCGGCATCGGGAACTAAGCCGGGATCCTCGGCTGGCAGGTCAATGCCGGTCGGCTTTCCGAATCCGAAGGCTTTCATCATATAGCTCCAGAGATCGACGCCCTCGCCTACGCCAAGTTGATAGAAATAAACGTCACACGACTGTATTATGGCATCAACCAGATGCAATCTTCCATGGCCTCCGGGCCGCCAGCATTTAAAAGATCTGTTACCGAATTTCTTAGCGCCGTAGCAGGGTTCGAAATAGTCATTCGGACCGATTATGTTATGTTCGAGTCCGGCGGCGGCGGTGAACAGTTTCATGGTCGAACCGGGCGGATAAGTACCCCTGATACTTCTGTTATACAGCGGATGAAGAGAATCCGACATTACCGCTTTCCAGGCTTCTTCGGAAACGACTCCGGAAAAGAGATTAGCATCGAAATCGGGTACCGAAGCCAGGACCATCACAGCGCCATTCCTCGGATCGAGGGCCACAACCGCTCCCGAACCTTTCAGGGCCAATTCGTCCTCGGCTAATTTTTGCATTTCCCAATCCAGTTCGAGCAGAAGAGTCGATCCTTGTACCGGCTTGATTCTTTGCTTATCGGTAAGCTCTCCCAGAATTTTCCCTGCGGCAGTGACCTCCATATATTTCAGCCCGGTGATTCCGCGTAATTTATTTTCGTAGAATTTTTCGAGCCCGTCTTTACCGGCCACGTCGCCCAGGGAACTTCCCTTGTAAGCGTCAGAGGCCAATTCTTTTTCGGTTAACTCACCGACATATCCCCAGATATGCGATCCATAGTTGTCTACCGGGTAAAACCTGGTCGGCTCAACCTGGAATATAACGCCCGGAAAATCCAGAGTATGTTCTTCTATATAGCAGACCGTAGCAAAATCAAGATCCCTTTTTAAGCGTATTGGCTGGAACCGTCCCTGCCGGCCTTGTTTTATCCTGTCTCTGATATCCTCCGGTTTGGATTTGAGGGCTTTACCGAGCAGGACGGAAGCGGAATCGAGGCTAGAGACCTCATAAGGAACCAGGTATATCGAGTATGACGGGCGATTTTTCACCAGAGTTTCCCCGAATCGATCTTTGATCAATCCTCTGGGAGCGGAGATCGGCACCAATCTTACGCCGTTTTGCTCGCTGGCTCGTTTGTATTCGCCTCCGGCAAACATCTGCATGCCGAACAACCTGACAGCAATGAAACCCATGAACAAAAAAGACAGAAGCAGCAGAATTCTGTAGTTAAGAACTCTATTTTCGGAGCTGTCTCCGCTCACAATAGCTCCTTGAGGCGGAATTTTTGCTTTAGGAGAAACAGTCCCGCCACGCCGGCCAAACCGGAGTAGACAGCTATCAATACCGAGTCGCTGAACGACGCCCATAAATTATTGTAGAAGAAGCCGGGCCAGCTTACCATGACGATAAGAATTTGATAAACAAGAGTAAAAGCGGTTATGGTTATCGACTGGAAAAAAATATTATCCAGAAATATTTTCCCCCTGGTAACACCGGCGAAATATCCGACTATGGCTACCAGGAGCGTCATCCAGCCGAGGTTCTGCGGATCCATCAGATCCAAACCAAATCCCAGGGCGAATCCGAACCAGAGGCCGAACCTCCATCCTTTTTTCAGGGCTGTCAGCACGACAACGACGATGACAAAATCGGGGTAAATATTGGATACGGCCAGGCGAGGCGAGATAACCACTTGTCCGAAAATCACGAGAAACCAGGATACGGTGACGTAAAAAAGGAACATCATCTCGATTCCTCCCCGGATAAAACGACGAAAACCTCCTCCAGAACTGAAAAATTGGCTCCGGGCAAAATCTGAATATCCTTAAACAGTTCCCCTTCCTTGATTTGGGCTTCGATTATCTGGCCGATATACAATCCTCTCGGGAAAATACCACCAAGCCCGGATGATATGACTGTATCGCCGATGGAAACTTCCAGATCGTATGGCACATTAGTCAGGGCAAGGAATCGTCCTCCGGCGTAGGATGCGATTCCCTGTACTCTGCCGGACTGTGTTCGCGCAGCTACTTTAAAAGCAGGATCGTACAGAAGCTGCACTACGGCATAGTTTTCCTCGGCCGAGATGGTTTTTCCGACTATGCCTGATGGTGTAATTACCGGCATATTAGCTTTTACGCCCGATGATTTTCCAACATTGATGAGGATCGAATTGAACCGTCCCGTGGGAGTCACGGCGAAAACTTCGGCGGGAATGAGATCCAGCGGCTGATTGACATTGAAGCCCAGCATCTTTCGAAGCCGTTCATTTTCATATTTATTTTCGATCATAGAAGAGACAATGGTGGAGAGATAATCGAGGCGCCGGTTGAGATATTTGTTGGTCTCGAAGGTGGTATCTATTTTTCTTAGGAATGTATCCACCTCGATAAAAGGATATAGAACGGACGATAATCCCAACCTGGAGAGCGTGGATTTATATGACAGCGGCAGGGCAATCAGGATAATACAGATGATAACCATGACTGCCAACGGCTGGAATTCGGGACTTCTGAGTATCCCCCTCAGGGAAATTCGCATTTATTCGTTGGAATCCAAAACCTCTATGAGGTCTTCTTTGTATTTTGCTTTCATAAGTTTCTGACGGTTTTTTTCGCTTTTCATCAGATAGGAAAGTTTGGCCATGACATTGAGATGGGCGCCGATAGCATCCTCGGGGGCAGCGATCAGGAAGAACAAATTGACCGCTTTTCTATCCATGGCGTCGAACTCGACTCCTTCGTTTTTCCGGCCGAAGGCAATAACTATTCCTTTGACCGCCCTGGTTTTGGCATGAGGGAAAGCGACTCCGTAGCCGACTCCGGTAGTGACCAGTTTTTCGCGGTCGAGCACGGCCTTGAGGAGTTCCTCTTTATTTTTGACCATTTCGGAGCGCGAGGCCAATTCCACCAGTTCTCCGATAATTTCGTCTTTAGTTTCGCCTTTAAGGTTGAACGATATCACATCTTCTTCACAGAATCTCGAGAGCTTAATCATTAATCCTCCATCAAAATCTCTCCGCCTCATCGATAAGCATTACAGGGATATCATCCTCAATTCTATATCGCAGGCGGCATTTATCACAAATCAGTCTTTCATTATCTTTATCGTATTCCAGATCGCCCTTGCATTTAGGGCAGGCCAGGATATTAAGGAGTTTTTCGGGCAACATAAAATCCCCAGATTTTACAATTCTTTGACGACTCCGAGGGTCCGGTATTTTCTCAACCTGTCGGCCAGGAGTGTTTGTTTATCTTTTTGCGATAAGATATTCAATTTCTCAAGCAAAATATTTTTTAAAATCGCGGCGGCGGCGGCATAATCCCTGTGAGCTCCCCCTGCCGGTTCCGGGACAATTTCGTCGATGATCCCCAACCGCATGAGATCGTCGGGAATAGGTTTGAGGGCTTCGGCGGCCTGTATTCTGTTGGCCTCGGCTTGTTTAGGGTCATCGACCTGTTTCCAGAGAATGGCTGAACAGCCTTCCGGAGAGATGACCGAGTACCAGGAGTTTTCGAGCATCATGACTACGTCTCCTATACCGATACCAAGCGCTCCGCCAGATGCTCCCTCGCCGATGATGGTGACAATAATAGGGACCTCTATAACGGACATTTCCAGGATGTTGCGGGCTATGGCTTCGGCCTGCCCCCTTTCTTCCGCCCCGATACCCGGATAGGCGCCCGGAGTATCAACAAAAATGATGATGGGTCGATTGAATTTTTCAGCCAGTTTGAAAAGCCTGAGTGCTTTACGGTAGCCTTCGGGGTGGCTCATTCCGAAATTACGGTATTGCCGCTGTTTGACGTCACGTCCCTTTTGCTGCCCTACGAAAACAACCGGATGTCCATCAAGCGTAGCGAATCCTCCAACCATAGCCTTATCATCGGCGAAATACCTGTCGCCGTGAAGTTCCATGAAATCGTCGAAAACAAGAGGTACGAGATCGAACGAATACGGCCGCATGGGATGCCTGGCCAGCTGAACTCTCTGCCAGCGCGACAACCGAGAATAGACATCGGATTGAAGCCGGTTTCTTTTCTTTTCCAGATTTCGTATTTCAGATTCGAGTTCGGTATCGCCTGACAGGGCCAGGTCTTTCATCTGTTGGATTTTTTTATCGATCTCGATAATCGGTTTTTCGAATTCAAGGTAGTATTTGTCATCCATTATGGCCTCCCGACTTAATTTTACGGGAAAGAAATATGGCGATAAATATAATAAAAACGAACTCCAATACAAGAATAATATTGATTTTCCCTAAAACCAGCCCGACGGCCATGAATGAGAACTGGAGACTTATAATATAGAAAAACCAGACAACCCCCCTGTGGCTGAAGCCCTGCTCCAGGAGGTAATGGAAAAGATGCCGTCTATCAGCCATATATATTTTTTGGCCGGTTAACAGCCTTCTCAAAGTAGTACTAACCAGCTCGATAACCGGGAGCCCGAGGGCCAGAATAGGGACGAACATGACGATGGAGGCATAGCTTTTGGGCCAATATAATGATAAAACTCCCAAAACATAGCCGATGAACAGCGACCCGGAATCTCCCATGAAGATCCTGGCCGGATATGAATTGAATTTCAGGAAAACCAGGCAGACTCCCAGGATGCCAGCGGCAAAAAGGGAGGCCAAGGGCAGGTCAAGGGCCACACTCAGGATCAGGAAGGTCATGGAAGCTATGGCCGCCACACCGGCCGCGAGACCGTCCAGACCATCGAGCAGGTTGAAAGTATTGGTAATCATCACCACCCAAAATACGCTTAAGGGGATACTCCAGTAGCCCAGGGCGACGACTTTGTAGTAGGGGATATTAAGAAAATCGGGGCGGATTCCCATGATCACCGGGATCATGGCGGCCAAAATCTGCCAGAACAATTTTGGGATTGGACTAACACCTTTGATATCATCGGTAGCTCCCAGAGCGAAAATGACAACTCCTCCCCCAATCAACCCCATTATGCCTTTCCAGTTTTCATACCAGAGTCCGGGATCGGCGATGAATCCCATCCAGACTGCCAGGGTGAAAGAGATAAAGAAAGCTACTCCGCCAAGGCGCGGGATAGGTGTCGAGTGCATTTTTCTCGGTCCGGGGAAATCGAGAAGCTCTTTGCGCAGGCAATAAGCGTTGATAATGGGCACCAGCATATAAGTTAGATATCCTGAAAGAAAAGTGACCAGAACGAAGGCCGGTATCCGCCAGTTCAATTTTTTCGCCCTTTCTTAAAGACAGTTATGAGCGAGCTTACCACAAAACCGGCCCAAAGAGCAACTAAAAGAAGAAGATTCAGGATCCGTTGATGGTCATAATGCTTTCTGAAATATTTCCAGACAGAGCTATGATGATGGAACGCCGATAGATACGGTCGCCGGGACGATGACTGCCGCCATGAATGGTAAACTGTAACCGACGGCAACAAAAATATCTTCAGGCCTCTATCCGTAATTCTCCGGCAGAGGTCGAGATCTTCCAGGTACATGAAGAATCGCTCATCGAATCCTCCCAACTCCCGAAATAAAGCGGATTTGATGAGGACGGCTGTGGCTGAGACAGCCGGGACCTCAACGGGAGAATCGGAATCTGAAAGGATGTAGCCGGCTTTTTTCTCGCCGGTAATTCCGAGTTTGAACAAAGGTGATCCCCGTCCGAGGAGAAAATCCCGTCTCATGGGCATACGTCGGGCGGAAAGCTGCGGACGTCCATCGGGGTAGCAAAGCGCCGGGGAGATCAAGCCGACATCGGGGTTGTCATCAGCGTAAGCAAGCAGCCGCTCCAGGGCATCGGGTGGGATTAGAGTATCCGGATTAAGAATGAAAAGGTATTTCCCCCGCGCCCGCGCGGCGGCCCGATTAGCAGCCCGTCCATACCCCAGATTCCTCTGAGATAATATGGAATCGAAAGATTGATTTTTCAGAAATTCGGACGTGCCGTCATCGGAGGCGTTGTCGAATACGATAATTTCGGATTTTATTCCCCTCGCGGATTTCAGGGAATCGACACATTTTTCAAGATGGCGGAGAGAATTATAGCTGACAATAATATTGCTTACGGAAAACTCGTAAGGGATCATGAATGTCTCATCAGAGCGATATTGACTCCGGGGAAAGCGAAAGGAAACATGTCAAATGGAATCCCCGAGGCTTGATCGGAAGAACCGCTCCCTCCTATCGTCTCGATCTAAGGGATTCTATTTCTTCTCTCAAGCCGACCATCATTTCAGCCAGAAAGCCGATGGCAAACAATAATAATCCCGAAAGGACCAGAAGGATGGTAGGGAAAAGCAAGGTTCTGGACCCGTGTTCGGTGAAATATCTGAGGTATAAGGCGAGCAGTCCGACAATGCCGCCAGACCCTCCCAAAATAAACCCCCACGTACCGAAAAGCCTCAGAGGTTTTTTCACAAACGAGATCTGAAATTTTACAGAGAACAAATCCAGAACGCCGTCCATAATCCGGCCCGCCCCGAATTTGCTTTTCCCGAATTTTCTGGGAAAGAGCTTGACCTTGACCTCGTCGATGACAAAACCCTGTTCAGCGGCCAGAACCACCAGGTACCTGTGCCAGTCCCGGCGCAGAGTAATGGAATCGACCACATCTTTTTTGAAAGCTTTTACGGAGTTCATATCATGAATCTTCAAGCCGAAAAGCATTCGGCAGATTTTATTGTAAATAAAAGAGACTAATCTCTTATTGTATTTACCCTGTTTCCACCCGGCGACGACGTCGGCGCCCTGATCGATCCTGGCAATCATCCTGGGAATATCCTGCGGGCTGTACTGTAAATCGGCGGGATAAAACACCATAATCGAACCGTGCGCCTGTTTGAACCCGGTATTCAGAGCGGCAGTTAATCCCCGGTTGCGGGAGTACCCGGTAACCTTAAGCCAGGGGTAAGAGCGCGTGGCCTTACGGGCTCTTTCCTCTGTTCGATCGGTCGAGCCGTCATTGACATAGATAACTTCCCACTCCGCTCCGGACTTTTTGATAACCTCATCGAATTGATCGAGCAGAGGCTGGACATTGTCTTCCTCGTTATAGGCCGGTATTATTACGCTGACTTTGGTTCTTGCTTTCCCCTTAAATCTATTATTATCGCGGTCACGTCCCGGTCGAGAGTCTGACCGGTCCCTTTTTCTGTCGCCGTACTGATTGGGTTTTCTTTCGGGTCTTCTTTGTTCCCTCCGTTGTGGGGGCTGAGAAGATCGGGGTCTATTTGATTCGGACTCTTTTCTTGTCTCCACTGATACTTCCGGCTTGATAATCGGAGGTATTTCTTTGGGAGTTTCTTCGGCCGGCGCGGCCTTTTGTCCTTCGGCCTCGGGGTTTTTGGGGCTTTCGGCTACGGCAGGCTTAAATTTCTTGACCCTTCTGCGACCATAAAGTCTTTCTCCGTTTTCCATTTAATTCAATTCCCGCTGGTTAAAAATGTGAGATAAACCATTATCGCTTTCCCCTCGTGCATCGTTTCAAGCGTAAATTAACATTATTTTTCCGTTATTGGCAAGGCATTATCGATTCTATTCTCCTATACCGCTGTTATCATATTTCGATCTTTCCCAGGGATAAATGCTCCCGACGCAGATAATAGAACCCGATGAGAGTAACCGGGATGAACTGACAAAGCCATAGGACTATGGAGAAAGACAGAGCCTCCCCTTTTGATATTCCGAACAGCCCCAGCGATTCGCAGTAGGCTCCGATACCGATAATCGGGGTGAAGGCGTTGGCGGTCAGTGTCATGGCCAAAGCCTCGACCCTGGCGGTATTGAGATAATGGCCTATAATCCCCAGATGGTTCATGGCGCCGAAGGCGGCAACAACGGCAGCCTGGAAGACCCCGATATAGCCCGGAGCCGACGGGAGCATCACTCCGGCGGCCACAAAAAGCAACAGAATAAATGAGGCTATAAAGTGAGGATATATCCCAAAAGCCATGAATATGAAGTAATTAGATAAAGCGGTGATCACCCAGATAACCGCCGACCAGAAGGAAATTATCATGAGGATCTTCAAATTTTTGAAGACATTCAGGCCCTTTGTAAAATGGGATAATATACTTTCTATTTTTTTACGGAAGGATCCGGGAAGAAAAGAAAATATTTTCGAAACAAGCCGGATGATGCCTTCTCCTCGATATTTTAAGGCGACCAGAAAAAGGACGGCGGCGACATTAATAACGAGGGTGAAGATCCCGAATTTTTTAACCGCAGGAGGAAAAGGAACAAAGAGAATAACCAACCAGAACATGGTCAGCAATGAGAGGCTGTCGAAAATCCGTTCCAGCACGATGGTGGCGAAAATGGAGGATCTCGATTCTCCCGTTGTCCTGCCCAAAGAGTACGCTCTGACCAGCTCGCCCAGCCTGGCAGGCAGAACGTTATTGGCCATAAAGCCGATCATAACCGCCGGAAACAGCCGAGCGGCTGTAAAGACCTTGACAGGCTGCAGCAGATATTTCCATCGTTCCGCCCTGAGGCCCATAAGAAACATTACGGCGACCATGTTGGGAATGATCCATATATAGTTTACGTTCTTCAGCGAATAGATTATTTCTGCCGGTTCTACCCTTCTGAAAGCAAGATAAACAAATAGGGCGCTGACGATCAGGCCGATTGCGAGATTCAGCCGATTTTTCAATTATCTACGATCACCTTTTTCAAAATATCTTCAGTCATTCGAGCGGTTTTTTCCCATGAGAAATTAGCGGCCCAGCGCAATCCTCCCATTTCCAGGCTTTTTCGGAGCGGGTCATCGCTCAATATTTTAGTAGCCAGGGTGGAAATTTGCTCGATATCGCCGTATTCGAATAGTAATCCTGAATTATTTTCGTCAACCGAATCCTGCAATCCGGGAACCCTCGAGGCCAGCACGGCGGTTCCGCAGGCATTGGCTTCGATATTGGTGAGCCCCCAGCCTTCTTTGAGCGACGGGTAGATAGAAAGATGAGCTTTGCGCAGATAGCCGACTTTCTCCTCTTCGGAAACAAAGCCTTTGAAGATAACAGAATTTTGCACTCCCAATTCGACGGCCAGGTTCATCAGAGTTTGCTGATAATCTCCCTGACCGACGACAATAAATTGAGCGTCGGGAATCGCCTCCCTGATAGCGGGCAGGGCTTTTATAACTGTTTCGACCGACTTGTATTTTTTCAACCGCCCGACATAGAGAATGGTCGGAGTTTCGAACTTGGTTATCTGCGGATCAAACCGATAGATTTCCTTATCGATGCCGCATTCGACCACGTCGATATTGCCGCGGGGAATTCCCTTGCGCTCAACCTCGCCGGCGGTTGATTTGGAGATAACCATGAAGCGGTTATTTCTGTAGATCCATCCTACAGGTTTTTCGGCTATGAAAATATATGATCCCAGGACAAAATTTATTTCCTTAAAGACAGCGTCGGAAAACAGATGAGGAATAACCGTTAGCGTGGGGAGTTTTTGGTAGAGCGGCGAATAGAACGGTATTTTATTTATATCCTCGATGACGACGTTATAATTGTTGGCTTTGATGAGCTTTCTCATGACGAAGGGAGCTACCCAGTTGAAATTAAGGCGGGCTCCGTGACGATATATTTTGATGCCGTCGACATTATCGACCTTTGCTCCTCCCGGGAAATTACTGCAAAGCAGATCGACCTGATGGCCATATGAGACCAATCTGCTTAGAATCTCCTGCAGATGGACCTCGGCTCCACCGGCCTGGGGATTTTTCAGATCCTGCCAGTTGATCGCCAGGATTTTCATTTGTTTTCCTCCGGAAAGTCCGGCAAGCTCTTGAGTTTTTCCTTAAGCTGGTCGAGAGACGTTTGAATATCCATATTATCCTCGAACTGTTTTCTAAATTTATCGATGAGGGAATCTGCCCGGGTAATATGGCCGTCTCGATAATATAATACCGCCAGATTATTGAGCGCGGAAAAAGAGTCGGGGTATTTGGACAGAACAATCACCAGTATTTTTTCGGCGGCCTCGAATTCCTGATCCATAATCAGCTCCTGAGAAATCGCCAGATAGATCTTTTCACCTTCAGGAGAATCGCATATGATTTCGGGGATCCGGTCGATCTCTCCGCTCAAGGCAAATATTTTAGCTACATAAGCCCTGGATTGCCAGGGAGAGTCGTCGGAGCTGAGATTAAAGGCCAACTCGGCTATCTTGACCGCCGAATCGGGCTCTTGCTGTTCTAAATAAGTTTCGGAGATTTTAAGCATAGCGACTATATAATTGGCGATAAGTCTTTTATCGTTTTCATCTTTTATTACCGAAGGGTCGGCGATACCTCTGAAGTTGGCCGGATTCCCCAACACCTTCATCCCGATCTCGGGTTCGACCCTATCCTTACCGGATGTTTCCACTACCCTTAGGGCCATTCCTTCCATAATCAGATGATCGTCGAGGCCCAGACGGTTATCTTCGGAAACAGTTATGGCAAAATAAACCGGTATGTTCCAGCTGTCGTTACGGATATTGGTGACGATATGCTGGACCATCTGATCCTGCACTCTCCAGATTCCGGGGTAATCGGTGAATCTCTTCGGCTGCAGCTTGTCGATTTCATCATCGCTGATACTGATCGGGACGTTCATTTGGTCTTTCAGCTGGTGAACATACCAGGACGTGTTGAGCAGGCTGAGGTTAACGACGCGCACGTCCAGACGCACTTTTTCGACCTCTTGAATATACCATAGCGGAAAAGTATCGTTATCTCCATTGGTGAAGAGGATACCGTTTTGGGCGCATGATTCCAGAATGTTTTCGGCATAATCGCGAGGGATAAAATTGCCCAGTCTGCTGTTATGCTGATAATTGGCATAAACGGTGTTGAAGGCCAGAAGGATAGCCACCAGCACAGCTGCGGCAAACGCCGGGATAAGCGCCGCGGCGCGCAATTTAAATTTATCGGCCAGGCCTCCCAGCCATTGGAGAAACATGGCTATTCCCATTCCGATGATAATACCGTAGTACATATATCCGGGCGTGAAGAAGTAATCTCTGTTTCGGACCTCGGCGATGGGGGCAATGGCTGTATTGTAAGCGCCGTCAGAGAAGTTCATGTACAGCATCAGTCCGATAGTGCCTATCAGGAACGAAATGAGCATGAAGGATCCTTCAGGGCCTGCCCGCCTGGACGATTCATATAACCCGTAAAAACCGATGATCAGAATATAGAATATCGGCAGGCTGAGACTGAATTCCGGGCTGGATGAACCATTACTTTTTCCTTTATCGGAGGCTTTGTACAGGGTGATTTTCTGATCGGGCGAGGCATACTGGGAGTTGAAATAGCCCAGAAGCCCGAACCTGGGATGAGCTATGAGTTGATTGCGCCAGCTTGCCCGACGTTGGAGCATGCGAGTAATCATCGATTCCTGTCCGTATTGTTTTCTTTCGAGAAAACCTTTGAAGCGATTGAAGGTGGCGGGATCGTTTTCGTTGATAGCCGGCTTCTGAGAGGCTCTGATGGGAATATACATTTGGGATGAAAACCCGATAACCGCCGAGATCATGACGAGTAAAGCGGTTCCCCAGGCGGCGGCCGCTGTACGTTTGAGAAGGCGATAAGCGGTTACGCTTCCGGTAATCATCAGGGCGAGGACGAAAATGCAGGCGAACGATTCGAGTTCAAAGGCGGCGATATCGATACCCAAAATACCCAGAAGAGGCGTTTGTACCGGGGCGGCAAACAGTATGAACATTGACATAACTATCCAGACCGGCCAACGTTTTAACCCTGATTTTAAGAAATCATAATAAGCCAGATATAAAATCATGGGGATCAGGACCAGGAATACGGTCATGTGCACGCCCAATGACAACCAGAGCAGGTAGGAGATGAGAATCAGAAGTCTGTCATTGCCGGGGCGGTCGATATTCTCGGCCCAGATAAAGGCCAGGTAATTGATAAGGAGCATGAGCAACATAGCCAGCGCGTAGACCTCGGCTTCGACCGCGCTCGACCAGAAGGTAGAGGAGAATCCCATAATAAGAGCGCCGCACAGCGCTCCGATACCGAGTCCGTATTTGGAGAGACCATTGGGGATCTTCGGACTACCGTTCAGAGCGATCCGGATTATCAGCCAATAGGCGACGACAACAGAGGCAGCCGCGCTCAGGACCGAGATAAGGTTGACCCTGACGGCAATATCGCCGGCTATCGGGAGCAAAGTGAACAATCGTCCGATGATTATAAATAGCGGGTAACCGGGCGGATGTGGTATGCCCAGGATATAGGACGAAGCGATAAATTCTCCGCAATCCCAGAAGGAAGTTGTGGGAGCTTTGGTTATGTAATAAATGATAAGGCTGATAAATCCCGCTGCCAGGGATAAGATGAGGAAATATTTGTCTTTATAAAGCTTCATCAGCGTCAATAGCGGAAACTTCTTTCGCTGTATGCCCGCGAAGATATCCGGGTATCAGAATCCTCCCTATCCAAAAAAAGCACCCTTAAAAAGGCGCCTATTAAGGTTTAATTTACGATATATTGTACTCCTGTCAATACCAAATGATCTAGAAATCTTTGCCTAAGGCGTCAAGTACACCGTTGACAAATCTCCCTGAATCGGCAGATCCATAGATTTTGGCCAGTTCGATAGCTTCGTCGATGGAGACCTTTTTGGGAATATCAGGGAAATAGATTATTTCGGCCAGACCGAGACGCAGTATATTTCTATCTATCACCGCCAATCTTTTGAGATCCCAGTTTTCGGTATGCAGCTCGATGGATTTATCCAGTTCATCTCTGTTTTTCACAGTTTTGCATAGAAGATCGTATCCGAATTCGGAAACATCCTTATCGAGGCTATGTCTTTCGGCGCAATAATCGAAGATTTCCTTCAGATCGTCGTCGGCCGCGCGCATTTCATAGCAGTAGAGCGCTTCCAGTACCGCTTCGCGTGCCTGTCTTCTTTTGCCCATTTAGAGAACGCCGTAAAGGTTAACCATTTCGATAGCCGACAAGGCCGCCTGGAAACCTTTGTTCCCATGCTTTGTTCCGGCCCGTTCTATAGCCTGTTCCAATGTATCGGCGGTAACAATACCGAAGATGACCGGTTTCTTCTTATCCATAGCCAGCCTGGCTACGCCCTTGGCTGCCTCCGAAGCGACATAGTCGAAATGAGGCGTTTGTCCTCGAATGATAGCGCCCAGGCAGATAACGGCGTCATATTTATCCGAATCAGCCAGTCGAGCGGCTACCGGAGGTATTTCGAAGGATCCGGGAACCCAGACTACAGTCAGATCTTTTTCCAGGGCGCCGTGCCGAATCAGGCAATCAAGCGCGCCATCTTTTAGTTTGGCGGTCAGGAAATCATTGAAACGGGAAACAATGATGGCGAATTTGTTTCCTTTCACATTTAATGATCCGCCGATTTCATTTACCATGCTATCTCCTTATTTACAGCCTTTTAGATTATTAATGTTATGGGAATCTATCAGATGGCCGAGTTTGTCCCGTTTGGTTTCCAGGTAGCGGGCGTTATGCTTGTTGGGTTTTATCTGCAGCGGGACCCGATCGGTGATCTCGAGATTATATCCTTGCAGTCCTATCAATTTCTTCGGGTTATTGGTTATCAGCCTGATGGTCGTCAGGCCGAGGTCGGCGAGAATCTGTGCGCCGATACCGTAATCGCGGAGATCCGGGGGGAAACCGAGATCAGCGTTGGCCTCGACCGTATCCCGCCCGTTATCCTGAAGTTTGTAGGCCAGCAGTTTGTTGGCCAGCCCGATACCTCTCCCCTCCTGCCGCATATAGAGCACTACTCCGAGTCCTTCTTTATCGACAAGTTCCATGGAGGCGGCCAGCTGTTCTCCGCAATCGCATCGGCAGGATCCCAGGACATCGCCGGTCAGGCAGGACGAGTGAACCCTGGTAAGAACATTTTTTTGTCCACGCACGTCCCCTTTGACAATAGCCAGGTGATGATGATCATCGATGGAGCTTTGATAAAGATGCAGTTTGAAGGCACCGTGCTTTGTGGGAAAATCGACGATGGTGATATTACGAACCAGTTTTTCCTTGGATCGGCGATATTTTATCAGGTCGGCTACGGTTATGAGCTTAAGGCCGTGCAGCCGGGCTATTTTGAAAAGCTGAGGCAACCGGGCCATTTTACCGTCATCATCGAGTATTTCGCAAAGTACGCCGGCCGGTTTCAAGCCGGCCAGGCGGCAAAGATCGACTGTAGCTTCGGTATGACCGGCACGGGAGAGAACCCCGCCGGGCAGGGCCTGGATCGGGAAAATATGTCCGGGACGTCCTAACTCCTCCGGCCTGGTTTTTTCATTGGCCAGTATAGCGATTGTAACGGCCCTATCGTGGGCGGAGATACCTGTGGTAGCTCCCTCGAGAGCGTCGACTGAAATGGTAAACCTGGTCCCGTGCAGGGCGGTATTGTTCCGTACCATCGGGGTCAGTTCGAGTTCCTCGATTCTCTCCGCCGGCAGAGGAACGCATATCAGGCCGCGTCCCTGTTTGGTCAGAAAATTGACTTTTTCGGGAGTGATAAATTCGGCGGCCAGCACAAGGTCTCCTTCGTTTTCGCGGTCTTCGTCGTCGACCACGATCACCATTTCACCCTGCCTTATGGATTGAATCGCTTCGTCAATAGTTGAAAATTCAGACATAATTAATCATGGTTAGAGCAAAAGCCCCCTAAAAATAACCATGCTCCTTTAAAAAATCCGCGGTTAGTTTACTGTTTCGGGGAGATACCATTTTTTCGACATACTTGGCAATCATATCGAACTCGAGATTGACGGTGTCTCCGGTAATTTTATATCCAAGGATAGTGTTTTTCATGGTATGGGGTATAACGGCCAGATCGAGTCGACCGCGAGAGGAGGAAGCGATAGTCAGGCTGATACCGTCGACCGCGATGGAGCCTTTTTCGACGACATATCTGTCAAAATCTCCGGGAAATTCGATGGTAAAAACATGACTGCCCTCGAGCCGCCCGATTTTCAGAATCTTCCCTTTACAGTCGACATGACCTTGTACCAGGTGACCATCGAGGAGGCTGCTCGGGGTCAGGGGAGATTCGAGATTGACAAAAGCTCCCTCACGCAATTCTCCCAGATTGGAGCGGGTCAGAGTCTCGTCTATAGCCTCCACAGTGAACAGATCATGAGCGGTTGAAATTACCGTCTGGCATACGCCGTTTACCGAAACGGATGATCCTAACAGCAGACGAGGAGCTGTTTTTTCGGCGGAGATAGTCAGATGAAGATTGCCGCCCGACCTAACGACTGATTTCACCTTGGCGATTTCCTGAATTATCCCCGTGAACATTTTATCTCCAGACAGGATTGCCGGACATGATCATATCCGGGCCTGATTTTTGCCATCGGATATGGTCAATTCCTATGGATTTACCGATAGTTTTGATTCCAAGTTCCCGGATCGCCGGGATGCCGTCCCCAATTATGATCGGAGCGACGCAGACGATTATTTTATCGACCAGTTTCTGAGTCAGAAAAGAGGTCAGTGTCAATGATCCGCCTTCCACCATGAGAGTCATAATTCCCATTTTCCCCAGCCTGGACAATAGATCGCGAAGGTCGAGAACGCCCCGTTTCGTTTTTACGGGAATAATATCAAAACCAGTTCCTGGAACCGTTTTTGTATTTTCCGGCAGGGCTACAAATGAGCGGGCCAGGCCGTCTTTGAACATGATTCTATCGCGGCCGATTTGGCCGGAGTTCGAAAGGACAATTCTAATCGGGTTTGAGCCTTTGACCAGACGGGTGGTCAGTTGAGGGTTATCATTGCGTAATGTCTCCGCCCCAACAAGTATAGCGTCATGGGACGCTCGCAGCTTATGGGAGCGCTTGAGCGATTCAGCGGATGATATCCATCTCGAATGGCCTGTGGAGGACGCTATCCGGCCGTCGAGGCTCTGTGCGAATTTGAGGGTTACGAACGGCAAACCCTCAGTAACGAATTTAAAATAAGGGCGATAAAACGTCTCCGCGTAATTTTCACCGATATTTTGTATGACCTCGACTCCCGCCTGGTGTAATTTTCGGAATCCCCTGCCGGATACTATGGGATTTTTATCTATAACAGGGCAAACTACTTTTGAGATACCGGCGGCAATGATAGCGTCGGAACAAGGAGGGGTTTTACCGTGATGGGAACATGGTTCGAGAGTAACTACCAGTGAAGCTCCACGAGCGTCATCTCCGGCTTTGCGGATGGCTTCTATCTCGGCATGAAGACCGCCGGCCCGGCGATGAAACCCCCGGGCGATAATCCGGCCATCCTTAACCAGCAACGCGCCTACGGGTGGATTGGGACTCGTATAGCCGAGTCCTTTTTCGGCCAGTTTGAAAGCCGACATCATTAATTTTTCAAAGTTATCCAATAAAAAACCCCGCACTTCGGGGGATATGATCGCGCCAAAGACGCAACCGGTCTTCTCTCATCCGGACTGTAACCGTCGGCGCCTGGATTTCACAGGCTCAGGCCGTCCTGATCATTCTGATCCGAAGGCCTCGCGGGCTTTAACCGCCGGTCGAGGATTTCCGCCTCGCCCCGAAGACAGAAGGAAATATAGAAACTTATGAATATATGTCAAGCGGTTTCGCTAAACTCGTTTAGCTTGTCAGTAACTCTGTTTCCGGAGTCTTTGATTTAGAAATCACGACTGATTTGAATTTCAGTTTTAGCCGGATGATATTTTAAGAATCAATTTTCTGTTTCTTGGGCCGTCGAATTCGCAGAAGTATATCCCCTGCCATTGGCCGAGAAGAAGTTTGCCGTTTGATATGAGGATGGTTTGGCTGAAACCGGTTAAGCCGGCCTTGATGTGAGCGTCGGAATTCCCCTCGGCATGGGCGAATCCAGAGTTTTGAGGAATCAATTTCTCCAGATATCCGAGAATATCCGATTTCACCGACGGGTCGGCGTTTTCATTGATGGTAACCGCGGCGGTTGTGTGGGGAACGAATATCAGGACGAAACCGTCCTTAACCCCCGATTGACCAACCGCCTTTTCTAATCTGGAGGTGATATCGATAAATTGATCGCGGCGATCTGTTTTGATTTCGAGATTAATGAGTTTATTCATCGATACCCACTAAGGCTCTGGAGAAAGCGGCCGGATCGAAATCGACGAGATCTTCCGCTTTTTCACCCAGCCCGACATATTTGATCGGGATCGAAAATTTTTCGGCCGCGGCGACAAGAACTCCGCCTTTGGCGGATCCATCGAGCTTGGTAACGACTATCCCGGTAAGACCGACGGCCTGGTGGAAAAGATCTATCTGGGATAGACCGTTTTGTCCGGTGGTGGCATCCATAACCATCAGAATTTCGTGAGGGGCGCCGGGCAAAGCCTTATCGACGACTCTTTTTATTTTTTTCAGTTCTTCCATAAGATTCGTTTTAGTCTGCAGCCGTCCGGCGGTATCGATCAATACCAGATCGGCCGATCTGGAAATTCCGGCTTTAACGGCATCAAAAGCCACCGCCGCGGGATCAGATCCGCTGGATTGCCTGATGATATCAGCTCCGACTTTATCAGCCCAGTGTTCGAGCTGCTCCCCGGCGGCCGCCCGAAAAGTATCAGCCGCGGCCAGCAGGACCTTGTGGCCCATGCCTATCTCCCGACCCGCTATCTTGGCGATTGTGGTGGTTTTCCCGGAACCGTTAACACCGACAATAAGAATGACATACGGTCCGGCTATCGGGGCAATTGCTTTCCCCTTATTTGAACCAAACCGATTCTTGATAATATCTGCCAGCGCCTTTTGAGGGTCGTCGATATCAGTTATTTTCTTGATGGCGGCCACTATATCGGCCGCCGAGGCAGCGCCGATATCGGCGAGTATCAGGGCCTCCTCTAATTCGTCGAGAGCGGCCTGATCCAATTGATTTCCCTTACCCAGCAAGGCTGAGAAATCAGAAAGAGTATTAGAGATAGCCTGGCGGGTTTTCCGCAGGCCTGAGGCGAATCTGTTGAACATATTGGTTATTCCCGGTCCCGGCCACCGTTGCCATTTCCGGCGAATTTTACCGATACTACTTTGGAGACCCCGGGGTTTTCCATGGTTACGCCGTAGAGAATATCGGAGGCTTCCATGGTCAGCTTGTTGTGGGTGATAATAATAAACTGCGTATTTTCCGAAAAGTTTTTGATTAGCTTGAGAAACCGAAGAAGGTTGGCATCGTCGAGAGGAGCGTCAACCTCGTCGAGGATACAGAAAGGGCTGGGTTTGACCAGATAGATAGAGAATAGAAGCGATATGGCTGTCAGGGCTCTTTCTCCGCCTGAAAGCTGAGTAACCGCCAACATCTTCTTGCCGCCGGGCCTGGCGGAGATTTTAATAGGACTTTCAAGAGGATTGGAGGGGTCCTCGAGTTCTACCCTGGCCTCGCCGCTTTCAAACAGGGTCATGAAGACTTTCTGGAAATTTTCCTCGATTTTAACAAAAGTATCGTTGAACCGTTCGACGGCCGTAGTGTTGATTCTGGTGATAGCTTCTTTAAGCGACGATTTCGCTTCCAGCAGATCCTCTCTCTGGCGGGTCAGGAAATTAAGTCTGTCGTTTTCCCTCTCGTAATCTTCGGCGGCCATCAGGTTAACCGGCTCCATCCTTCGCAGCTCTTCCCTGATCAGTTCGGCCTCCTCTCTCATGGAATCCAAAGTCCGGCCTTCCTCGAACGGTTTCGGCTCGACCGATGAAATATGGAATTCCATTCTGAGGCGTTCACCAATGGACTTCCTGGACGATTCCAGTTCGACCAGTTCCATATCGAGATTATGGAGATTGGCCATTTGAAGCTCTTTTAGTTTTCTTCCTTTGGACAACTCGTTTTCGATCCGTTTGGTCTCTGACATGATCTCGTTAATGGAGCCTTCAATTTTCAGTAGTTGTTCTTTGACCTCTTTTCTCCGGCCGAAGCAGTCTTCGAGTTCCTTTTTGGCTTCCTCGTTTTGAGCCAAAGCGCGATCGATCAATCCGCGAGCCGAGGCGATAGCGTCCTTTTTAGCGACAATCATCTTTTCGGCTTCTTCGCAAAGCTGCCGGGCATGCTCGATTTCGGAATTGAATCTGGCCGTTAAACCGTCAAGCTCGACGTTTCTAATTCTGGCTTTGGTTAGACCGGATTCTATATCCCTGGCTGATTTTCTCAACTGGTCAACGGCGGCTGAAGCCTGATCGAGATCGTCGGAACCGTTTTTCAATTCATTTTCGAGACTGGCCAGATTCAGGCTCAATCCGGAAAGTTTTTGATCATATGACTCGATTTCGGCGATCAGCTTATCAGCTTCGCCCAGGGCGGAGGAATACCTGTTTTCTTTTTCCCTGAAATCGAATTTCTGCTGGCTTAAATCGGAATCGATCCGGTTTTTCTCATCATCGAGATTCTTGAGAGTTTTCTCAATTTCCCCGGATTCATTTTTTAAACGAGCAAAATTATCGAGATCGGCGGATAACTCCTTTTCAAAACCGTCCACCCGGGAGGAAATTTCGGTGATTCTATTTTCGACGGCTCCGAGATCCTGTCTTCTTCCCAATAATCCGGCGGCTGTTTTGCCTCCGGCGATCATCCCTGAAGGCAAAAGCACGAGGCCGTCAGGAGTTACCCTGGTATGATATTCGAATCCTTCCGAGGAGTTGAGGGCGGATTCTTTCGAATCGAACATGGCCACCCGGCTCAATAGCAGATCGACAATGTCTCTGTATTCGTCGGGGCAGGAAACGATATCGTTTAGATATCCGAGCAGCCCGGAAACGCCTTGAGGCCGCGAGGATTCCGGCTTGATGTTTTTCAGTTTTTCCAGGACTATAAAACTGGCTCGTCCACCGCTGGCGGACTTCAGATACTCTATGGCCGTTTCAGCGTCAGAATATTGCCTGACCGGGATTATCTCACCCATTTCTCCCAAGGCGGCGTTGACTGCTATACGATATTTTTCGGGGACCTCGAGGACTTCGGCTACCGGCATGAGCATACCGGGAGGCTTTTCCGGCCACGACATCAGCGCTCTGGCTCCGCTGGAATACCCTTCGCCGGATTCAATCAACTGATCGAGGAGTTCCTGCCGGGCTTTAAGACCGGAGAGCTCTTCCTTATCCATAGCCAGCCTGTCTTTCAGCTCGGAAACCGCCTGGCTTAATTTTGAGATTTCTGTTTCCTTACCGGAAAGGGAATTTCGGAGTTCTTCATTTCTGGATATCAAGGCGGCCCGGGAGTTTTCGAGATTTCTAATATCGTCGCCGCTTTCGTTTTTGAATTTATCGAAGCCAGCCGTATTCTGCCTGATATCATTCAGCTTTCGCTGGAGATCATCTCGCATGCGGTTAAGCGATAATGACTCGGCCTTCAATCCAGATATGTTTTCCGAAACTTTGGAGCGAGCGCGGCGTTTCTCCTCCAACTCGGTTTCGGCTTCGGTCAGTTTGCCGGAGATATCGGCCAGGCTGTTTTCGATCGCCTGGCATTCGGAGAGAGACGATGATTTTTCCCCATCTATTTCAATCAGTCGATTCCGTTTTTCCTCGATGTTTTGTTTGAGAGTCAGTATTCTGTTTTCCAGTGCCTCGATTTCCTCGCGATTATTAGCGATCTCTCTTTCGGCCGATTCGCTTTTCTGTTTATTTAGTTTTATATCGCTTTCGATCTCGGCGGCTTTTACCGTCAGAGAGGATTCGGCCTGTCTGACCCGTGAAGCATCGGAATCGAGCTCAGAGAGCCTTAGTTTCATTTCCTGCAGGTTGGCTTCTGATTTATCCAGCTCAATTATCGAGGAATCGACTTCGAGCTTGAGATTTTTCTTGTTCAGAAGAAGTGTTTCGAACTGCCGTTCGGATTGATGCAGCTGTCCTGCGGCTGCGGCGATCTCGACGGTCTTCAAATCGTCCTTACGCGATGAATATCTTAAGGCTCTCTTGGCCTGACGGCGAAGCGAGACGACCTGTTTTTCGATCTCGGAGATGACATCACCGAGTCTAAGAAGATCGGCCTCGGCGGCTTCCAGCTTGTTTTCAGCGTCTTTTTTACGGTGCTTGTATTTGGTGACGCCGGCTGCTTCCTCGAACAAGGATCTGCGATCTTCGGTTTTATCCGAGAGAATCGAATCGACCATCCCCTGCTGTATGACACTGTAGGCGTGCGGACCCATGCCGGTATCATAGAACAGCTCCATGATATCCTTGAGACGGCAGCGGTTTTTATTAAGGAAATATTCGGATTCTCCGGAGCGGAACAGCCTTCTGGTAATGACAATATCGTTGTATTCGATAGGCAGGATGCCGCGGTTGTTTTTGATAGTCAGATTGACCTCGGCCATGCCCGTAGGTTTGAGCTGCGAGGTACCGTTGAAGATGATCTCCTCCATGCGTGAGCTTCGCAGCATGCTGGTTCGCTGCTCTCCGAGAACCCATCTGATGGAATCGAGAATATTGGACTTGCCGCAACCATTGGGGCCGACGACACCGGTTATGCCACCATTGAAATCGAGAGTGGTTTTTTCGGGAAACGATTTGAATCCTGATATTTCAAGACGAGAAAGTAACATTCAACTCTCCTTTATAGCCTGAAATTGCCGAGTATATCGGCCATAGCGCGATAAGAAACTCTGGGCGCGGCTTCGGCGGAAGGAACTCCCAATATGAAATTATAATAAGGCAGTCCTACTCCCTTATCAAAGGCTGTTCTGATCGCGGCGCCGGACCGCAAAGCGACCACGGCGTTGAAAAAATTGGGAGTGGTATCCATATCAATAGCTACCGCCAAACCGCCGGCGGCGACACGTTCGATGAAGGTTTTTTTAGGGAGCGAAAAGGAATCCAGGTCGTACGATAACGGTTTGATAACCACGAATTTTTTAATGATCTCGTGAGACTGCGGATCGACGTTTGATGTCAGCAGGATCCTGATGGTTCTGTTGGGGAAAGTATCGGCAATGGCCGGAAGAATCTCGGCGGCCGGTTTGATCAGATTGAGCTTGGAAGGCATACAAATCAGACAGCATTTATGGTCACTGGCCAGTTCGCTGAAACGAACAGGATCGGCTTTGATCGAATGTTTATACCTGAAAGAGAGGAAACGTTCGGCCATAGGACTTATTTTGATACTCACGTCTCTCTCATTCCTTTCCGACGACCACCTGGAAGCCGATCAATCCTTTGTTGCCGGCGCCAATTTGATCGATCTTACGACCGTTATAAAATGCCTGAATACAATCGTTTTTGTCAAGGGTCAACAAAAAACTATCGGCTGCCCTGAACTTCTTTATCTCACCGGCGGCCATATATGAATTAAAAACAGTATCGCCGTCGGCCAGGATACAGGCATTGACCATATCGGAAACGACTAAAAGGAGATTTCCGGAATATCGGGTCATTTCGATTGCCGAAGGACGCTCCCATGGTCTTTGCCGTTTTTTCAGGAGATTGACACTCTTGTTTTCGGCCGGTACGATGATTGAGATTTCGCTGTCGGGACGGCGATTTTCCTGAGAGGATACAGTAAGATAGATAATCCCGATGATAATCAGGGCGGTAACCACAACCGCGATAATTCGGTAATCTATTTTGGCTTTCCCCGAAGGAGCTTTTGCCTGACCGTCATCGACCTGAGCATCTGTTTGTCCGTCTATTAATCTATATAACTCTTTAACGTCAAGCTCCAGAGCCTCGGCGCAAGCCTTGGTGAATGGCTTAAGGTAAACCTCGCCAGGCAGCTGATCGCGCCGTCCTGCTTCAAGGGCTTTGATAAAAGCGCCGTTAATCCTGGTGGCGGCGGCCAGTTGTTCGATTGTCAACCCTTTGGCCTCCCTGGCTTGACGAAGCATATCGCCTAACGATTGAGACAAGAAACAACCTCCGTGTAGATTCTTCGGAAAAGCTCCGAAGGAAAGCCGATGACAGTATCGAGTTGTCCAATGTATTCTTTCACCAAAAACGAGCCCATACCCTGGATTCCGTAAGCTCCGGCCTTATCAAGCGGTTCGCCGGAATCGACATATTCTCCAATACTGTTCTCATCAAGCCTGTTGAATGTCACCGAAGTCGAGTCAAACTCAGTCCTGGTAATATTCTGACTTAGCAATACGAGAGCCAGGCCGGTATAGACGGTATGTGTCCTTGAGGATAGCCTGCGCAGCATCTCGACAGCTTCCTCCGGGGATGGTGGTTTCCCCAGGATCGCGTCATCGAGGACAACGACAGTATCCGCTCCTATAACCAGGTCGTCCTTGTTTTGCCTTGCTATCGTCATGGCTTTCATCAAGGCGAGTCTCCTGACATGATCTTCAGGCGATTCACCGGGAATATTCTCTTCCGGCAGATCCGGAGGGATAACCCGGAACTCGTAACCCATATCTGCCAGCAATTTGCTGCGACGAGGCGACCCGGAGGCTAAAATTATTTTCATAACCGCTAAATCTATCATCCATCCAGCACAAACGTAACCGGACCGTAATTTAGGAGCTTAACCTTCATCCTGGCACCGAACTCTCCGGTTTTGATTTCGAGTCCGGATCCACGCAGTTTTTCAACAAAGTAATCAAATAGAATTTGGGCTTCCGCCGGTTTCATCGCTTTTGAGAAACTCGGCCTTCTCCCTTTGGCCAGATCGGCTGACAAGGTGAACTGACTGACCGCCAGTATCGCTCCCTTAACATCGGAAATCGAGAGATTCATTTTACCTTCGTCATCTTCAAAAACCCTAAGACCCAGGCATCGGTCGGCGAGATAATCAGCGGTCTTTTCAGTATCTCCCTCGTCGGCTCCCACCAACAGAAGAAATCCCGGACCGATGTCGCTTATTATTGCGGAGTTAACCTCAACCGAGGCTTCGGAAACCCGCTGAATTACGATTCTCACAGCCCCTCCGGCCAGTGGGAGTATTTAGCATTATTATTCAGTCCAGTCAATAAAAAAGCCTGTCTGACTAAAACCATACAGGCTTAGAAATCTTTAGTCGTGTCGGAGATTGATATCGATCAATCACTTAGAATCGAGAGAATCTTCGAAAGTGGACATTATATCGGCGCCTTTTAGAGCTATATCCCTAAGCACCGCGGCATCATCGGCAAGATCACAATCCGGATATTCCGAAATAAGCCGGTCGAAGGCCTCGATAGACTCCTTTTTATTTTTCAAATGCTCCATTTGCAGGAATCCGATCATGAAAACAGCCTTGTATCGATCCTGGCTTTCGGGGTAATTCTCGATAATAAGATCATAGATTTTCAAGGCTTTATTGAACTCCTGGGCCGCCTCGAATTTCTGGGCGTCAAGATAAAGCTCTTTCTCGGTCCGAACGTCCTGATTGCATGACAAAGCAAACATACCCGCGATAAATCCGACAATTAAGATTCTCAATTACGCCTCCGAATAGCAGTCATCCTATTCAACTACTTTGCTGATAATATTACAATTAATACCGGTTTTGTCAAGTTCAAATGACCTTGGGGTGAAATTCGTTTTCTCCGTTATCATCAGGTTTTTGCGGTCATCCGGTCGTAGAGTTTTTGCTCTTCAGCCGACATATTCCCCGGTACTCGTATATCTACAACCACGATTTGATCTCCCTGCCTTTTTCCAGCTGTCAATCCGAGTCCCTTGAGTCTGAATTTGGATCCCTGTTTGGTCCCGGGCGGGATTTTGACTTCGGCTTTATCGCCTTTTACTGTCCGAACCCTGACCCTGGTTCCATTGACCGCCTGATTTAATTCAATAACTATTTTGCAGAATATATTCAAACCCTCTCTCCAGAAGAAATGATCGCCTTTTATATCAACCCGAAGATACAGATCTCCCGGAACGCCTCCGTTTCCCCCGGGATTGCCGAGTCCTTTTAATCTGATTTTTTTTCCCGCTTCGGCGCCAGCGGGGATATTGACAGCAATTTCTCTCGGACGGGTTACCGATCCGGCTCCCCTGCATTTTTTGCATAATTCGCCGGTGATAATGCCTCGTCCCAGGCAACGCGGGCAGGGTCGTGAGACGGCGAAATTACCTTGAGTAAAGGTAATCATTCCACGGCCGTGGCAATCGGGGCATGGTGTCCTGGCGGATCCGGGGCGGGAGCCAGCGCCTTTGCAATCATTACAAACCTCGGTTATATTGAGTTTCAGCGAAGCCTTCCCTCCTTTGGCGGCGACCGCAAAAGGTATGGTTAGATCGGCGTAAAGATCGTCTCCTTGTTGAGCACCACCTGCCTGTCCGAATCCGGGGCTTTTCCCGAACCCCCTGATATTGTCGCCAAAAAGGGATGAGAAGATATCGGCGAATGATCCGAACCCTCCGGATTGTCCGAAGCTGGAGGAAATATCCTCAAAATTGAAGCCTTGAGCGGCTGCGCCCCGTCCGGAGCGAGCTGAATCGAAACCCTCGAAGCCGCCGTATTTTTTCATCTGGTCATATTGCGACCGTTTACTCTGATCGGAGAGAGTTTCGTTGGCTTCTGAAATCTCCTTAAATTTGGCCTCTGCCCGCTTATCACCGGGGTTGGCGTCGGGATGGTATTTCTTTGCTAGTTTCCGATAGGCCTTTTTTATCTCTTCGCCGGAGGCAGCTTCGGGCACGCCCAGTATTTTATAATAGTCATTCATCAGCTTACTAAAATAGTAGCGTTTATGATGTAATTGCCATCCCGGAAGACCAACTTATCGTTATTTCTGATCCCGGGTTTGATAGTCAGTCGGCTTTTGCCGGTTCCCTCGATCATACCTTTCCCATGGCATTCTCCGCATGTAGAGAATACTGTGCCGCCAAAACCGAAACATCTATGGCAGATAATTTCTCTGGGGATATTCAGCTCGATATTAATCCCGTTCCGTGACTCTTTGGGTGAAATCGGGATATCGACATCAATTTTCGATTTTCGGTCCAAGCCTAACCGCCGGGATAGAACATCGACAAGATCATCGAAAACATCAACCGGCCCGGATTTCAGAACAGGGACTATCCGTCTGAACGGCTCTCCCTTGAAAGGTGTGCGGCTTAGTTTCAAGTCATAGGGTTTTCGACGTTCGGGATCAATTAATGTTTCGTAAGCAGTCCTAATTTCAAGAAAAGCGGTGTGGTCTCCCCCTGTATCGGGATGATAGATCCTGGCCAGCCTTCTATAAGCTGTCTTTATCTCCTTTGCGGAGGAGCCCTGAGAGATTTTCAGCAAGGAATAATGAGTTTTCATTTAGAATAAATCTATCCTCCATCGGCGATTCTGTCAATAGATGCTCATATAAAAACCGATACCGCCTGCTCCCGGACAACAACCCAATGTCATTAAAATATAGGGGCGAAGAGAATAATACCCTCGGTTCGCCCCTTTGTTGAGCGCTTAGTTGACCACTTCAAAATCAGCGTCCACCGCTCCATCATCCTGCTTTTCAGATGAAGTTTTTGAATCGCCGTTGTTTCCACCCGGAGTGCCGGAAGCCGCTGCCGACTGCTGTTGATAGAGCTTGGCCGAGATTTCATGCCATACCGCCGTAAGCGCTTCGGAAGCGGCTTTCATCTCGTCTGTATTTTCGGTCTTGGTTGTTTCTCTTAAACGATCAACAGCGGCCTGAACTCTGGCCCGATCATCAGGATCGATTTTACCGTCGAATTCTTTAAGCTGTTTTTCGGTCTGGTATATTTCCTGGTCGATCCGATTTTTCAGATCGATCTTTTCCCTGTTGGCCTTATCCTCGGACGCATGAGCTTCGGCGTCTTTGACCATTTTATCTATATCCTTCTCTCCCAGCCCGGACGCGGCCTCGATTCTGATCGACTGCTCCTTGCCGGTCGCTTTGTCTTTGGCCGAGACATTCAGGATACCGTTGGCATCAATATCGAAGGACACTTCGATCTGAGGAACGCCGCGCTGCGAGGGCGGAAGACCGTCAAGATGGAACCGTCCGATTGTCTTGTTATGAGCAGCCATCTCCCTCTCTCCCTGAAGAACATGAATCTCCACGGAGGTCTGATTATCGGCGGCTGTCGAGAAGACTTCCGATTTTTTTGTAGGTATAGTGGTGTTTCTCTCAATCAAACGAGTAAACACTCCGCCCAGGGTCTCTATGCCGAGAGACAGAGGAGTAACATCAAGAAGAAGCACGTCTTTGACATCTCCGGCCAATACTCCGCCCTGGATAGCCGCGCCTATGGCCACGACTTCATCGGGGTTGACGCCTCTATGAGGCTCCCGTCCGAACAAGGATTTGACCGTTTCCCCGACCTTGGGCATTCTGCTCATGCCGCCTACCAGTATCACTTCGTCTATATCGGAGGCGTTGAGTTTGGCATCGGCCAGGGCTTTTTTGCAGGGCTGAATAGTACGATCTATAAGATCGTCAACCAATTGCTCGAACCTGGCGCGGGAAAGAGTCAGATTGAGATGTTTCGGGCCATTCTGATTGGCGGTGATAAAGGGCAGATTGATGCTGGTCTCGACCGTGCTGGAAAGCTCGATTTTGGCTTTTTCGGCGGCCTCTCTTAGCCGTTGGACAGCCATAGGGTCGCTCGACAAATCGATGCCATCGGATTTTTTGAACTCGTCTATGAGCCAGTCTATGATTCTTTTATCGAAGTCATCTCCTCCCAGATGGGTATCGCCGTTTGTGGAACGAACTTCGAAAACTCCGTCACCGATCTCAAGTATGGAGATATCGAACGTACCACCGCCGAGATCATAGACGGCTATTTTCTGATCCTTCTTTTTATCCAGACCGTAAGCCAAAGCGGCGGCCGTCGGTTCGTTTATGATCCGAAGCACTTCCAGCCCGGCAATCCTGCCGGCGTCTTTGGTGGCCTTGCGCTGGGCGTCATTAAAATAAGCAGGAACAGTAATCACAGCTTTGGCGACCTTCTGGCCGAGGAAATCCTCGGCAGTTTGTTTGAGCTTTCCTAATATCATGGCCGAGATTTCCGGAGGGGTGAACTGCTCTCCGCCCATCTCGATATTAACGGCGCCGTTGGGCCCGGATTTTACTTTGTATGGGAAATTAGCGATTTCAGAGCTTGTCTCGCTGAAAAGCCGTCCCATAAATCTTTTTACGGAAAATATGGTATCCTTCGGATTGGTTATCGCCTGACGTTTGGCCACCTGGCCGACCAGACGTTCGCCGGTCTTATTGATAGATACCACCGAAGGGGTGGTACGAGCTCCTTCGGAATTGGGTATCACCACCGGATCTCCGCCCTCCATGACGGACACGCACGAATTGGTGGTCCCCAGATCGATTCCAATTATCTTTGTCATTTTTACTAATCCTCCTTTATCTTCATCTTTCTTTATTCTACATGTGGGTCCTGGGATTGATCCAATTCCTATCCGGATCTATCCCGCCCGGATTTTCCGGTATTAAACAGTTTAACTCAGAAAGCCCGGGCGGGATACGGGGGGATCCCCCCGTATCAATCGTTATTTGATTCCGACACGAATCTCCTTCGGTTTGGCATCTTCCTTCTTTGGGAGCATTACGGACAGAACGCCATCGACAAACTCGGCTTCAATTCCGGAATGATCGATCGAGGGAGGAAGATTGACGGTTCTGCAAAGCGATCCGAAAGAGCGCTCCATCATGTAATGCGCATCATCTTTCGATTCGCTTTTCTTGCTTTTCGTTCCGCTAATGGTCAGGAGATTATTCTGCAAGGTAATTCTGATATCCTCTTTTTTAAGCCCCGGCAGATCCGCGGCAACCACGAATTTATCGTTTTTTTCGATTATATCCAAAGGAAGCGACATCATGGCCCCGTCTTCTCCCCTGACATCTCCCAGGAAATCACCGAACATCCGGTTGATCTCATCCTGGATAGAGAGAATATTCCTTGCCGGTCTCCATCTTACCAATGACATGTTCATTCACCTCCCTACTTAATCGAAATATCTTTCGGTTTCGATTCGGCTGATTTTTTCAGGACGATCACGAGGACACCGTTTTGGAGCTCGGCCTCGATATTGTTCCTGTCCGCGTTATCCGGAAGCCGGAATGAACGCTGGAATCTGCCGAAATTTCTTTCGGAGATTATCGCCTGATCGTCTTCGCTTATATTTCTTTTCTTTTCTCCGGAAACGATCAACAGATCATTTTCCACCCAGATTTTGACATCGTCTTTGAGGGCACCCGGGATTTCGATTTTGAGATTGAACTCGGTATCGTTCTCGAAAACATCGACCCTGGGCTGTGGGGCGCGAGGGTTTCTGTTGGCCAAGGCCGGGTTAGGCATTAAATTGAATCTTATCATTTTTTCTCCTTTTTAAAGGTTCATTTAAGCTACCGCTATAAGGAGGTCAAAAAGCGTGCCAATCGACATTTGGAAACGATAAGGCATTATAAGATGATAAGATATGAAATTGGCTTTATCATATGCAAAATATTAATTCTGGCCTTCATGCCTTAATGACAGTATGAATCGCCATTATGACATGCGACTGTCAAAATGGCTTATAAATTTTCTCTGAGACCCAGAACTATTTTAGCGGTATTGGAAAGTAAGTCTTTTTTGAACAAAGACTTGGTAAAGCTTTTACGGGAGTATTCCTCGAGTTTTCCAACGGCAGTTTCGTCGCCGATGCGGTAGAGGGCTTTAATTATAGCGACTTGGATTTCCTCTTTGTTCTTTTTGGAGATACCAAGTTCATCGAAAAGAGAGTCGTTTTCGAAAATTTCAATAAGTAGATCTCGTGATTGAGAGTCTCCGATCCTGCTGAGGGATGCGACAGCCAGCACCCGGCAATCGTCGATGGTTTTGAATATATGCATAAGTCTTTGGATCATATCTGGATGTCCAGATAGTCCCATGGCGATAATAGCGACTTTCCGAACTTCAAACTCGGAATCGGAGGATAGTTTTTCGAGGAGTTTTCCGGTACCTGCCGCTGTCATCCCTTCGAGGGTCTTGACTATCTCCATTCTTACCCGGATAATAGGCCATCCGGCCATAAGTTCCAGATACGGCAGAGCTTCCTCGGCGTTGATATCTTTCAATACCCGCAGGATATTTCTGTAGAAATACCACTTTTCGTCCGATACCAGGCCGCCGTCGTATTTTCCCACCTCTTCGCCCAGAATACCGGTTAGAACTTCGGCGGATTCCTTTTTCATATTAACCAGTAGCTTTATGATCCTGGATCTGACATTAATATCCGGATGAGTAATTTTTGAGGCCAGAATTTTGACAATGGCCCTGGAGCCGAGATTGCCGAAGGCTTCAAAGAAATTGCCGACCTCATCGCTCCAATCCTGTTCGAGCAGTTCGTTCATGGTATCTTCGAGGAGCGTCGACTCGCTGATATCGAGAAGATTTTTCAAAGCCAGCTTTCGTTTGCTTTCCTGCTGCATGCGATCATCGGCCAGTCCTTTGAGGGTTCCGACTATATATTTCAGTTCTTCCCATCGTTTTCTTTTCAGCGATTGCCAGGCCATTTGCGAGGCCAGTTCCACAGGTTCGAGAGTATCGTTGGGAGATAGCGCTATCCTGACCACGTCGCGGCAAAGCGCTCCGAATTCGGAATGAAAACCTCCGCCGGAAAGAACTTCGCTGGCGGCGATTATCAGATTCAGACCCTGTTGCCGAAGTTCGATAGTCGGACCGTTGATGGAGCGGAGAAGTTCTTCGATCAGGTCGGTCAGATATTCATTTTGTTTATCAGCGGCCAGCTTGAAAACTATTTTTTTGAGTTCTCCGGGATTTACCAGCGACGGGTCGGAGTTTTTGAGGATATCCAAGATATTTTCGGATTCCCGGAAGGCGCGGAGCTTGACCACCGATGTTTTATCGAAGATCTCTTCCAGAACAGCATCGGGAGCTCCGACTCTTTTGAACAGCTGGTAGATATGATGGAGGTTTCCACCGGCGTCTTTTCTCGACAGATAATCCTTGAATAAACTGTTCAATCCCGAGAGCATGGTCTTATCCATCTCATCGTCAAGCCAGTTGGTCGAGAGGACAATATTCTCGATCAATTCTGCCGCGCTATCCCTGTCCATTTGAAGCAAAGTTTCTTTGAAATATCCGGTAAGGAAGCGCAGGCGTATATCGACATTGAGATATCCGGCCACATCGTCATCGGTTTTGAGACGTCCCATATAATAGGCTCCGATGATATTTTGATTTTTGGATATGAGCTGTTTTATTCTACGGCTGAGGGATTTCAGATCAGAATCGCCGGGAGTATCAGGACCTTCGAAGCGAAATAAATTCGGCGGGGCGCCGATATTAACCGAGACCGAATCGATATTATTGGATTTAAGCATTCTCTCAAGTGAATCATCGCGAGGGCCGGATTTAGCGATAAGACCGCTGAGCAGGTTATAGAGATCTCCTATATTGATATTGGAGCGGATAGCTATATTGCTCAAGTTATGTTTTTTCATGTCCATAGCCAAACCGGAAACATATACGGAATCGTCGAGCAATATTCCTTCGACCAGAAGCCGTTCTTTATAGAGCTCTATTGTAAAGCTATGTTTGAAGGAGAATATCACATTCAAAGCGTCAAGGGGCTTTTTCAGTGTCTCCTGGGTGACCGGATGTCCCAGAGGATACATGGAAAGTCTTCTCGAGCTTCCGTAGAGATGACGCAGGATTTCGAGACTTTGGGCTTTAATATCCATAGCTGCTACTCCTCCGGAAGTCCGAAACAATAGAGGTTCATATCCTCGCCGACTACAAATATTTTATTCTGGCAGGTTATGGGCCGAGTGGAGATCATGCCGTCGGTTTTGAATTTGTTTTTGACCAGGCCGCTGGCCTTATCGACAAAATAGACATTGAAATCGATGCTTGTAAATACAGCCATTTGTTCGGTAAGAGCCGGCCCTGCCTTGACCGGTCCGGCGATCCTGTTTTTCCAGACAATATCACCGGTTTCGAAATCGAGCCGGACGATAAAACGGTTATTGGTTCCGAAATACACTCCTTGGCCATCAGAGGCAATCGGTCCGTAGACCGGCAACTTCAAATCATGGTACCAGACAGTTTGGCCTGAGACCAAATTTACTCTGGCAGCCTGGCCATCGGCCGAGCAAAAGATGACCTGATCTTCGACAATAACCGGGGCGTTTCTGATTCTCGCGCCGGTATCGAAGCTCCATAGCAGTCGTCCGCTCCGGGGATCGAAACATTCCAGGACGCCGTCATCCGGGAAGATAAGAATTCCGAGTTCGGAACCGGAAACGGGCGCGGAAACGGTCCGATCGATTTTTCTATCCCAGATTCGTTTACCTTGTGAGATATCGAAGCATCGCAAGTATCCCATACCATCCAACCAAATAAGTTTATCACCCAAGACCAGTGGTTCTCCGCCGGCTCCATTCAGATCGGCCTCCCAAAGCTGTTGGCGGTCAACCCAATTTTCCACCATCAAGCGGTATCCACCGATATTCAGGACAGCCATAGAATCCGATATGACTACAGGAGCCATAACCGGCTCCTTAAAGCTTATTTCGGCATAAATATCGCCGTTATTAGCCGAAACAACATGGAGTTTATTATCGGGTGTGGAAATAAGCAGGAAACCTAACGCGCCTGTAGGTTCGATGTGCAGCGGATATTTGAATTTTCTGACCCAGAGCAATCCAGGCTGTTGGGAAAACGATATATCGGAGTATGAAGATCTTTCGGGGCTACCTCCGCTATGATTCCAGAGGCAGCCATCCGGTCGATCTTTCAATACTATGGGGGCGGACGGCCCGCACCCGCAGGCGGCCGCTATTACCCCTCCCAGTATGACCAGCGAGAATGTTTTCTTTAGAAGTTCCACCCAAAAAAGAAATCAAAATCGTACTTGTTTTGCACCGATTTAAAATCGGTACGCCTTGAGAAATCGAATCTCAGAACAGTAACATATCCCAGGGATGCCCGGATACCGAAACCGAGGCTTCCGACAACCCCCTTACTACCATAATCGGGATTTTCGGCCATTTCTTTATTGGTTTCCCACGAATTTCCGACATCGAAAAACAGCGCTCCACGGATAGCCTGGAACCTCATATTGCCAAACGGGAATCCGATGAAGAGGTCGTTGACCAACGGAAAACGGATTTCATTATTGACCAACAGCATATTATTGGCGTAGAATTCCCTACGGGGATATCCTCTCAAAGACCAGCTTCCGCCGAGATAATATCTTTGTTTATCTTGCCCCGCGGAGTGCAGATACATGAACCTGGAAGCGTAAGCCGATGCCTGGCCGAGACGGAAATATCTGCGGAAGTCCACGTTGTAGGTGCTATTGTAGTAGTTGAGATCTTTCAGTCTGACCGATTGGGTCATTCCGATATTCACTCTGGTGCCCTCGATCGGCCCGGTGGGATCCCAGATAGATGTATCTTTGATGTATGAAATAGTCATGGTACCGGTCGTCGCGTTAGTCCGCCTTGCGGGATCATTCGAAATAGTGGATTGTTTTTCCAGTTTACGCAGGTATAAAGAAGTTTCCAGTCTGCGGTAGCGAGAGATCGGATAGCTGGCGGCGAGAAGCCCTCCATAGGTTCTCTCGGCGACATATCCGTAGTAGTTTTCGGCGTATTCGTTGTAGAAATGGAAGATACCGGCTCCGAAATTAACTCTCCTGGTTTTATTCATATATGTCGCGCCGAAATTGACGCTGCTCAAAAAATCGGATTTGGTGTTGGCGGTATTGTAGAGCAGAAAATACCATTGGTGATTGCCCAGGATATCAGTCATAGCGAATTGGAGGCCTCCCATGGTTCCGCCGAGAGCGTCATAAGAGACCGCGGACTGGGCGATATCAAAGGAGAGTTGAGTTTTGTATTTGGCAGATCCCTGAGCAAGCTGGCCATCGAGTTTAGGCATTTTCCATGTTTCCCCTGCATTCCAGAGATCGGCAATCTCAACCGGTTCGTCAAGATCGTATTTTGAGCTGTCGGGCAGATCCATTTTGTAGATATGGAATCCGAAATTTTGATAGGCTGAGAAGACTACGCTTGAATCTGAGGAGGCCAGCACGGGATCGAAGATACCTGTGACGAAATTGGTCAGCTGATGAGAGACGATCGAGCTCTCGGTCAGACGGTCGAGTATAAAGAGGTTCATAACGCCGGCGCGATCTGAACAGAAGACAATTCTCTTGTCGTCTTTGGTCCATTGCGGGTAGCTATCGATATGATCGCCGGATGTAAGGCCGGAGATTTTTCCCGAATCCAGATGATATAGATAGAGATTTCTGGCTCCATTTCGGCCGGAAATTCCCCTATCGGAGGAGAAGGCGATAAACTGTCCATCGTGCGAGAAAGAGGGGTTTTTATCGGTATAGATATCATTGGTAAGCCGGCTGAAGGAACTTGATTCGATATCGACCAGATAGAGATCGGATCGTCCTCCCCTGGTCATACCCTCTATCACAATGGAAGCTCCGTCTGGAGACCAGGCTGGCGAGGAGATAGCTATCAAGGAATCGCTTTTAATCTTATTGACTATTTTTCTCCGATCAGTATCGTAAATATACAGAGCATCGCTTTCCTGGTTTTTGGAGGCGAAAGCCAGCATGCCATCGTCATTGGCGTCAAGGCCGGATTCGGTGAAATGCAAAGATTCGAATTGTTCCGACCGTCCGCCTTTAATCAGTGTTTTGAAATGGCTTTTTTCCCCTTCGAGAGGCATTTCGGCGATTTTGGAATAACCCATGCGGTAAGTTTTGAAGGCGATAAACTCTTTGGGCCCGTCAACGGTGTTTCTGGTAAAAATGGCGGGTTTGAGGTTATAACCGTCGCGGGTTAATTTATCGGCTATCCTGTCGGGCAGTTCCTGATCCTGCAGGTATGGATAGTAGGTTTTTTTAAGATCATACTCCCATTCGGCGCCAATTTCGGACAATGTTTTGCCGTAGGTGATCCTGATATTGTCGGAGAAGGTTTTTCCTTTCCACCAGTTATCAAAAAGATCAGCGAGTTTGTCATCTCCGTATGTTTCTCCGATATGTTTTAAGAGAGACTGTCCGACTTTATACATCAGGAATGTTCCTGAAATGCTGTAGAGTTCGTCGACCGAAACAATTCGACCGGAGATGGTCATATCGCGCATGAACATATCGGCCTGGCTATCCCATCCGTCAGACCAGTATTCGGCCAATCCTTCGGTAAACCAGAGCGGAGGAGTTGCGACGCTTGTTCTCCGGTGCATTTTTGCGACATAGGCGATTTTCTGCATGGTGAAAACATGGACCAGCTCGTGCCGGACGACCTTGGCAAAATCAGCGAATGAACCGTTAAAAGGAATGACCACCCGCTGTTTGAAAAATTCGGTGAATCCAGCGACATTTTCAGGGAGAAGCCCGGGGATAATATTGGTTTGCTCGAAGAAAACCGGGGAGCTGTAAACGATGAAGGGGACTTTCTTTTCGATGGTATGGTTGAATTTTTCCTGAAGAAAGTCGTATGATTCCTCGGCCAATTGAGCGGCGGCATCGGCGATTTCTTTCTCTTCCGGGTAGAAATATATATTAAAATGCTCGGTAGTCAGAACCTGCCAATCGAACCTGGTATACTGTATTTTGTTTTGTCCGAAATAATATTGGGCGTGCGAAGTTATTGCGGACAAAAGAATTAGGCAAATAATTCCGCTTGCTACCAGTAATCGCCGTTGCATTAGAACCCCCTGTCTACTATAGAGTTAACCGAATACGGCTTGACGGTGTTCCCCGTCCTCGACATTACTGGCGAAAAGAAAGGCGAGCAAAAAACAACCATTAATAATCTAACCCTCACGTCAAATTTAATTAACATTTGAAATAAGTCAACATAAATGTTTGCACAGTGTTGTAAGGTCCGATTGCATAAGGATTTATCCGGCCAAATCGGCCTTTTTACTTCTTTTTCCGATGATAATTAGTATTAATATGGATATTTCATAGAGGATATATAGCGGCAAGCCCATCATAGCCATAGAAAAAACATCGGGAGGTGTGACCACGGCGGCGATTACGGCGATAGCGACAACCGCGTATCGTCTACCCTTGCCGAGCATTCCGGCGTTAATAATGCCTAATTTGCCCAGAAATAGGGCGATAATCGGTGTCTGAAAGACCGCTCCATACGCCAGGGTAGTCCACATGACGAAATTCAGGTATTCATTTACAGTTAGCACCGGGGTGACGTTTTCCGGCGCGATATTGAGCAGGAAGGATATGGTAAACGGAAGAACCCAGACAAAGCACATCGCCGCCCCGCCCAGGAATAGAACTGATGAGATAAAAACCAGCGGGATAATGAATTTCTTTTCATGCTCATAGAGACCGGGCATGACAAAACACCAGGCCTGGTAAACCGTAATTGGTATAGAGACGAAGATACCGGCCAGAAAGGAAAGTTTGATTCTGACGGTAAAACCTTCGGAGATTTTGAGGAAATTCAAATCGATTTTGCCATCGGGAACCGCTTTTTCGAGCGGATAGCGGAGCCAATGGAAGAGAAAATCGGAAATTAGGTAGCAACCGATAGAGGCGATGATCATAGCGGCCAGGATCTTGATAATTCTCCAGCGCAATTCCTCGAGATGTTCCAGGAATGGCATTTCCCCGCTAATTCTGGCTGCCAAGTTTTTCCTCCTCGGAGAGGCTTTCCACTTCTCTGGTAAATTCGGAGACGTCTTTGAATTTTCTATAGACCGAGGCGAAACGGATATAGGCAACCTCGTCGATTTCTCTGAGGCGTTTCATGATTAGTGTACCGAGTTCGGAGGAGGAGACCTCGCGACGTTTAGCCAGCGATTCGATTATCTCTTCGGCCAGACTTTCTATTTTCCGTTGGGATACGGGTCGTTTACGGAGAGCAATACTGATGGAAGATATCAGTTTTTCACGTTTGAACGGTTCGTATCGGCCGTTAGCCTTGATCACCTGGAGTGATCCGGGCAGGGCTTTCAGCGAGGTAATGAATTCATCCTTATCGGAGAAACGTTGATGGGCGGCGGCGTAACGGACATAAGAGACCTCGTCGAGCTTGAGCAGTTCTTTTTGCACGAGTTCGCCGATTTGACCGCTGTTTATCCCTCCGGAGTATTCGTTTTTAATTCGGGCAGTGAGATCGGAGATGACTGTTTGTATCCGTTCCCTGGAGACCGGTCTGTTTTTCAAAGCCATATCGATACTGCCGGCAATTTTCTCGATCATGAAGGGTTCCCGCCGTCCATCGGCTTTGATTACCGTTGGGGAGGGTGTTTCCACCTGTTCATAGGTAGTGAACCGGTTGCCGCAGGCCAGGCATTCGCGTCTTCTGCGAATGGCACGACTATCCGCGGCCGGACGAGAATCAATAACCTTATCGCCGTCGGCGTTGCAGGCGGGGCAGATCATGAGGAAATCATCACTTTCCATCCGAGATCGGCGCCGAAGTGACTATCGGCCCGTCCCAGGTTGATCGCTATTTCCAGGTAACCCATGCTTCCGATATAAGCCAGCGGTTTACCCCGCGGAACATCGGAGAAAGCTCTGACCAATGGGATATCGTCCACTCCGGGCAGCTTGATTCTGCTACTCGGTTTGATCAACTCCCGGGATAAATTTGTAATCAGGTTGCCGAAATTGTCAATATCAATCACGACGCCTTCGATACCACTTTTTCCGATTGCCGGTAAAGGTGTTTTTAAGAGCACCGGATTATCTATGATATCCCCCAGATCGGCCGGTTTTTCCCCGGCGGCTATCAAGGCGGCAGCCGGCGCGAATATATCCCGTCCGTGGAAAGTAGCCGATATTTCAGCAGACGGCAGCGATCCGATATTTATTTCCCGCCATTGGGAATCAAGGGATCTTTCCATGATTCCGGTGAAGATGCCGTTATCGGGTCCGACGTAATAGTATCGCCCGTCAAAACCTACAAGGGCCCTGCGACTGGATCCGACAGTGGGATCGACAACCAGCAGATGGATTGTTTCGGCAGGGTAATAGCGATAATATCTGGCCAGGGCAAAAGACGATTTTACGACCCCGGTCAGATCGTGGGTAACATCGATAATCTCGGCCTGGGGTGAGATCGATTTGATAACCCCCTTCATGGCGGCGGGGTAACCGTCGACTGTGCCGAAATCAGTAGCGAGAGTAATAATGCTCATCTATATTTTTATCAGGTTTAGGCCGGTTTGCTCGTCCCGACCTCGGCTAATTACTGTCTCTCCGGACCTGATATAGAATTCGCCGGTAACCGCGACAATCGCGCTGAACAGGTGGCCTCCGAAAACAGAGCATTGCTTATCGGAAATAACCGCGTGGCAATGCAGTATGGTCTCGGAGCCGAGTTTGGCGAAATTGCCGGAAAGATTCAACAGCTCGTGATCGCCGTCGAATTCCCTTTTATGGTACTCTCCCCCGACCAGATCGTAGTAGCCGAGAGTGATTTTCTTTAAAGCCCCGATCCCAACAACAGTGCCGGAACTAATATTATTATCGGCGGCGAATTTCGCCAGGGTCGATACGACCTCGTCGCCGATATCACAGCGAACAAAGAAACCGTCCTTTATTGTTTTGCTTTGCACCTACTCCCCTTTGCTGTCCGATTCAATACCGCAGGATGATCTGACCCAATCGGCGTATTCAGCTGACACGGCGGCGACATCGAAGGCGATTACCTCCGGGTAGTTATAGGAATGACTGGCTTTGACATATTTCTCGATGTCTCCGAATTTCGAGCGGATCGATTTAATGATCAACAGCCATTCGTCCTGATTTTCAATCTTCCCCTGCCAATAAAAGACTGATCTCACTCCGGAAATATTCACGCAGGCGGCGAGATTTTTTTTAACGAGGCCGTCGGAAATCAATACCGCCTCTTCCTCCGTGACGCAGGTTACCATTATGATTATCAGATCTTCCATTTTATCGCCTCGTGTTTCAGCCGATCCTCGGCGGGCGGCATGCTTTCTTCGACCGGAGGTCGAAGTCGGCATTGGCCGAGACTTTTCAATTCAAGATCCTCAATTATTCGAACATTTCCTTCCGGTATATTGTTTCTTTCGCCGCTATACGGGTGAAAATGCCCAATCCCGCCGTAGCGGGATAAAGCATGCCGCCCAGATAAAAGCCTACTTCCTGACCTCCCGACCGATAATCTTCTCGATATCGGCGATTTTGCCCTTGAGCCGGCCTTTGGCCCCGGCGCGATCATCGATAGAGATCTTGGTGTTGACTCGCTCGGAGCTTTCTCTAAGCTTATTATGGCAGGCTCTGATCAGGCTCATAACCTCGTCCCAGTCGCCTTCCACGATTGTGCCCATGGCGGTAGTCTGGTAATCGAGACCGGATTTATCGATCAGGTCGATCACCCCGGCCACGTCCTTGCCCAGCGCGGTGCCCTTATCCAATGGAAAAGTAGAGAACATTGCCAGCATTAAGCCCTCCTTTCGGTTTCCCCTTAAACGCTGTAAGTCTCGCCTTCAGCTTACGACTATCGGGATGTCGTCAGGAAAGGATTCCTGACAACTCTTAGGAACGACCCGCAGAGAATGCGCTCGTTGGCTATTGCGGTATTTATGCGCTTCAGGATGCCGTTTCGCTTCATCCTGACAGATAAAGATACCTACCGCAATTCCGGGTAAAGCGGGAATTTGGCGCAGAGAGTAGAGACCTCCCGGCGCACATCGGCGATGACTGAATCATCTTTCATGTTCTTGATCACACGGGAGATCATTTTGCCGATCTGCATCATTTCATCAACTCCCATGCCGCGGGTGGTGACAGCCGGAGCGCCGATTCTTATGCCCGATGTTACAAACGGTTTTTCCGGATCGAACGGCACGGTATTCTTGTTGACCGTGATGGCGGCCTTCTCCAACGCTTTCTCGACTTCTTTGCCGGTAATCCCCTGGCCGACGAATGAGAGCAGCAAAAGATGCGTATCAGTTCCGCCGGAAACCACGTGGAAACCATCGTCGAGCAAAGTCCGGGCCAGAGTTTTGGCATTGGCAATAATCTTTTTCTGATATTCTTTGAATTCCGGCTTCAGGGCCTCTTTGAAAGCCACGGCTTTGGCTGCGATGATATGCATTAGCGGGCCGCCCTGGATACCGGGCATGACCTCGCGGTCGAGGTCTTTGGAATATTTCTCCTTGCACATAATCATCCCGCCGCGCGGACCACGCAGGGTTTTATGGGTTGTCGTAGTCACGAAGTCGGCGTACGGAACCGGCGACGGATGCAGACCGGCAGCCACCAGACCGGCGATATGGGCTATATCGACAACCAGATAGGCGCCGACCTCGTCGCAAACCTCGCGGAATTTCTTGAAATCGAGTACGCGCGGGTAGGCAGAGGCTCCGGCCATAATCAAGCTGGGCCCGACTTCAACAGCTCTTTTCATCAGTTGGTCGTAATCGATGGTTTCTGTTTCTTTGCTAACCGAATACGGCTCGACTTTGTACAACTTGCCTGAGAAATTCACCGGATGGCCGTGGGTAAGATGTCCGCCATGGGAAAGATTCAATCCCATGATCGTATCGCCCGGTTTCAATACAGTGAAATAGACAGCCATATTGGCCTGCGAGCCGGAGTGCGGTTGAACATTGACATGTTCGCAACCGAAAAGCTCCCTGGCGCGGGCTCGGGCCAGATTCTCGGCATCGTCGACAAAAGCACAGCCGCCGTAATAACGTTTGCCGGGATACCCCTCGGCGTATTTGTTGGTCATGACCGATCCCATCGCCTCCATCACAGGATAGGAAACGAAATTCTCAGAGGCAATCAGTTCGAGGCCGTCATGCTGACGGTCGACCTCGCCGCACATGGCCTGATAGATTTCAGGATCGGCGTCTTTTAAATATTCAAACATCGAATTCCCTCATCGCAAAAATTACTTAGCAATTGCGAGCAGGCTTACGTTATCAGTTAACATAGGTAAGCCAGCCGAATTTATCGTACTTGCTGTTCTCAAAAATCGAGAAAAAAGCTTTCTGCAATTTTTCGGTGAGAGGCCCCCGCTTTCCCTGGCCGATCTTGATACCGTCGATGGTGCGGATAGGGGTTATCTCGGCAGCGGAACCTGTGAAAAAGACCTCGTCGGCGATATACAACGCCTCTCTGGGAATCTCTTCCTCGATGACCTTTATTCCCAGGTCATCGGCCAGCCGCATGACAGTGTTCCTGGTAATACCGGGCAGAATGGACGATCCGAAAGGAGGTGTAATGATAGCGTTATCCCTGACAATGAAAATATTCTCGCCGGAACCCTCGGAAACATGACCGAAGACATCGAGAGCGATGCCCTCGACATAACCGTGAGCCCGAGCCTCCAGCCTAATCAGCTGTCCATTCATATAGTTGGCGGATGATTTTGCCATGGCCGGCATTGTTCCCGGAGCGTTGCGCCGCCAGGACGAAACGCCGACATCAACACCCTGCTCCAGAGCCTCGGGACCGAGGTATTTGCCCCAGGGCCAAACGGCTATGGAAACATCGATAGGCACGCCGGTAGGATCGACGCCGAGATGACTGTAGCCTCGATAAACCAGCGGGCGAATATAGCAGGCCTCCATCTTATTGACCCTGATAAGTTCTATGATGGCCTTATTAATATCTTCTCTCGTGAAAGGGATCTCCATACGATAGATTTTGCAGGAGTTAAACATCCGATCGGTATGTTCCGCCAGCCTGAAAATGGCCGGGCCTTTGGGTGTTTTATAGCATCGAGCGCCCTCAAAAATACCAGACCCATAATGCAGAACGTGAGAGAGGACGTGCACTTTGGCGTCATCCCAATCTACGAGCTTACCATTCATCCAGATCTTATCTACTTTTTCAAAAGCCATGGTTCCTCCAGATTATTACCTCGAATAGAGGTAATCGTAAAACAGGCACACCAATAAATCATCTAAACCGCATGAAGATACCATTTCAGGCCGGGGATTTCAAGGAATATTAGTCCGGCGTTTAGCGCCGGAATTATCGCCATCAATACATCAGGAAATTATGGTTATTAAAATAGAATAAGAGCAGATTAGTGAGCAACCCGTTCCCGAAAATGGATAGAATATGATTCAGCCGGAATCGAGCTTAAGGCGTTTCGAGGAATATAGATATACGCCTGATATCGCCTTCGATTATTCCGGGCCAATACTACTTATTCTTCAACTCGATTATGAGATCCTGCAGATACTCGGCATGAGTCTTGGAAGCCCTGTTAAGATCATCAGCTGTTAATCTGTTCATTGTCGGCTTTTCGAGATTTTCGAAAGTTACGGCTTTTTGATGGTCGAAATCAGAATTAAGGAGTTGTTTGGTTTCGTCCACCCACTCGTGAAACAACCTTACGGTCTCCCCTGGTCCGTTATCGGAGTAGGCGCTCATAACAGTCGACAGCCTGACGATTTTGTCAGTCATCTTCATGGTCAGCTCGAGTCTTTTTGATCCTTCGGTCATCACTTCCTCCCTTTTTGCCTATATATCGGCACAAAATATTCAAACTACAGGGGGGATCACGTTAAATCTGTTTTGAACTAACGCTTAGCTGTGTATGCCGGGATCGGTCAGACCGGATAAATCGAGGATCTGGTCGAGCTTGTCGATATCTATCAGTTTTTCCTCTATGAGGATCTCCCTTACACTCTTGTTCTCGGCATATGACCGTTTGGCCACCTCGGCCGCTCTGGCATATCCGATTATCGGATTGAGGGCGGTAACTACAGCGGCCGACGATTCGGCGTATTCGCGGCATCTTTTGCTATCGGCTTTAAGGCCCTCAATACAGAAATGGGTCAGGACATCGACAGAGTTGGTCAAGATGGTGATCGATTCGGGCAATTTATAAGCGATAAGCGGCATCATAACATTGAGATCCAGCTGTCCGGCCTGAGCGGCCCAGAGGATAGATTGGTCGTTACCGATAACGGCGAAACAGGCCATGTTGGTCATCTCAGCCATAACCGGATTAACCTTGCCGGGCATTATTGACGATCCCGGCTGGCGCGCCGGCAAAAGCAGTTCGGCCAGGCCGGTTTTAGGGCCGGAGGCCAGAAGCCTGATATCGTTAGCGATCCGGGAAAGATCCTGGGCGAAATTCCGCAGGGCCGACGACAATCCCACAAATGGAGCCATCGATTGCATAGCCTCGAAATAATTTTTAGCCGGCCTGATATTCAAACCGGTCTGATTGGCCAGATTCTGGGCCACCTTCATCCGGTAATCAGGGTGAACATTGAGCCCTGTACCAGCCGCCGACCCCCCCAACCCGATCTCTTCGAGCTCGTCGAAGGCGGTCTCGATCCATTTGGCGTGCCTTTCAACAGTCCGGGCGTAACCGGAGAACTCCTGCCCCAGCCTGATCGGGACAGCGTCCTGAAGATGAGTGCGGGCTGATTTGATGACCGAATCGAATTCGATTGATTTATCTGAAAAGGACTGTCTCAAGGCCTGAAGCTTAGCTTTAAAGTCATTGCGTAAGATTAAAGCCGTTATCCGAATAGAGGTAGGAATGAAATCATTGGTTGATTGTGCCATATTGACCGTATCATTGGGATTGATCGGCTCGTAATCCCCCTTCTGACCGCCGAGGATCTCGTTGGCGCGGTTGGCAATGACTTCATTGATATTCATATTATGAGATGTGCCTGCTCCGGCCTGAAAGATATCGACAGCGAATTGATCGTGGAATTTGCCCTCGATTATCTCGTCGCAGGCCTGGATTATGGCCCTGGTCTGATCCGGATTTATCAGGCCGAGCGAGCTGTTGGTAATACAGGCGGCTTTCTTGACATGGGCCGAGGCCAGGATAAAAGCCGGATGCGCCTTAATCCCGGAAATGGGGAAATTCTCGATCGCCCGTTGAGTCTGGGCACCCCAGTAGGCGTTTTCGGGGACCTTGACGTCGCCCAATGAATCTTTCTCTATTCTAAAGGCCATTTTGTACTCCTTTTATCGTTTTCATTATAGATCTATTACTACGATAAATGACAATGAGTTTCAAGTTTATAATAATATTGCGGCGGGGAATTATCCTAACGGCTCCCATGTCGTCATGTTCGGCCCGCGGCTCGAAAAGGGACCTGACGACCGAGGAAATGGCGTCATTGCTTCGGCAATACAGCCGGAAGCATCAGATTACTCCGTTGGTGGGCAATCGGCGCAGGGAATCAAGTTCGGGCCACCTTTGAAATAACCTACCAGATAAGTAACATCCAGCCCGTTTATCGAACAGCTTCCATTGACATCGACGGTGACCATAAAATCACCATGTGGAGGACAATCACAGATATCCGGCGGAGGCGGGCCGCCTTTAAGGAAATTGACTAAATAGACCACGTCGAGACCGTTAGTGGTTCCGTCGCCATTGATATCGCCGACAACATAGACGCAGCCTCCCCCGCCACCAGGAGCCAGGACCGCGCCAAACGCCCCCATGTCACAGAGATTTGTACCGAGACCCCAGATACATTCGAGACGGGTTTCAGTTAAATCAGGATCGCCGGAATCAATGCAGGGTGAATCGCTTCCGCTGCCGCAAGAGATGGCCATCAGATGATAATCTCCGGCGGCCGGGTCCCGAAAGAGCGGATTTTGATTAATATTCCCCTGTCCGCTCCATCCCCCCTGAATATCGCTGTAAGTGATACTGACGGTTCCGGTGATCTGGTCGCTGTTATTTCCCCAGATAATTGTATTGCTGATAACCGGATTGGATGACCAGGATGAGATACCGGCGCCTCCGGCACTGGGGGCTGTATTTCCGGCTATTACGCAGTTGGAAATAACCGGATCGCAATTCGCGCTCAAAGATATCCCGCCTCCGAACGAGGCCGTAGAGTTGCCGTAGATTACTGTATTCTTGATAAGCGGATCGCAGTTTTGCCAGCAGGATATGCCTCCGCCACTCTGGCCCGCGGAATTCTGCTTTATAATATTGAAGGCGATAAGCGGATTTGAGCCGCTGGCGCAAGAGATCCCCCCGCCAAAGGATCCGTTACCTCCGATAAGCGTAAAACCGATCAGAGCCGCGGAGTTAGTTTCTCCGCTTTCCATGAGCACGACTGTTCCGGCAGAATGGCCATCGATAATGGTGGTTTGGATATGAACGATGTCTCCCGAAGTTAAGAAAAGCGAGCCGACAACAATGTTGCGGCCGTTGTAATTTATATTCTCAAGATAGGTTCCGGGCTGAACCAGGACTGTATCGCCGGGTGAAGAAGCGTCAATACCCGCCTGGATAGCGCTATATTCTCCGGGGACATTGATAATAGCGGCAGGTGAAGAAAGGGCAATGGCTATAGTTAAAAGCGGGATAAAAACAAAAAGTCTAATCAAGAGATCCTCCCTATTAGAGGTTTTGGAATTCCTTTATTTTTCTTAGTTACAAAAGGGCAATAAACGAAGATAAAAGCACTGCCTGATCGAAATATATGAATATGAGCCAATTAGTAAAGTAGAACATTATCACAGCCGAGCTGGAGTATATCAGGATAGGAAATTCCGGAATTCTGGCAAAATCGAGGCCGCCGGCAGAGAGAGCTGACAATACAAGGAAAGCTCGAGTTTCTTGACGAATTAACAGAGCAATATAGGGCTATCAATCGCATTTTTTACTGTCATCCGTTCCGACGGAACGGTCAGGCGGAACGCCTCACGACTGTATCCCGGCTCTGGGGAAAAGGTATCTGGTGACAAAGAGCCAGACGGCTATTATTAAGAAGATTTCTATTATATCGCGCATTATATTCCCTTCTATTCTGTTTCCTTAAGCAGCATACGGGAGATAACCAGCCTTTGTATCTCGGAAGTTCCCTCGCCTATTTCGCAAAGTTTGACATCCCGGTACATTCGCTCTACCGGGTAACGATCGCCATAGCCTTCCGCTCCGAGAATCTGGATGGCCTGATAAGTGACGAAATTTCCGACTTCGGAAGCGTAAAGCTTGGCCATAGCCGATTCTTTGGAATAACGTCTTTTCCCTTCGTCTTTAAGGCTGGCGGCGTGGTAAACAAGATGCCTGGCGGCCTGAATTCTTGTGGCCATATCGGCCAGCTTAAAACCTATGCCCTGGTAATCTCCTATAGCCTTACCGAATTGTTTGCGGTTTTTGGCGTATTTCACGGCCACGTCGAAGGCCCCCTGGGCCAGACCTAGAGCCATAGCTCCGATAGAGATCCGTCCGCCATCGAGGGTTTTCATGAATTGCTTGAATCCGGAACCTGTTTCGCCGAGCAGGTCTGAATCAGGAACGAAACAGTCGTCAAAATGCAGAAACCGAGTATCTGAGCCTCTAAGCCCCATTTTATTTTCTTTTTTCCCTGACGAAAAACCGGCAGTACCCGATTTCATGATGAAGGATGAGATGGAATGCGATCCCGGTTCATATGATGTTCTGGCGGTAAAGACAAATGTGGAGGCTACTCCGGCGTTGGTGATCCAGCATTTGGTCCCGTTGACCTTGAAGCCGCCATCGGTTTTTTCGGCGAATGTCCTGGTGCCGCCGGCATCGGAACCTGCTCCGGGCTCGGTCAATCCGAATCCGGCCAGATCTCCGCCGGTAGTAATGGCCGGTAGAAATTTCTTTTTTTGTTCTTCTGTTCCGAATTCATAAATCGGCCAGCATCCGAGAGAGTTATGAGCGGCCAGAGTTATTCCGGTTGACCCGCAAACGCGTGATACTTCCTCGACAGCGATAATATAGGTCATCGTGTCGGAGAGTGTGCCGCCGTATTTTTCATCGACCACCATTCCCAGAAGCCCGAACTTATTGAGTCTGGCGACCAGTTCATCGGGGAAAACCTGTTCTCTGTCGATTTTGGTTGTTAACGGCAGTATTTCGGCGAGCGCGAATTCTCTGATTTTCGATCTGTATTTGTCATGTTTATCTGATGTCCACATTTTATTTTTTCCCCAGGTTTCTGAAAATTACCATACGCTGCGCTTCCGACGTTCCCTCGTATATTTCAGTTACCCGGGCATCTCGGAAATATCTTTCGACAGGATATTCTTTCACGTAGCCGTACCCCCCATGAATCTGCACGGCTTCATTAGCCACCCAATTAGCTGTTTCGGAGGCTTGCAGTTTGGCCATAGAGATGAATTTGGAGGCTTCCCTGCCGAGTTTGTCTTTTTTCCAGGCCGCCGAATAGGTCAGCAGTCTGGCAGCCTCGATTTTCAGGGCCATATCCGCGAGTTTGAACTGAATAGTCTGGAAGTTGGCGATAGGCTGATCGAACTGCTCCCGTTGATGAGCGTATTTGTAGGCTTCCTCGAAAGCGGCCTGGGCAATACCGACTCCCTGTGCGGCGACTCCCATCCTGCCACCGTCAAGAAGAGACAAGGCGACCTTGAAACCGTGATTTTTTTCGCCGATCAGATTCTCTTTTGGTATTTCGCAATCGACGAAAGAAACTTCGCGGGTATCCGAGGGTTTGATTCCCATTTTTTTCTCTTTAGCCCCCAGACTCAATCCCGGGGTATCTTTATCAACTATAAAACAGGATATGCCTTTGGGACCCAATGACCTGTCGGTCAGAGCGAAGACTATAAAAACTTTAGCTACTCCAGCCGATGTTATCCATGATTTTGTACCGTTAAGAATGAATTTATCGCCTTTTTCATCGGCGGTACATTTGAGGGAACCGGCATCTGTTCCGGCATCCGGTTCTGAAAGGCAATATGAGCCGAAAAATTCACCCGAAGCCATGGAAGGGAGATACTTGTCTTTCAGGAAATCGGAACCCCAGTTATGGACCGCTCCGCAACAAAGGGAGTTATGCACGGAAAGACCGATCATGACACCGGCTGATCCGCGGGCCAGTTCCTCCATGGCGCAGACATAGGAAAGGCTATCGAGCTCCAATCCTCCGTATTTTTCCGGGAGGAGCATGCCGAAATATCCGAGATCGGCCAGCTCTTTGTATATTTCCGGCGGGACAGCCTCTTCCTCATCCATTTTTTCGGCAATGGGGATGAGTTTTTTCTCGGCAAATTCCCGGGCCGCGTCGCGCATCAATATCTGGTCTTCGCCCAATTCAAAATCCATTACACCACCTCATCGAGTATCTAAAAATCAATTGTCGAACTATTTGCCGTAATCGTAAAAACCCCGGCCCGATTTTCGTCCCAGGTATCCGGCCATGACCAGCTTCTTGAGCAGCGGGCAGGGACGATATTTAGAATCAGAGTAACCTTCATACAAAACGTTCATAATGTCAAGACAAACGTCCAAACCGATAAAATCGGCCAGGGTCAACGGTCCCATAGGATGATTCATGCCCAGTTTCATGACCGTATCGATATCTTCGGCTTTGGCCACGCCTTCCATTAGGCAAAAAGCGGCCTCGTTGATCATCGGCATGAGCACCCGGTTGGATATGAAGCCGGGATAATCGTTGACCTCAACCGGTGTTTTGCCTATCGCGATCGATAAATCATGGATGGTTTTGTAGGTTTCATCGGAGGTAGCGTGTCCCCGGATAATCTCGACCAGCTTCATCATGGGTACGGGGTTCATGAAATGCATACCTATAAATCTATCGGGCCGTGTGGTATCGGAAGCCATAGCGGTTATAGGGAGCGACGACGTATTCGAAGCGAAGATAGTTTCGCTCTTACAAACAGAATCGAGCGCTTCGAATATTTCGGCTTTGACATGGCCGTCCTCATAAACGGCCTCAATAGCCAGATCAGCCGTTTTGGCGTCCTCGATTTTCAGAGTCGGCTTGATACGGCCTGTTATGGCGGAAATATTGTCGGCCGAGATCTCCCCTTTTTTCGCCTGACGATCCAGGTTCTTTTTAATAGTCGCCATCGCCTTATCCAGATATTCCTGTCCGGTTTCCACTAACAGAGTCTCGAATCCATTCTGCGCGAACACATGAGCGATACCGTTGCCCATAGTGCCGCCGCCTACCACCGCGATCTTCTTAATCTTCATTTATTAATCCTTCCATTGTTGTTAATCTCTTCCGCGGCATCATGATCGCGGCTATTTTCATTTCCACTATCATATAAATTGCGACCCGCCTGTCGGGCCATCATTTTTTTATCAGGTTCTTGCTTTCTTATGGCCTTACTAAAGCGCGACTTGTCAGGCGCTATTTCCTTTCGTTTATTATGGCAAACTATAATTCACTCTGTATCTGTTTCTCCATCAGGTTCCAGGTTTCTACGGTCCTGACCGAATCGATAAGATTACCGAATTCATCGCGAACATAATGAACGCCAAAATCCATTTGAGATTTTACCAATCCGTCATCCGTATACCAATCGTAGAAAGATATAACGACATTCGGATTCGGTATCATGACGTCAGAAATATGGCTGCTGACAACGTCGCAGAGAAAATAACCGGCCATAATATCCAGATACTCCGTGCCGGCGACAAAGCTCGATTTACTTCCCTGCATATGGCTCCAGCAAAGCCAGCCCTTACCATTCGACAGAGGAAAATCAAGCCAAATCCCGGGCTGATCATTAAGAAGCGGATGGGGCTCCGAACCGGGGTTGTAGATATCCGCCGCATATTCTTTCAGTCTGCCGTTGTCTATTTTAACCAGATATCTGGCGATAGATGTGTCGATCAGATCGGCCGCGGTAGTGATAATCGTATCTTCGAGAGCAACCAGGCCGGCGATATCGAAGGCGGTATCGGGGCCGATAACATGCCTGGAGATCTCTCTTCTGATTGTATCGGCCAAAGCGGAATCGTTGAAGGGATAATCGATCATAAATCCATCATAGACCCATCTGCTGTCAGTTGTCAAAGGGAAACCGGAGGTCGGTGTTCTACCCGGTTTCGACGGTCCGTCTCCGCAGGCCAAACTAAGTACGAGCAGAGCGATTAATATTGTGAAAACAGCTAATTTCAACATTACCGTCACTCCTCGAATTAAAGGTTCGAAATTTATCAACCGTTTATCTGATAATCGATAAGTTCCATTATCTCTATCGCCCGGGCGGAATCGATGGGATTACCCAGTTCGTCTCTTCGAATATCAACACCGTAATCAATCTCTGATCGAATCAGACCATCATTGGAATACCACCAGTACGAATCGAAAAATTGATGCCCGGTATTGGAATCGAGCGCCCTCGTTCGAACGACGTCGCATTTAACAATACCGCTGCCCACAGCGATATTCTCGATACCGACGACGCTGCTGTAAATATCGGCGATATCGGTTTGATAAACCGGGAAGGCCTTTCCGGGAAAAAGCGGGAAATCAAGAATAACGCGGGGAGTTGAAAAATATAAAGGAACCGGAGTTTCGCCCGGCAAAAACGAACTAGAGGCGAACTGTAATAGTTGTCCGGCCGAAAGACCGTACCAATATCTGAATACGAAAGAATCGGGAGGAACCCCGGGGTCGTCACGAAAGGTGGAATCATCGACAAGGAAGGTCTGGGTTGAGTTGATTATGGTATCCTGGCCTATTACCCGACGATAGATCACGAATGTTTGAGTATCGGTTACCGCGGAATCGGCAAATGGAATATCGAGATACCACTTAACATATTCCCAACGGGCGCCTGTCTCTAAAGGAAATGCGGTGGCCCCGATATACTCAGGCTCAGTGTTTTTTGTGGAGCAACCCATGAACAACAAGGTGCCAATCAGGGTGATTAGGAATTTATTAATCATAAATTTCCTCCCCGGTTAAAGGGATTTATTCTAATAGCCGGGAGCGCAGGGCTCCCGACCTACGGCTAATTAACCTCTCCCGATGGTCAGATCCCGGAGAGATTTGACCTGCGATCTGTGTGTCAAAACCGCGAGGGTTTTGAACTACATCATTTCTATCGCTAACGCGACCGCATTGCCGCCGCCGAGGCATAATGTTGCCATGCCGGTCTTAAGCCCGCGGTCCTTGAGAGCGTATATCAACGTGGTCAATATCCTGGAGCCGGAGGCTCCGATCGGGTGACCCAGGGCTATCGCTCCGCCGTTTACATTGACCTTATTGTAATCCCAGCCGAGCTCGTTGCCGTCGGCTAAGCATTGGGCAGCGAAGGCCTCGTTGGCCTCGATCAGGTCCCAATGGCCGATCTTGACATTCATCTTCTTCATCAAATTTTGCACAGCGTAGATTGGCGCGAAAAAGAGATCCTGGGGATCGGTGCCCGCCGCCGCGTAGGCGATAATTTTAGCCAGCGGTTTGTGGCTATGCTTTTGTGCATATTCTATCGATGAAACTATGACCGCTGATGAACCGTCGTTTAAGCCCGGAGCGTTGCCGGCCGTGATTATCCCGTCTTTTTGAAAGGCCGGCCTGAGCTTAGCCAGCGTCTCCACGGTCGTTTGCGGACGAGGACATTCATCAGTATCGAAAACGACCGGATCGCCTTTACGCTGGGCAATCTCGATCGGGAATATTTCGGTTTTGAACTTACCGTCGGCCATCGCTTTGCCCGCTTTTTGCTGTGAATTGGCCGAATATTCATCCAACATTTGACGGGTCAGCTTGGCTTTTACGGCGGTATATTCGGCGGCGCTACCCATATGGTAATCGTTGAACGAGTCCCAGAGGCCGTCGGTGATCATCAAGTCCACTAATTGCTTATGCCCGAATTTCAATCCGCCTTTAGCCCCGTGCAGAGCGTACGGCGTGTTAGACATCGATTCCTGCCCTCCAGCTACAAACAGATGGCCGTCGCCGGCTTTGATCGCCTGGGCTGAGAGCATGACCGCTTTTAAGCCCGAACCGCAGACTTTGTTGATGGTCAGCGCGGGGACTTTCGACGGTATCCCGCCGTGCATGGCCGCCTGACGGCCGGGGGCCTGATTGGAGCCGCCCTGCACTACCTGCCCCATGATTACCTCGTCGATATCATTAGGGTCGATACCGGCCCGTTTTACCGCTTCTTTTATCGCCAGCGCCCCTAATTGCGGGGCGGTAAAGTTTGAGAGACCGCCTAAGAAATTCCCTATCGCCGATCGGCACGCTGATAATATTACAGCTTCACCAGCCATTTATTCCTCCTTACACCAAGTATTTATTTAACGGGATACTATGTTATTTATTATTTACTGTTTTTTCTTTCTTTTCAAGTAATCTTCTAATGCGACGATCTCACGACCCTTTTTCGCGGCAATCATCTGTCTTTTCTCCACAATCGCTCGCTCAATTATTACTAGGAGCAAATCCGAAATTAATTTATACATAGTAGCTTGGGCTTCAATACATTGCTGAAATTCCCTTTCAAAAACAATTTTCGTATATATTTTTGGAAGACGAAATTGCGGTTTTTCCTCTTCTGGTAAAATATCCATGAACATGCTTTCAAGAAACAGTTTTCCCATATCTTCTGACCGGGTTGTTTTTGCCTGATGGATAGTTATGTTTCGGAATTTTCGATGCTCTTCCAAGAATTTGTGCACCGTTGAAAGCCGTTTCTTGATAGTACTCCTCCTAATCCGAGGTGAATTATAAATGATCTGGAATTTTGCGTCTTGATCTCTAAGACCGAATTCGTATGTTTTATTTATTAAGGCAAGACACACATCTTCAAGTGAAACAAGTAATATGTAAAACATCTTTTGATTGTAAAGAAAATAATCAATCTGTCTCATTTTAACACTTTTCAAATAACTCGCCGAAGGAAATCTGCTCAATAGGAAAATGCAGTTTTCCAAATCTGAAAATATTCTAACGGTACCTGAAAACGAGTGCAAGACATCTACTATGTAGGACTCGGCTTTCGATAATGAAGCGTTTTGATCTCCGGTTAAATAATTTTCCATTTGCTGTGTCAATATTTTATATTCAGATTCGAATGGAATAAAATACTTATTAAAGACGATACCTTCAAATAGTTTCTTATTGTCGTACCATTTCTTCCGTATCGTTTTTTTAATTGTCAGCATAAGACACCGTAATTTTCGCTGTCGGCAGACAAGTTACCGACTTACATTATCCTTCCCATTGTCCCGCTTCTGGATTCCCGCCCATACGGGTCCGTAGGACTTCCGCGGGAATGACAGGGTTCGTTCCCGGCGCGTCAGGATGTCAATTCATTCCATCCTGACGCATCACGCATCAATCTGGCCTACTTTTGCTGTTTTATCAAAAAGATCGTGTCACGGGCTTTGTCGGCCCATTGGCCGGTCGGTTCCTTTTCGAGATACTTCTCAAACCACTCCCTGGATCTGTCATACTTTTTCTGCTCATAATAGAGTTGGCCGAGCATAAAAATGGCCTCGGGCATCGAGCCAACCCTGACAGCGTCGAGGAACTTCGCTTCAGCCTCGGCGGTATCCCCCTCTTTCCAAGCGACTAACCCCAGGCCGTAATATCCCCGCGGATAAGTAGCGTCGACGGTTACAGCCATACCGAAATATTTTTTGGCCATCCGAAGATTGCCGCGCGCAAGCCAGATAGTGGCCATATTCTGATAAGTTCTGGGATAGAGATTGTCTATGTCGGCTGCCCGATCGTACCAGATCAAAGCATCATCATAGTTGCCCTGCATATAGTAAATATTACCGATTGACTGGTAAGCGTCGACATTGGCGGGATTATAGACAATAGCCCCGGTATAGTAAACAATAGCGCTATCATCCAAACCTATCTGCTGGTAGCAAACAGCCAATTCATGATAAGCCGGAGCGAAATTGTTTCTTTGTTTTAAGGTTTTCCTGAAATACGGAATGGCCTTCTGGGGCAGATTTTGGACCATAAATTGATGGGCTTTGGTGTAATTTTTCAGGTAGGCATCGTCGGGCTGAACAAAAACCCCGCAAGAGACGGTGAGGATAGCAGCGGCCAGAGTGGTTAAAACCGCGAACTTTGTGATTTTTTTCATTAATACCCTCAAAAACACCCGGTTTGATCAACGGTGATTTCTTATTATATTGTTTATATGCTCGATAATCAATTCGAATTTGAAAAAAACTCGATCCCGGTGATATTTAGGAGCTTATGAGATATTAGAATTATCAAGCGGTATCGAAAAAGGCTCCTGAACCGGAGTGCAGGGGCTGGTTCCGGGCCAAATAAGTTGACATTAACTCATCCAGATTTTAGATTACCAGCCATTATGGAAACGATGAACTTTGGCCTTTCGAAATATACAACGAGGAAAGGATTTTTATGGTAGGAATAATCGGTTACGGAGCATACATACCCAGAAACCGGATTAAGGTCGAGGAGATCGCCAAGGTCTGGGGGGCCGACGCTCCCAGCTACAAAAAAGGGCTGATGCTTCAGGAAAAATCAGTACCGTCGCCCGACCAGGATACGATAACTATGGCGGTGGAAGCGACCAAGAACGCCATTAAGCGGGCCGGAATCGACCCTGGCGAAATCGGAGCGGTGTATGTCGGTTCGGAATCTCACCCCTATGCGGTTAAGCCGTCGGGAACAACCCTGGCCGAGGCCATCGGGGCCACTCCCGATTGTCATTGCGCCGATTTCGAATTCGCCTGCAAAGCGGGTTCAGAGGGGATGTTTGTGGCCATGAGTCTGGTTAAGGCTGGCGAAATCAAGTACGGTGTCGGAGTCGGAGCGGATACGTCGCAGGGAGCTCCCGGGGACGCGTTGGAGTATTCAGCGTCAGCCGGCGCGGCGTCTTTTATATTCGGCAAGGAGAAAATATTAGCTGAATGCCATCACACGCATTCTTTCATGACTGACACCCCCGATTTTTGGCGTAGAGAGCATCAGTTTTACCCCAGCCACGCCTCCCGATTTACCGGGGAGCCGGCATATTTCAGAACAATAACAGGATGCGCTACAGCCCTTTTGGAAAAATCGAAGATGAAACCCGCGGATTTCGCTTTCGCGGTATTTCATCAGCCCAACGGTAAATTCCCGATGACTGTCGGCAAGAAGCTCGGATTCACCGAAGCACAGATGAAACAGGGCTGGCTCTGTCCGACGCTCGGCAATACTTATTCGGGAGCCTCTCCTATTGGTCTGACCGCGATTTTAGACGTGGCCAAGCCGGGAGACTGGATTTTTATGGCGTCTTACGGCTCCGGGGCCGGCAGCGACGGTTTTATCTGGAAAGTAACTGATAGAATCAAAGAGGTCCAGAATATGGCGCCTCATACCCGGGCCATGCTGGATACCGAAAGAAGAAGATATCTTGATTACGGCACCTATACGAAGTTCAGGGGCAAAATCAAGTTAAGAGGCGAATAATCCGTTTCGCGGTTTGGAATCAGGGCGGAAGAATTTGAAGAATACAGGTTATAAAAAGGTCGCAAGCGACAGCTGGAAAAGCGCCGGGTCCTATGAAGAATTTATGGGACGATGGAGCCATTCGGTGGCCGAGCGTTTCTTGAAATGGCTGAATATCGAGCCTCGGCTCCGCTGGCTAGAAATCGGCTGTGGGACTGGCGCTCTTACCCGGGCGATCTTGACAGCGGCGGATCCAACGACGATAACGGCAATCGATCCATCCGAAGCCTATATCGCTTATTGCCGCGCCCGAACATCGGATAAGCGAGCGCTATTCAAGGAAGGCGAAATCGCGTCGATAGGGTCTGATACCGAGCAATACGACGTTATCGTTTCGAGTTTGGTGCTTAATTTTTTGCCTGAACCCGTCGAGAGTCTGGCATTGATGGGACAGGCAATCTGCAGGGGCGGTATTATCGCTGCCTATGTCTGGGATTACTCTGAGGGCATGCAATTTCTGCGTTACTTCTGGGATGCCGTTGTCGAGCTAGATCCCCGGCAGGCAAGTTTGCACGAGGGCGTGAGGTTCGGGATCTGCAAAGCCGACGCTTTGAAGCGCCTTTTCTCCTCAGCCGGCTTCGGAGAAATCGAAATGACAGCGATCGATATTCCCACGCCATTTCGAGATTTCGATGATTTCTGGCAGCCCTTCACTTCGGGGCAGGGGCCGGCCGGGAGTTATTGCGCTTCGCTTAACGATCACCAGCTAAAAGCCCTGAAGGAGATTCTACGAGTGAAAGTCCCATCCGAAAACGACGGCTCAATTGCGTTATTGGCGCGAGCCTGGGCGATAAGGGGTAGAAAATAGGAAACACCATACACTGAAGAATATTTATTATTGGAGGAATAAACATGAGAGATGTGGCAGTAATCGGGGTCGGGATGAACAAATGGGGCGAGCTTTGGGAAACATCCCTTCGCGATTTGATCGCCCAAAGCGCCCTGATGGCCCTTGATGACGCCGGGATAGAAGAGGTCGAGGCGATGTATATAGGTTGTATGTCGTCAGGACTTTTCACCGACCAGGAGCATTTAGGCTCCATGGGCCCCGATTATTCGGGGATCTGCCCTGTACCCGGAACACGAGTGGAATCAGCCTGCGCGTCCGGCGGAGCGGCCTTCAGATCGGCCTACATGCATGTAGCGTCGGGAATGGCCGATATCGTCATGGCCGCCGGAGTCGAGAAGATGACCGATGTCGACGGCGGCGGGGCGACGTTCGCGTTGGCCACCGCGGCCGACCAGGAATACGAAGTTTACAACGGGGTTACTTTCCCCGGGCTTTACGCCATGATGGCCAATCATCATATGAAAAAATACGGCACCACCCGGGATCAATTGGCGCAGGTATCTGTTAAGAACCATTACAACGGCGCTAAAAACTCGCTGGCCCAGTTCAGGATGGAAGTATCGCTGGACCAGGTAAAGAACGCGGTAATGGTTTCCGATCCATTAACTCTTTTGGATTGCTCCCCTATCACCGACGGTTCGGCGGCTGTCATTCTTTGCTCGATGGATAAGGCCAAATCGCTCACCAAGAAACGTCTGGTCAAGGTAATCGGTTCGGGTCACGCGTCGGATACGATACAACTGGCCCAGCGCGAGGATCTTTCCAGCTTAAAATCGACCGCCATAGCCGCCAAACAGGCGTTGGATATGGCCGGCAGAAAGATCAACGATATAAATTTCGCCGAGGTTCACGATTGTTTCAGTATCGCAGAGATAATGGTAATCGAGGCATTAGGTATCGCGGCCCAAGGCAAAGGCGGCCCGGCCACGGCAGACGGCACTACGGCGATGACCGGCAAATTTCCGGTGAATGTCAGCGGCGGACTAAAATCGAAGGGCCACCCGGTGGGAGCGACCGGTGTAGCGCAGATCGTGGAGCTTACCAAGCAGATCCGCGGCGAGGCCGATAAGGATCGTCAATTGAAAAAGGCGGATATCGGGTTGGCGCAGAATATGGGCGGCAGCGGCGCCAGCAGTGTGGTTCATATATTGGAGGGAATGTAAGATGTCAGCCCCTAAATACTGGAGAGAGATTCCGCAGAGATACCGTTTCGAGGCGGCCAAATGCAAAAAGTGCGGCAAGGTTTCGTTCCCGCCCAGGATAGTATGTCCTGAATGCCGTTCGAGGGAATTCGAAAATACGCGCATAAACGACAAGGGAACGGTGGAGACATACACGGTCATACGGGTGGCGCCAACTCAATTCACCGATGAAGCGCCGTATCCGGTAGCCATAGTAGACGTGGGAGACGGTGTCCGTGTTCTCTGCCAGGTGGCAGATTGCGGTCCGGAGGAAATAAAAATCGGCATGTCTGTCCGTCTGGAGTTCCGCAAGGTTCAACAGGAAGGACACGGCGGTATAATCAACTATGGTTATAAATGCGTGCCGGAGTAGAAATAAAGAAAGGATGTGTCAGGAAGGAGCCCGTTTTTCAGGCCGACATCCTGACGCATCAATCAAAGACGATAGGAAACTTTAGTGTTTCAAATTCAATCCAAAATCGATACCAATAGTATCGAATACAAACAAAACTTCGAGCATCTTCAAAAGAGCGTGGCCCGGCTGAAGGAAAAGCTGGCCGCAGCCCGCGAAGGCGGACCTGAAAAGGCTCGGGAGAAGCATCTTAAGAGGGGCAAGCTCCTGACCCGCGATCGGGTTAAGAAGTTGTTCGACCGGAATACGCCGTTTTTGGAATTATCTCCTCTGGCGGCAGACGATATGTATGATAATGAAGCCCCCGCCGCCGGAGTAATAACCGGTATCGGAATCGTCCACGGGCGAGAAGTGATGGTGGTGGCTAACGACGCCACGGTCAAGGGGGGGACTTATTATCCCATGACCATTAAAAAGCATATCCGCGCGCAGGAGATCGCTCTTCGCAACAAACTCCCCTGCGTGTACCTGGTCGATTCCGGCGGAGTATTTTTGCCTCATCAAAAAGATGTTTTCCCGGATAAGGGGCATTTCGGCAGTATTTTTTATAACCAGGCCAGATTATCGGCTGAAGGGATATCACAAATAGCGGTGGTTATGGGATCATGCACCGCCGGCGGCGCTTATGTGCCGGCGATGAGCGACGAGGCGGTAATCGTTCGGAATCAAGGCACGATTTTCATAGGCGGACCGCCATTGGTTAAGGCCGCTACCGGCGCTGATGTGACCGACGAGGAACTCGGCGGCGCCGACGTCCATTGCCGCATATCGGGGACGGCGGATCACTATGCCCAGAACGACGAACACGCTCTGCAGATTACCCGCAATATCATCGAGAACCTGGGCGCATCAAAAAAATTCGATATCGGCAGACGCGAGCCGGCCGAGCCGAAGTATGATCCATCGGAACTTTACGGTATAGTACAGAGGGATATTCGCAAATCGTTCGATATGCGGGAGATAATAGCCCGCATAGCGGATAACAGCGAGTTTCAGGAATTCAAGGAGCTCTACGGGCAAACATTAGTCTGCGGTTTCGCGCGTATTATGGGATATCCGATCGGTATTGTGGCCAGCAACGGCGTATTATTTTCGGAGAGCGCGGTCAAGGGGGCACATTTTATCGAGCTCTGCACCATGAGAAAGATCCCCTTGCTGTTTTTGCAGAATATCACCGGGTTTATAATCGGCAAGGACTACGAGCATGGAGGCATAGCCAGAAACGGGGCCAAGATGGTGCACGCTGTGGCCAACGCCGATGTTCCCAAATTTACGATTATAATAGGCGGCTCTTACGGAGCCGGCAATTACGCTATGTGCGGACGGGGCTACGAACCGAGGTTCCTCTGGATGTGGCCGAGCGCCAAGATCAGTGTTATGGGAGGCGAACAGGCGGGCAACGTGCTTTTGACTGTCAGGAAACGCGGCCTGGAGCTTGCCGGAAAATCGATGACCAAAGAGGAGGAAGAGAAGTTCCTGTCTCCGATTCTCGAAAAATACGAGCATGAAGGATCACCCTATTTCAGCGCCGCCCGTGTATGGGACGATGGAATAATAGATCCGCTCGATACCAGAAACGTGCTGGCGCTGGCGATTTCGGCCTCGCTTAACGCTCCCATCCCCGATCAAAAATACGGCGTTTTCAGGATGTAGGATTATCCAGAGTGGCATTATCAACAAAATACAAGACCATAAGACTCGAAGAGAGCAAAAACGTTATCAGGATCATACTGAATCGTCCCGATGTCCGGAACGCGTTTAACGCCGATATGATATCGGAAATCGCCGACGCTTTCAGAAGTATTAATTCGCGGGATGATCTGCGCGTGGTCGTCCTAACAGGTGAGGGAAAGGGTTTCTGCGCGGGAGCCGATCTTAACTGGATGAGAGATGTCGTCGACTATACTTACGAGGAGAATCTATCGGATTCCCTGAAATTAGCGGAAATGTTTCATCTGATGTTCAGCTGTCCGTTGCCCACTATCGCGCGTGTCAATGGCCCGGCTATCGGCGGCGGATGCGGTCTGGCGGCGGTCTGCGATATTGTGATAGCGTCGGAAAAGGCGGTATTCAGCCTGAGCGAAGTGAAAATCGGATTGGTTCCGGCCTGCATCTCCCCTTACGTGATCAGAAGAATGGGTGATAAAAACGCCCGGGAGTATTTTCTGACCGGAGAGCGTTTGACTGCGGAGAAGGCAAAATCGGCCGGGCTGGCCAATGAAGTTGCGCCGAAAGATAAGCTCGACGAGGCTGTGGCCGCGAGGGTCAATCAGCTTTTATCAAGCGGCCCGAAGGCGTTGGAATGGTGCAAGCAATTGCTGGCGAATACGCCGAATATCCCTGAGCCGGAGGTGGGCAGATATACTGCCGAGATCATAGCCAAATTGAGGATGGGCGAGGAAGGCCAGGAGGGTATGAAGGCGTTTTTCGAGAAACGTAAGCCGAAGTGGTATAAGGAGTGATTGGGAGAGGTCGGGTCAAGCCCTGACTCGCGGGACAAGAATTGTCAGGTTTTCAGGAAACCAGACCTGCAGCAGAGAACGATGTTTAAGAAAATATTGATAGCCAACAGAGGCGAGATCGCCGTGCGGGTAATGAAAGCCTGCCGGGAATTGGGAATCCGGTCGGTGGCAGTCTATTCGGCGATTGACAGAAGCTCGGTGCATGTGCAATCGGCCGACGAAGCGATCCTCATAGGGGAGGCACCTCCGCAGGAAAGTTATCTCAATATTGACGCTGTAATAAATGCGGTTAAGGAATCAGGAGCCGAGGCTGTTCATCCCGGCTATGGTTTTTTGGCGGAGAATCATCTTTTCGCGGAACGTTGCGAGAAGGAAGGGATTGTTTTCATCGGTCCGGATTCGAAATCGATGAAATTAGTGGGGGACAAGGTAGCGTCAAGAGCGGTTACCGAGAAAGCCGGAATACCGTTGATACCGGGCATGAAGGGGAAAAGCGTCGATATAGAGGAGTGTGTGGCCGAAGCTGAGAAGATCGGATACCCCGTACTCCTGAAAGCATCAGCGGGCGGCGGCGGCAAAGGAATGAGAGTGGCCAGGAATAGGGACGAGTTAGTATCGGCGGCGGAAGCCGGGATGCGCGAGGCGAAATCAGCCTTCGGCGATCCATCGGTATATCTCGAAAAATATATCGAGAAGCCCCGTCATGTCGAATTCCAGGTATTGGCCGACAAGCACGGCAACGCCGTCCATCTTTTTGAGCGAGAATGCTCGATTCAGAGACGGCACCAGAAGATTATCGAGGAGAGCCCCTCGCCCGCCCTGAACGATGACTTGCGCGACCGTATGGGAGCTACGGCTCTTAAGGTTGTCGAAGTCTCCAAATACTCCAATGCCGGCACGGTTGAATTTTTACTCGACGAAAATAGCAATTTCTATTTTCTCGAAGTCAACGCCCGTCTGCAGGTGGAGCACCCGGTAACAGAGCTTGTTTGCGGAATAGATCTTGTTCACGCCCAGATAAGGATAGCGATGGGCGAGAAGCTTTGGCTAAGGCAGGATCAATTGAGTCAGCGGGGTCATGCCATAGAGTGCCGGATATACGCGGAAGATCCGGAAAACAATTTTCTGCCGTCAGCCGGAAAGATCCTTTTCATGAGGGAACCCTCAGGACCGGGAATCCGCCATGATTGCGGTGTTCAATCCGGGGGCGAGGTATCGGTATATTACGATCCGATACTCTCGAAGCTGATAGCCTGGGCGCCGAGCAGAGAGATAGCCTGCCGTCGCATAGCCGCCGCGCTCGGTGATTTTCCGATACTGGGTATAAAGACCGATATCGAGTTTTTGAGGGATGTTATCGTTCATCCCGAATTTTTGTCCGGGAATACGTTTACGAATTTTATTTCGACGAATATGCCCGACTGGAAGCCTCTGGGCGGCGATGATATTATAATGCAAGCGTTAACTGTGGCGGCTGTTCATTCGAATTTTTCCGGGCAGAGGCCAAGGGGGCCGGGATCGAAGACCGATGAGATACCATCACCCTGGCAGACGATCGGCGATTGGGAGATAGCGCGGTAGGAATGACGATATGAATTACGAGTTTTTGTACAACGGGGAGATCAAAAGTATAAAGATGGAGCCGGATAGAACGGGCGACGGTAATAACGGGTACCTGGTTTCCATGGGAGATCAGCCGATCCGTCTATATCTCTCCCCTATTTCGATTAATTCTTATTCGTTGATAGACTCGAACAACTCCATCGTGGCTTACGCGGCGGAATCCGATGACTCAGTTTTCGTTTATATCGGCGGACGAGCGATCAGGTTCGGCAAGGTTACGGATGATCCCAAGAGCTTTTTATCCGGCGGCATGGAGTTCGGGGCGAAGGATCAGGTCAGCACCCCGATGCCCGGCAAGGTTGTCAAGATCATGGTAAAAGAAGGGGACTCGGTGAAGATCAGGCAATCATTAGTGATCGTGGAATCGATGAAGATGGAAAACGAGATAAAATCCCCGACCAACGGGCAGGTCAAGTCGATTCATTTCTCGGCGGGGGATCTGGTGGAACCGGGGAAGGCGATAATAAAGTTGATACCGTCGGAACAGACGGAAGAGTAATTAGACTATAACGATATATGGAAAAAATTTCGGAGCCGGGGCTATCGGTTCGGTTTTCTGGCGATCATTAGCGCCATGCCGTGCTGATGAAAATCGGACTCTTGACCGTGAGGCTTATCCCAGAGAAGTCCCTCATTATAATGGATAAACTCCCAGCCGTTGAAATAGGATGCCAGTTCGCCTCTATCGAAAAAACTGATGTAATAGTTTTTGCTTAAATGCCTGAAGGTATTATGTCCGAATGATTCCCGTTTTTCTTTGATATATTGTTTATAATTGGAGTCCTCGACCGTGAATGTCTGAACACAGATAATACCGCCCGGCTTGACCAGCGATTTAAAATGTTCAATCCTCTCAGAGATCATATCCGATCGAAGAAACGGGAGAACTGTTATCAGCAATACCGAATCGAATAAGCCCAGGTGATCATGTGGCTGATGAGCGTCAAGAGTAAGCAGCTCGAGCTTAATACCGTTATTCCCCATCATACGCCGGATCCTGTTCAGCCCTTCCTCGGCTATTTCAGTGGCTATGACATCAAAACCGAGACGGGCCAGGAAAAGAGCGTCTCTCCCCTCGCCGCATCCGACGACCAGGGCGCGCGATCCGGGAGCGAGATAGCTGCCAACCAACGGCACAAGAAGATTGGGTTGATCGCCCCAATAAGATTCATCCCTGGAGTATTGTCCGTTGAAATATTCTTTACAAGCTTGATAATAATCGGAATTATCCATATTTATCGCATGCTCCTCAACCGACTTTTCCTATTCGAGCGATTTTATCGCGGCGAAAATTAACATACGACCGAAACCGAAATCGGATCTCACATCGCGATTACATATTTCCAACTGAAGCGGGTTTCTCAGAAATTGGCGCCTTTACTTCCAAAAATCGATCAGAGCCGCTAGACAGCCTAACTTTCAAAAGATAATATGCCCGTTACAGGGTTATTTGTCAAGTGTTTGTAGCTATTTCAGAAGCAATAGCCTTTTGGAAGACGAGAATCGATCCGCATTGAGAGTAACGAAGTAGATACCCGACGCGACCGGCTCTCCCCGGCCATTAAGGCCGTCCCAGACAACAGAATGAAACCCTGCGTCTAATCTATTACTGACCAACGCCTTAACCGCCCTGCCGTTGACATCGAATATCTTCAGGGAAACATCGCACGACTGGGGCAGGGAAAAGCTGATGGCGGTGGAGGAGTTGAAGGGGTTGGGGTAGTTCTGGTACAAAAAGAATTCATCGGGAACG
>JAHEDG010000043.1 GCA_024641335.1 Candidatus Zixiibacteriota bacterium
CTTTGGAAATCCGGTCCGTCCATGACATCGAAATCATTATTAATAAAATCACGGGTCGCCGTTATCCGGCCGTCCGCCCTGATATCCGCGAATGCCACGTGCGATGTGTCGAATCCGGTATCCATTATACCGATCATCAATCCCGATCCGGAATAACCGAGATTATGAAGCGAATCAATCCCCAGCATGGCGTTCTGGCCATATGAACCGCCGTAATCGAAAACACTCGCTTTCCCCCTCCTCATATCGCCATACTCGTCGGGCATCGCCCGCTCCCTGGTATATGATGATACCGGTCTGATCTCCGCAACGAAATCCAACCTCTCTATATCGGTCAACTGACTCTCTTCAACCGTCGCGCTCACCCCGTTGAGCCATCGCGAAATCTGCCGAATCTGTATGCCCATATCCCTGATCGAATCAACATAAGCCTCGTTGACTGGAACGTCATACCATAAATAATCCGAATATTCCGCCAGTCGGCTCCTTTTTTCCAGCGTCCGATCCGATAGATTTATCGATTGTTGCTGCTCCTTATCTCTAAAAAGAACCCAATACGCTCTCTTGCTGTTCGATAGCTCCCCGCCGAACACGCTGGTATACAGACAGATAGAAACCGCCAACGCGGCCCAAACGGAGATTAGCCCTTGACAAAAGCAACGATTGGATTTAATTTGAAAATTCAAACCTGTCATGGTAGAGTCTATCTTATGGAACCAAATAGAAACGATCAAGCGAAAAACAAAGAGTTCGAGGAGTTATTCCTTCCGCTCCTCGATAATCTCTATAATATAGCCCTGAGAATGACCCGCAATCCCAAAGACGCCGAAGACCTGGTCCAGGAGGCCTTCCTCAAGGCCTTCCGATTCTTCCACAGATTCGAACGGGGTACCAACGCCCGCGCCTGGATTCTTACCATCCTGACCAACACCTTCCGTACCAGATACCGCAAAAAAAAGGCCGAACCCGATATGGTCGATTTTCAGGCTATAGAAAATTTCTGCCTGGCCGATGAACTGGTTAAGGAGATATCGGCGTCAGATAAATCCCAGGCCAGGGGCGCGGAGGCCGTCACCGAGATGCTCAAAGATTACGTTTCCGACGATATCCTCAAGGCCCTCGAAAGTGTCCCGGAACAATTCAGGCTGGCGGTGTTGTTATCAGATGTTGAGGGATTCAGTTACCAGGAAATTTCCGAAATCCTGGGGATTAGCGTCGGAACCGTGAAATCGAGAATATTCAGAGGAAGAAAAATCCTCCAGAAACTGTTATGGGAATTCGCCAAAGAGAGAGGCATTCTAAAAGGAAATTAATAATGACCTGTCAGGAAGCTGTTGATCAACTGTACGAATATCTCGACGCCCAGTTGGATAATGCCAACGCTGAACAGGTGCAAAAACACCTGGATCTATGCAAACTTTGTTGCGATCATTTCGAATTCGAAAAACAGATGAAAGGCCTGGTTCATAATAGCTGCGTTAACCAAAAAGCGCCATCATTCCTCAAAGATAAAATCCTAAATAGCCTTAAACCCTGATTAATAATAAAGACTCCCTCCAAATAGCGAGACAACCCCAAAATCCTCTCCGAACTATTTATACTTTACCAATAACCTGTTGGATATAAACCTCCTTTTGACTGGATTATTTTCTCTTCCAACGGAATAATTACAAACAAAAAAACGGGAGATCCTGCATAGGATCCCCCGTCTTGATCTAAAAAAAACTATTCTTTCTTATTCAGCTTTTGCCGGCTTGGGATGAGCGATGGCTTTGTAAGCCGTCTCGAAATTGAATTCCTTGAATGTCGGGCTCTGATCGTTATGACATTTCACGCAGGTTTTCTCATCAGGTACGATCAACCCGGCGGCCTTGGCCGCTTCCAGATCCTTCATAACTGTCATCTTCTTGTAATCGGAACCGGGACCGTGGCAGGTCTCGCAGCCGATACCTTCACTCTGATCGAAACTCTCCGCCTTAGCCTCGGCCGCAGCTCCAAACGCGGTAACATGACACTTCAAACATTTGTCGCTGGTCTGAGGATTCTCAACGCCTTGCGCCTTGCCCAGTTCCAGAGCCTTTTCCGATGCCAATACTTCGAAAGCCTTGGCGTGCTTCGATTCTGACCACTTAACATACTGAGCGCCTTTGGCCTCTGCGTTATGACAAGTTTTGCATTTGGCGGAGCCAATATATTGATGCACCGCCCCTTCTTCTGCCGCGACCATCGCGGAAAACATCAAAACATACAGGCTCAAAGCCATTACGACTACTATTGCCTTCTTCACGCAATCACCTCCGGTTTGAATTTTTTTTCACAATCCCTCATGATAAAAATCATAATAGCCTTACTCTAATTTACTGTCAAGGTAAATAATAGTTCCCGCAGTATTTTTGATCCCGACAGGCTATTCTTCAAATCCCAAGAACGATAAAAGGTTAGTCTCTGCTTACTTTCTTAAGATAAATGTCGAATTCTTCCGACGGTGGAATCTCGATTGTCTTTTCAAATGGAAGATATCCGGCAGGTTGAATAGTTATATGATATCTGCCATATTCGAGATTGGCCAAAAGAAAATAGCCCGAACTGTCGGATATAGAAACATGGACCTTCCTGGATTCCATCTCGTCGAGACTCAATTCAGCCGATATTCCCAAATGGGTATCTTCATCCACAAGATACCCGGAAAACGACGGATAATTAATGGCGTCTTTCACATTCAATACCCCCCATCCGAAACGGATATCTGGATGGGACGCCTTGTCCGATGTTTCCAATAACGCTTCCTTGACCATCGACGGGCTCCAGTCGGGATGAGCCTGAACAACCAGCGCGGTCGCTCCCCCCGCCAGAGGACATGAAAGTGACGTTCCGTTCCAAAGACCGAAACCGTCGGTCGTAAACGGAGTCGCCGCCACCGTAGCCACCCCGCGGGCGCAGACATCCGGCTTGATTCTCCCGTCGGCGGTCGGCCCCCATGACGAAAACCCGGCCAGTTCGCCGTTCCAACGAACAGCCCCTATTCCCAGCGAGTACGGCGAATCCGCGGGCGCCCCCAACGTAAACTTCCCCGGCCCGCTGTTTCCCATCGATGAACAAAGTATCATCCCTTTCTGAAAAGCAATATTGGCGGCGATCGTTGTCAGGCATGTCCGGCCGTCATAATCCTCGGCCGTATACCAATCGGAATAAGACAAAGACGACGAGGCCACATCGGCGCCCATACGTTCCCCCCATTCCAATCCGGCCACATAATAGTCCTCCTCCGCCGCTGTTTCCGATCCGGTATCCTCGGTCTTGCAAAGAATAAACGACGCCCTGAACGCCGGGCCGATCAACTCGCCGGGATAATATCCTCCGATAGTACCCAGACACCCGGTCCCATGATTCGGCTGACCAGGCAGATCCTGGGATTCATCGTATCCGACAAAATCGTCATCATTGATAAAATCATAGGCCGCTATGATATTCATCTGATTGAAGGCGCGATGATAGGTCAGAAATCCCGTATCGAGGAAACAAATGATAACTCCTTCGCCGTGATACCCCTGTTCATGAGCCCAGATGACATCGATCTGTTCCAGTTGATCGAAAGATCGCCCGTAATCCTGGGCTGCCCCCGGATGATATTCCGATTTTGCGCCGGCCGTCCATGATTCGGTGACTTCATAATCGATCGAATTGAGATTTGATCTCGATACCGGTCGGGTCCCCGTTACAAATTCCAGCCCTTCTATCGTCTCGATCATTCTCCTGTCTACTACCGCGCTGACCGCGTTCAACCAGCGGCTCTCCTCCCGCAATTTCAATATATACGGCTTAAGCAAATCGATATACGATCCGTAAACTGGAAGATCATACTCGTCGGCCGCCGCTTTACCAGTCGAACCTTTCAGCCTTCGCTTTATCGTTCGCTCCGGAAGCTCTTTCTGAATATCGTCTATTCTCGATTCTATATCCGGACCTTTATCCCGGAGTAATATCCAGTAAACTCCCGCGCTGTCTGGCTGATTCTGGCCCTGCGCCCAATTTACCGTCGCCAACGCCAATAAAACTGATACCGCCAGGCCCCGCTTCATCAGTAACCGTACTCCACCGTATAAGTGATAACCTTCTCGCCGCCGGCGGGAACCTTGATATCGAACTCCACAGTCTGGAAATCCTTCCTGGTAAATTCGTCGCTCTTCTCCGTGATCTCCCAGTAACCGTATAACTCCTCCGATATCACCACCTTGATTCTTTCGGCCTTATGATTGCGTATCCTTATCTCATAACTATCGGCGTTCCTGTTTCGTCCCAGCTTGCGATGATCCGTGCGGCTCCTCTCAGTGGCGATATCGAAAGCCGTACCCATCACTATCTCGGCCTTCTCCCCGGCCGCGGCCCCGTCGAATTCAGCCGAACCTAAAAACGTCCTGGTTTGGCCGTCATAGATGCTCATTCTTCCCGGGGGCATCGGAATACCCAACCCCGACTCCTTATTGTTGTCGAATGCCACGATCGCCTTCACCGCCGATTTTGTCTCCGACCATTTATATCTGTAAAAATGCTCGACATTGATACCCATCGACGAAAACATAACCGCCTGTTTCGTCTCCATCTCTGAAATAGCCGTCTTAAATGGCAGTTTATAATGTTGATAATCAACCAGCGCTTCAAGAGGCGATTCCGAGCCGGCCCCGGATTTGCCAGTCGCCATCGCATCCCCCGAACCGGCCGCCGGTTTGGCCCTGTCGACCTGACCGGCGATCAACACTATCGACGCGGCCGGAAATGACAGTCCGCATTGATTGTCTAACTTCACCCAACCCGAAAAAGCCGCCTTATCCTTGCGGTTGAAATTCAGCTGATATTCAGCCTGCCACCCTAATCCCGATGTCAAATACGAAAGCTCCATCCCCTTCTTGCCGGAACCGCCGGAGTCGAGACCTAAATTTATGGTTGGGCGGCTGACTAGTCCTTCGGGCAACGCCGGAAGATCTATATTCTTAAGGTCGTCCCGCTCATATATCGATACCGGTCCGGGCCATCCATGCGTCGACAAAAAAAGATACTTGGAATCATATCTGATCAGGATCCCCTTAACCAGCGAATCCCCTTTTTGAAACTGAATCTCCTTGCCTATGAATTTATGCAGTAATCTCTCGGCCGAAATAAAATCGTACCGGTAGTCGATCCAGCGGACACCGAATCCCTCTCCCTTTATCGATATCGAGCCCGGATCTATTCCCTCCGGAATATCGTAAATCTCTACCTCTTTCTGACCTTTCTTGATCTCTATCTGACGTTTCTCCGTTACCTGAGAGAAACCGCCGTTATATATATTTATCGTGATCTCCCTCTCCGCCGCCATACCCTGCCAACCGGTCGCCGATACGGCCAGCAATATACCGATAGTCCTGAAAAACATCTCTCCTCCTTACGGCGTTATGCTGAAAAGCCAGCGCCATTCCAAATCTTCTTCCCCTTCCGTGGGCTCGGACACCCACAGAGGCATATATAACTTAACATTGCTCTCGCTTATGAACATATCAAGGTATGGTACCTCGTATGTCAGTACCAGCCCAGCCTCCGATAAAAAATCATTGATATCGATCCTGGTCGATTTGTCCCAGACAATACCCGATGCCGCGTATATCTCCGGATTAACCCTCTCGATCTGCCCGGATAAATACGGAATATTAACAGGCAGCCCAATTTGTGGAAGATCTCTCTCCAATCGAGCGGCGATCATCCTGGTTCCGGTCATCCCCCGATCGAGGTAACCATATAAGCCGCCGCCCCCCGGCAAGAACAACCTGCCGTCATCTTTCCAACGGTCCGGCAATGTTCCTCTGCTTCGGAATAATGGCGAGTTCCATATCTCATAGGGGCTGGCCGACGATAGAAAAAACCGCCTCTCATACGGCACGTTTCCGTTCGATATCCCCGCCGCCATTTCAAGCCTGGTATCGTATCCGGCTATACCGCTGAGAGTCAATTCCAGTCTGCCTGAACTTCTGGTGAAATTATAACTGCCGCCTGGTATCGACGATACCAACCCGACCTCCAGATTAATTTTGCTTCTGCGTTTTCTCAAATATCGATTCAAATACAGTTCTACCGTGTTGATATCCCCCGATGACCAGCCGCCGCCGTAAAAATAAGACCGATCGTACAGATAATGACGGCGCAGAGAAAGATCAACCCTGATACTTCGTCCCTGGTATCTCGAACCACCCTCCCAAAAAACACCGGCGTCCTGCGCCCCCCTTCCTTCCAGCTCCATAGATCCCAGGTAATATTGAAGATCAGGGTCGACAGCCATCATTCGATCGCTGTAACGAGCCAGGTAATTGACATGAGCGTTATTCAACCCGGCCGATCCCTCCAATTCGAGACTCTTCGTCAAACCCAGGAAAGACCCGTCGATTCGGTACCCCGGTTTTGCTCCGTCGACCGAGTTATACCAGAGTAACGGGTGATGAGCGACTGTATATTTCCCAACGTAGTTTTCCACATAATTATCTTTGTATATAAACTCCGGGATCATGAACTGCCGGTATACCGGGGGAAGACCGGTAGAGTTATTAAATCGGCTGATTTCAGCCAGGCTGCCGTCCGGATTGATCGTCGTTTTCCTCGGTTTGGATCGCAGAAATACAGTTGTATCAAACCGGGCAGCCCCGTCCAGCCAGACATCCACAGGGATATAAGCGGTATCCTGGGAACCGTCAGCTAAAGAAAATACAATATCCAACGGCGAGACACAGCGGCGTTTCCTGCGTAGTTCCACTGTTGTCGCGTAACCGTTCTGCCCGCCCACTGTCTCTTTTTTGCTCCTGACCCTTTCCAGGGCATAGTCCAATTTCCAGGTAGTATCGAACCACTGATGAAAAAACCAGCCCAGCTTCTGCCCGTAAACCTCCTCGGCCAGCCCCTGGACATCCGATAGGTACGGATGCTTCAACGCCCATCTCTCGAACAATAAGCCCATGAAACGGTCGAATTTTTCCTCCCCCATGACATACTGGAGCATGAGATACACCGACTGGGCTTTTTCGTATGACGCGTTATAATAGCGGCCGCCCATAAATAAATTCGCCTGCGTATTCATCGGATCTTCGTTATTCAGCAATGCCCTGCTGATATAACGTTTCTGCCCGTCGTTACGCTCGTTGCCGTTGGGCAAAAACTTCCTCTGCCAGGATTTCTTATAAGCAAAATTATTATGCTCGCGGCCGTAATATTCCTCCAGATAAACCATTGTAGCGAACGATGTCAAACCCTCGTCGAGATAACTCTGCTCGGTCTCGTTAAAACCGAGAATTCCGTAAAACCAGGCATGGGCTACTTCGTGGGCGATCACCGATTCCATATACAAATACTGCTCTCCCCGCGATCCCGATCTTGCCCCTATCATGGTCAGCTGCGGATACTCCATGCCCCCGCTGGTTACTATCGTGGCCACCGTTGTGTACTGATCGTACGGATAGGGATAATATTTCTCCGAATAGAGAGCTATCGCCTGACGAGTATATTTCGCCCCGTTACGAGCCCATCTTTTCTTCCCGGTTTTGGAGTAATAGGACTTGATCGTGATCCCGTTATAGCCGCAGATATCCATGATAAATTTCGGGTCGGCGCAAAACGCGAAATCGTGTACATTCTCCGCTCGAAACTTCCAGGTCTTCAAATTTTTCCCGGCGGCCGAAGTATCCGCTATTGCCTCCGTTTCGGGCTCCGGCTTCGTTTCAACTCCGTCATCTTCAATAATATCCTGGCCTTCAGGTTCGGCATCGTCAATCTTCGCCGAATCCCCGGAGATCTCCTCCGGTGTCTCTTTCTTCATCAGACTCAAAACATCAACCAATATCGAATCACCCTCGGCGACAGGCAGCAGTCCGCCGTACATCTCCTCTTCGTTAAGGAGTTTGCCCATATGGGCGACTATATACTCCGAGGGCAGCGTCAACTCGACATCGAAATCGGCATAGTCGGCGTAAAACTCGAAATCGAGATATTGGTGATGATGCCAGCCGTAACGGTCATAGACCGCCGGCTTCGGATACCATTGACCGACATCGAAATGCTTGCCCCTGTGACCCGCCCTGCTTCCCCGAACAGGTATCTGGCTTCGATACTCGATATAAAATACCATCGAATCACCAGGCGCCAAAGCCGAGACCAACGGTACTTTCATTATAGTGTTATCAATGACATAATCATCGTATTCGATCCCGTCGGCCTTGAGCATGTCGATTTCTACATACCCTTTGTTCTTGGCGGAAAGCTCGCTCAGCCGGAAATCCCCGAACTCCCTGTCACGTTCCGCTAAGTAGCTTCCCGGCTGGAACGCGTTATAATAAAGATGAAAATAAATCTCCCCGAGAGTATCAGGCGAATTATTGAAATAAGTGATTGTCTCTATCCCGGCTATTACCGCCGATTCCGGATCGAGATCGGCCTTTATATCGTATTTCACCCTCTGCTGGAAATAATCGCCTTCAGCCCATATCGATACCGGGAGCGTTAGTGCCGCAAAAATAAACATAATCCTGCTCACCGATTACCTCCACTTTTCTCCTGGTGAAATGACCTAAAATATCCAGATCCTAAATGATAGATACCTGACCGGCTGGTCGGATCGCCCGAAAAGCTCGACATTGGCCGTTCTGAAAAAATATAGATTTTTATCTTCTCTTGTCTGGATCTATCGAAAATACCGTCGTCCACACCGCTAATTAACTCTATTTTTCCTTCGCGGTCAATCAAAAATACCTTTTTATCGGTATCTTACAGCCTCCTCAACCTGCCCTATTCTCTGCCGATTGCCAGAAAGCCTATCCGGGCATTCATTGTAATAATTACCCGGCGCTCCGCTTGATCGAAACCGTCCGACATATAGGATGTCCCGATCTGAGTCAACCGCTCCCCCTGCATTTGATCGCAGAGCTTCAAACGCTGGCACTGAAATTCCAGCCCGATCCCTTCCGGGATAAAAATCTCCAACACCTTGCTTTTCCCTGAAATCGTCACACCGATCGAATCGGAAAACTCCCCCAATCTCAAGACAGCTTCATCCGATTTCATGAAAAGATCGAGATCCAAAAGACGCAGATTCGAAAAATCTATTATGGGCTTTTCCAACTCGGTCGACAGGTTCACCTTCAACGGCAATTCGTCGCTGATAACGAAATCACCCCGTAAATCCGTTTTTCTTATACCCAATATGGACGATTTGGCGGTTTCCCGGTTCTCATAGCTGATAAACTCCGTGGTCCCGGCCAGACGGCTGGTCAGCTGCGGGCTCCTCTTATGAAATACCGCCTCCACAGATACCGACCTGTCAGCTATCGACGCGATACTGAAATCGGCCTGCCCCAGGTCCATCACGATATCGATCGTATCGGCCGGAGCCTCCAATAAGATCTGCCCGGAAAATTCCTTTTCCCCCGAATAACGCCAGCTCCAGTCGCGCCAGAATTCATCGAAACTCCAGGCATATCCTCCGCCGTATGTGGCCGCCAGTATAAAAGCCGCCGCTATCAGCAAGGGCGAAATCAGTGCCAGAAAATATAACCGGGTTCTGCGAAAAATCAACTCTACACCGACCGCTATCAAAAGTACCGGCCAGAGCGAAAACAGCCGCGGAAAAACCAGGCTGTCGAGCACCTCGAAATTAATCGCCAGGAATAAGAAACCGATCCCTATCCAGACGATCCCCCACCGGATCGAACTAACTCTCATCGCCCCTGGAGCCCGCTCCTTTGGTGATAATCATTATTCCCACTATAATTAATATCAGCGGCCAGAGCTTCCTGAACGATAACCACACGTACGGAATGAAATTGCTCAGTAGAAACAAAAATCCGATGACAACCAGAATCCCACCGCCAACTAACGCCCCCGAATTCTTGCTTTCCTTGAATTCATCCGTTTCGATCCCTGAACCTTCCGTCGTCGCCTCTTCGGCTAACGATTCATCTATAGGTTTCTGAGGGACTATTACCCAGAAAATAAGATAAGCGATTATGCCGAAACCGCCTGTTAGCGCCAAAAGAAACGTCCCCAGACGCACCAACATGGAATCGATATCAAAATACTCCGCCAGACCTCCGCATACCCCGGCGATCATACTGTCCGTTCGAGATCTGTAAAATTTCTTAGCCATCCTACTCTCCTCTAAAATAAAACCCTGGTCTATTTCTACGCCGCCGCCCGGCAAATGTTACCGTCTTTCTCCAGCCGGCAATCCCCCGACCCTCCTTATGGGACCTAAAGCTATCAGCAAAATCAAAAATAACCCCGTCGCCGCTATCGCCACATTATGCCATACCCAGCGCCGCGAGACAACCTCCAACCTGTACTCCCGACCAAAAAAATCAAGCTGCCCAAAATTCCAGATCGAACGCCCCTCCAGCGAACTGTCGGCATTGGTCCGAATCGTACATCCCGGGAAAACCGCCTCGATCCTGAAACGGTGATCTCCTTCCTCGCCCAAACCATAACTGCCGAAAATACCGGGATTGGCCGACATTATCGTATCCCATACCGCGTCATACACAGTTTTCATCATATTATTCAATAAATCGGAATTCCCCGCTGCCCCCGCTAACCCGGATAGGTTGACAGCCGCCGCCGCTATCAAAGTCTCCATCTCCGCCGTCAAACTATCAGTTGATCCCGGTGACGCTATGAACCTCCGAAGAATTTCTATTCCGACTTTCGTCTCCAACCCGGCTAATAAATCCTCCGCTCTTTGGCCATCCTTTATTTTCCTTAGCTCCGGTCTGGTCATTATGCCCGCGGAGGCCGCCGACATCTTGCTTTGGAGCATAGGGTATATGGTTAACGTGTCAACCGGGTCGGAATATATCTCCAGATAAGAGTAATCCTCATAAAACCATCTGCTCTTCATTCCAATAGTTACCCTGTTCTCGGCCGTAGGACCGTCACCTATGTGATGGCTATAATCGGTGAACGGAGTCTCTCCGAACGGTATATCACCGTCCCAGGTTACTATCAGAAGACTGTCCTCGAACTCAAAACTCGGAGCGAATCGCTCCTCATCGGGCGGGATGAATGTCTCCAGGTAATGTTCCAGAAGCTTCAATGAATCCTGTTCGGTCTTCCGCTCTCCGGCCAGCATGATAACCATACTCCCGGTTCTATGAACCGAGCCATGAGTATTGATTACGCTCTTACCCTCGAACAAAACCTCGTGGGATACACAGGAAACGAATAACAGGCTGCATGAAAACAGCAAAATCGCCCGAATATTAATCAATGTTATCCTCCTCCGCCTTGCCGGTCATCGGAACAAACCTCACCGGAATATTCCGTTCCTTGCGAATCTTTCCATCCGTCCTGCTATAAATCTCTATATACTGCAAAAATCCTCCCACCGGGATCACTAACCGCCCCCCCTCTCCCAATTGATCCAGGAGAGGCCGCGGAACTTTTTCCGGCGCGGCCGTGACTATTATACCGTCAAACGGCCCCGCCTCCGGCCAGCCGATATAGCCGTCCCCGCAGCGGGTAATCGCGTTTTCGTAGCCCAGCGCCTTCAACGTGGAATCGGCCCGCTTTTGAAGCTCCGGGATTATCTCGATGCTATATACTGTATCGACAATCTCCGCCAGCACAGCCGCCTGGTAGCCCGACCCGGTTCCGATTTCGAGCACCCGGTCGGTCGGCTCCAGCCTCAATAACTCCGTCATCAAAGCCACTATATAAGGCTGGCTGATAGTCTGCGAATATCCTATGGGAAGCGGTCCGTCGTCATACGCCTGATCCCTCAGCTTCTCCGGGACGAACATATGCCTCGGAACAGCCGACATAGCTTCCAACGTAAGACTGTCTTTGATCCCTCGAGACTTGATCTGGTTTTCAACCATCGCGTAACGCCTGATATCATAATCGGGCTTTTCGGGCGGTTTTGAGAATAACATGAAAAATACCAGGTAAACAAACATAAACCGGATATAACTCCTTATGGAATTATATCCGGCGCTTTTATCCCGGTCAAGCTGCTTTTAAAAATTTCTTCTTAACTTTAATGATATCGAATTGGAATTGTAGTCCAGAAGGCTCTTCACAGCCGGATCGACTAAACCGGTCCTCTTCTGCTGAAGCTTATACTCCAAAACCATCCTGACCTTATAACGCAGAGAAAAGGCCGTTTCCACAGTGTATTGAAAATTATTATCTCCCCGGCCGAATCGGTAAAGATCGATATACTTCAGAGTCTGATAGCTGATCCGCCGATACTGGAAAGACCCCGCTATCTCCGGCTTTATCTTCCTTAAGCGACGGCTGTAATATCTGCACCCCAATGTCATATCCCAGGCGTTATATGAAACGTCCTTGACAGTTAGATCCGGATCATCAGCTCCGGAGGCCGAGGCCCCTTCAAAACCGTAAAAAGCCCAGAATTTCACCCGCTTCGAGGCCGTCCAGATACCGTCCAACCTCATCCCGTGAACCGTAAGATCCCGTTCGCTGAATTCCGGATTAAAGGTCTTTTTCTGGTAACGGTACGATACGTCCGCCTTCAGGTCTGAACGTAAATTCATCCCGTATTCGGCCTTGATGAAATGTTTCGAGAAAGTCGCCGGGATATAATTCACCCCGTCAAACTCATTTCGATAGTAGTATTCAGGTAAATATGAATATTCCAAATCGAAATATACTCCTTTGGCCGCGTAATGCCTGGCATCCAGCGCGATCTTGCTGAATCTGCGGATATCGTTTTGAGCGTAGAAAAAATAATTGTACCTTAACGACAGCCAGGCTGTCTTGCCTTTGATGAATTTCCCCTTTACCCTGGGCGATACCCCGATATTGACTATCAGATCGTCCGCCGACTTAATATCGTATTTACCCGGTTTCGTGCCGCCGCCGTAAAGATCCAGATCGCCGTCGGAGTAATTTATTATGTTGTCGTCATAACCGATATCGAGACCGGTATCCAAATAGAAGATCTGTTCTGATTTCGGTTTGCGACGTTTCCGCTTCTTCTTTTTGGCCTCAGCAGGCGTCCATAGAAAAAATGAGACAACCAGAGCCAACACAATGGCCATATTCACTTTTCTTCCGATATCCGGCATGGTCAGTTCTTCTTTCCCAGGTTGCTCTTGGGCATTTTGAATCTTATGGATAAACTCGGCGCCGCCGAATTCAGTTTCTTGAATTCATAAACATGCTCTCCCGATGGAACATCGAACGTATATTTCTTCAGTTTCGACGGAACCAGGCCGGCATGATCGACGTAAGCCAGGCCGGATACCTTATTGGTGATACCCGAATAATTTTGCGCCGATTTCCCGTTCTCGAAAACTCCCAGACCGAATTTGGACTTTTCCTTCATGGTGGGATCGAAATTGACCCGGCAATAAATCCGTACCTTGGTCGGGCCGATCACCTTCAATTTTACCCCGCCGTCGTTGTCCACAAGATAATATGCGATATTGGATTTTTTCGATTTCAATTCAACCTTGTTCTTGAATTCGGTCGGCCTTACCGAAGCGTAAGATGATTTTTTCCTGACAGGTTTTGCCTGGTAAAAACGAAGATAAAATTTCTCCGAATCGCCCGATAACAGCCTGATCGTGTATTTGTGCTTTCCGCTAGGGACCTTCAAAAATATATCACGCGCCACGCCAACCGCGACGTTTGCGCCTTCTATGGTCAAATCCGAGCGGGACGATTCCACCTTTTTGCCCGATGCTAACTTGTTCTTTTTCCAGATCTGAATCTCATATCCGCCGGATTTTGATTGGGCGAACTCCGCCCGGGTGCGGATCTTCAGCCTGGTCGGCCCGGTTACCTCGAAGCTTAACTCCTTGCCCTGCTCAGCGATAAAGTACTTATGCTTCTTCTCTCCAGCTTTGATAAATACGCTGTTGTTCACCCCGTGCGGAGCGAATACCTTGTACTTGGTCTTGGCGGCCGAGGCGATCACGCTTAATGCGACAGTCAAGGCGATCGTGTAAACAAAAGTCCTCTTCATGATTACAACTCCGGATCGTCCTGTCTCCGCGGGGGAAACAGTATTTTGGTTTGTTTGTTAACGTAGTATCTCAAATCTATCCTGATAGCGGCGACCACAAAAAGAATCAAAATAACCGCGTAAATTATGCTCGTCGATATCGAATATTCGTCACGGAAAAATATCGGGTCCTCACCTACCGCCGGCCTCGGTATCACCTCTAAAGGGATGCCATAATCCGATGCGATCTCCGGCAAACGAAGAAGGTGAATAATCGGTATCTTCCTCTCCGCCATCAGATTTAGCACCCCGCGCGCCGGGAAATTCCTCCTGTACAAATCGAGATTTACCCCCGACGGTATCAGCTTGCCGTTCTGACTCGAACCAAGCGACGCCAGCCCGCCGCCGATATTGACATAAGCCGCGAATTGACGGCCCTTGCTTTGCTCGGCGTAGATCTCCATTCGCCTGTCGATATTGCTGCGCAACGACCCGCTGGCCTCTAAAAGATTTTCGAGATTCCCGCTGAATATCAGTTCCACGCCGTTACGCCTAATCGCATCCAAAAGAAGCGTCCTCCCTTGCAGCGAAAGACCCCGGCCATTATCCGTGCCGCCTCCCAGCGACGCCGCCGCCGAACGGTAAGATATCAGCTTGGACTCGTAAAGTACCCGCTCCATATCAAGCCAAGTTAAATTGGGATGATTGGCGCCCCAGGTGGATGCCCCTATCGAAGTAATCACTACCGGCTCTATACCCATTACCTCACAAGCCGAAAATAAAGCTATATTCGCCCCGGGGAATGAACCGGTCAGCCCCACCGCGATTTTGTCCCCCTGCTTCAAACCGCTCTTTTCGAACATCATGACTATTATCGCCGCAAAATTGGGATTGGTGCAAATCAGCTTGCTCCTCAATTCTCCCCGATCAGTCGCCACTAACGTATACTGCTCGCCGATCAAACCGCTCCCATTCGGATCGTTCTCGTAATCTATCGGAATCCCCATGACATCCAGTTCCTGACGGATCCGGTCTTGAGCTCTCTGCGCCAGGTTGGCAGCCCTGATCTTCAGTTCCCAATATGGAGCCTGTTTCCTCTGACGAGTCCCTTCCGCCAAAACAAATATCAGTATCGAAAATAACGCCAGAAAAATTAAAAGCCGATTCGACGGATTCCGCAATCGGGGTCTCATAATATTACCTTGCCTCCGGTGAAAATCATCAGCAGCAAACGAACGAATACAGCGGCCACTATCATCGTGGTCAGGGTCTGAATTATGCCCTGTCTCTCCATCCAGTTGGCGATCAGACCCGGTATGATAAACCCGATGGCCTGAAATTCGTAATGAACCCCTCCCGGCAAACCGAATACCAGAAACTCCCGGGATAACCAGCCGAAAAGAAATCCGACTATAATAATCATAACCGTCCGCCGGCGGCCGTAAATAAACATATAGTTGGAAAGAATCCTGATCGAATAATAAGTCAAAAGACTGACAAATATAGTCCCGGCAATACGCGCCGGATCATGAATCATCAAAGCCATATAACCGGGTACCACCATGCCGCCGGCGGCCAGACCGAGCGTCTCGGAAAAAAGCAGACTGACAACCAGTCCCAAACCTACCGACTGCATCATTAGAATTTCAGACAAGCTCGCGTCCCCTTTCCCTGAAATAATTCACAATCTCCTCCCCGAATCCCACGATATTTCCTATTCCGAATACCAACGCCTTCTCGGTAGCCAGACTTACAATGCTGTTGAATACCGCTTCCAATGGTCTTCCGCCGAGATCCTCTATCTTGGTGTGAGGCATACCGCAGGCGATTGCCTTAGCCACCAAAGGCTTGGTATACTCGCCCGCCACTACATAATAATCAGCGTCTAAGTGCGACGCAATAAATTCCCCGAGCTGCTCCGCCCGCTGAATCCTGTCCTTCCGGGAATTCACCAGCACTATCAGTGTCTTGCCCGGTTCGTGATGGATCTTCAAAAGATCCCATATCACCAAAAAACTATCCGGATCGTTGGCCGCAAACGCGCTCACAAACTCGATTTGTTTGTCGTGAACCATAATCTCGTACCTTCTCAATACGCCCGGATCGGGATTGACATCGTGCATACCCCTGATAGCCTCTTCCCTCTTTACTCCCAGATGCTGACAAACCGATAAAGCAAGAGCCACGTTCTCCTTATGCTCCAAATAAGAAAATCCCCTCATCTCCGAATCTGAAATCTCTATATCATCGATCCTGTGAACCTGGGTCATCCTCGCGGCCGCCCTGCCGCTGAATAGATCGAAATAATGAGTCTCCCCAGTAAACAAATGTCCGTTTACCGGTATTGTCGCCGATAATGAACTGGCCACGTCATCGAGGGTCGGACCCATAGTGTCCAAATGATCCGGCCTGACATTGGTTATTACTCCGATATGAGACTTGATAAACTGATTCTCTAACATCTCCTGTAAGTGAGGCTGTATTCCCATACACTCCGTCACAAAATACTCCGGCTGCTGCGACGCAGCCCTGGCGACCACACGGGTCTGCTCGATCACGTTCGGTTTTCCCACTCTATGTACCGCTACCTCGTTACCTCCAACATAAAGCATACGGGGTTTGGTTCCGGTCGTCTTGGCGAATACCCTCTTGCGGCCGCCCTGCAAGCCCCCCGTAATCAGCCTGGTAACCGACGATTTACCACGAGTCCCGTTTACATGAATCCTGACCGGCAATTGATTTAAATTGAACTGGTGGTGCTTATACTCCCAGTATCCAAACGCCGCCAGAACAATAATGAGAACAATTATCACCCACATGAATCCCGACAACAATCCTTCCTGCAAAATTCACCCATCGGATCGCAAATCTATACTCTTTGATTCAATATTACAATTAAAAAATACGTGAGACCGTATTATTTAGCCTGCATCAAACGAAGCTCTATCAGATATCTTTGAAATTCTCCGGTCTTGGCAGTATCGGACGGCATGCTCAAATACCCCCAATTGACCGTCAAACCCCCGCCTGACAGCGGAACCGAATACGCCGAACCGCCCGGATACGATTCCATCGCGCCAATACCCGAACGGTTGGACTCCGATAATATCCCCGCTGCCAGAGCCTCGACACTTAGCCGTGACTCATTTCCGGGGCCGTCGGACGAAGAACCTATCAGAAAATCATAAAAAGTATGAAATGTCAGCCTGGCGTCCCTACGGATAAAATCGTCCCTGAAATAAGATGAAAAATCAACCCTCGGCTCATCGGCTGATTCCGACAAAGTCAAATCCGAAGAAAGCGGGTTCGATGATTCGGAAAGTTCGGCAGAATTGATTGCAGCCTCTGTCGATACAACCTCCGGTGCCGCTTTAGATCCCCTTGAGATAACTCCTGACTCAACCGGCGATCCCGGGTCGGATATTTCCGAAAAATCCGCGGATGTTTCCACCTTATCGACAGACATCTCACCTGAAAACCCGTTTTGACTCGGCAGAGGCCCGGATGAATCCGGCATATAATTATAAAAAATGGCCAAGACCGCCGCCAGGCCCGCGATCATAAACACCGAATAACGAAACGGAGAAACTCCCTTTTTGGATACTTTTTCCTCCGCCGCCGGAGCAATAATACCTCTGGAATTAATCCTGTTGAGAACCCTGGAAGAAAATGTTTTCCAGTAATCATGATCCGGAGCCTGATCGATCATTTCCAAAGCCGACGACGAAATCTCCTCCAATTCCATTAACTCCGTCTGACATGAAGGACAGTTTTTCAGATGCTCTTCGAGCCGCGAAGCTTCATCAGCCCCTATCCAGCCGTCAAGATATAACGGTAATCTCTTCCTGTAACTACATCCCTTCATCCCTGTTATCCCTCTCAGGCTCGGATTCTGCCGCTTCCAACGCAATCCTCAGTTTGTGCCGAGCCCTGAAAAGCCTCGACATGACCGTGCCGATAGAACAATCCATAACCGACGCTATCTGCTCGTACGACATATTCTCATGAGTCTTCAATAAAAAAGCCGCCTTTTGATCCGGAGGTATCGTCTCCAGCGCCCTCTTGACAATCGCCGCCTGTTCAGATGATATCATACGTTCCAGCTGATCCGATCCGTAACCCGAACTCCGAAGCAGATCGACCTCACTGACATTTTCAGTTGATACCTTCTGCGTTTCCCTCTTCAGAAAATTGATGGCCAGATTAACACAGATTCTGTAAATCCAGGTGTAAAAACTATATCCCCGTTTGAATCCGCCTAACGCCTGATAAGCTCTCACAAAACTCTCCTGAGCCAATTCATCCGCGCTGTCATGATCACGGGTCATCCGGTAAGCCAGGTAATAGACGCGCTTTTTGTATTTATCCACCAGCCGCGCGAAAGCCCGGTCGTCACCGGCGAGAACTCTATCTACCAATACCTGGTCTTCGATCTCTCCTCCGAACATCTCTTGCTCCGGTCTTTCCCTCAAAGTTATCTACACTCAAAACCCTGTTTTATTCCCGGAAAGAACTAAAAACAACGCTGTAACCAGAAGCTCCATGACTGTCTCCGACGGAAACCGGGCTGATTTCAACGAATACTCGGCCCTGAAAATATATGTCAATCCCTTCAAAATAGCTGCGGGACGAACCTTTTTGGATTGGGCAAGTATCGCCCGGGCCACCGGAAAAGGAACCCTGCAGGACGACATCAAACCCTTGACATCCCTGGCCCTGCACCCGCAATTCAGTCTGATAAGAAAATTTCTAAGTATATACAGTATCTGTACTTCGCTTATCCCCGACATGAGTGACCGACCAGTCAGTTCCAGGGCTTTGCCGATATCTCCGGCGATAATATAATCCGGCAGATCATAGGCGGTCTCCACCCGGTTGAATCCCGACATATTGGCCAGATCCCGTTTTTCGATCTCCGGTTTGCCCGGAGAAAACAGACTGACCTTCTCGATCTCATTTTCCAGCTTGTAAGGATCGGCGCCGAAAATGGTCACCATCATATCGGCGATCTGCGGACTTATTTTCCTTTCCCGCTCACCAGCGAATTTCACCAAAAGACCCATCGCCTCGGCCGACGAGAATTCCTTGTATTCAAAGGACTGCACCTTGTCTCTGGCCAGGAGCTTCTTGAAAAGACCTGATCTCTTGTCCGCCTTTAAAGCGGTCATGGCCAGGACAGAATACTCCGGTATCTTAGGTAAAATTTCCTCGAGCATCTTTTGCCCTTTGGCCGACAGTTTATCGGTATTGCCAAGGATTACCACTCTCAAAGGACTCATTACCGGCGGAGTCGAAATACTGTTGATAAGAGCGGCCGGATCGCATTTCCTGCCGTCAAACCTGTCCAGATCGAAAGATTCCCCACCGGGAGGGATTACCGCCTTTATCAGCGCGGCAATTCGCTCGTTCAATTTATAATCGTTAGCGCCGTAAAATAAATAGAATCGGCTTATTTTCTTTATAATCTCGTCCGTCGCGGCCATGCCAGCTAAGTTCCTTTCCTAATTTCTAATCACTTCTATAATATACTGTTTTTTCCGCGGAAAAACAGAAAAAGACGAAGATAACCTCCGAAATACGGTATTTTGGAATTTATATAGAAATACTTTTCCGGGACCGGCAATCGATCCTGTCAACCGCTAACTTTACGACCAGACCGTTATTTCCTGATGATAAGAATATTATCCCTGAATATGCTCTTTATCTCAAAATCCCGGCAGCCCGCTTCCCTGACTATTTTCTCAATGCCGCCTTTGGTGTAGTACTTAACCGGACAACCGTTTAACGCCAGACGGACTTTTCTGATAGCGGATAAAAGCGACCAGAATTTCGGAAAAGAGGCGTATATCACGCCATCAGAATGCTCTATCATTTTCCTCAAATGAGGAATGGCGTCGAAAATATAATCAAAATAACCTACCGCGAAAACAACATCGTATTTTTTATCCGATTTGTAATCGAGAAAATCAGTCTGATGAAATTCCAACAATTCTGAAACCCCCGCCTCGGCGCCCAATTTTCTGGCCATATCCAACGCCCCGGCGGCGGCATCCAGTCCCACGGCACCTGACGCCCCTCTCCTGATCGCTTCGAACATGTACCTGCCGGATCCGCAACCGATATCCAGAACCGTCCTGCCCTTAAGATCGCCGAGCGTTTTGAACGCCAATTCGAATCTTATCCTTACCGAGGCCCTGATAGTTCTGTTCAGGAAAGCCCCGATACCTCGTCTGTCTTCCCGGTAGATATCGTCGAAATCTTTTATCCGCCTGTGGAAGTAATCTATCGCGCCGGGGTTTCTTTTGTCATTCATTTCGAGTCCTCCAATTTTCCGGATTATAACAACTTGCGAATTTAAAGGCAATCGATTTGATGGCCATGTTGGCTCGCAGACGGAGAAAAAACCAAAGAAATCTGCTTTTACTCCGCTATAGGAACTACCAATACGAAGTTACAAAACTAAATCCAGGATCATCTTGAAACTACCTTGTCTCGCTCAAAAAACATATTCCGCCATTTGAATAATCCTAGTAAGAAACCAGCGCCGTACCCTATATGAATAATAGGATACGCGATTAGGGCGTAATACCACTTAATATTTTCTTTTGTGGCCTTGACGCAATTAAGAGCAGCCGCCACCGCATAAAATGAGACCGGAATAAACCAAGCCACCAGAACCTTGTAGCCAATCAAGGCAAATAACGGAAATAATAATAACCACAAAACAAACAACGCCGGAATAATGTGTCTGGCTAGCAATGATCCCCGATGCATAGCGAAAACCACTACTTTCCAAAACCCGGTTCGAAATTGCTGCATGAATATCGACTTGTAATCACGTCTGCTGAAAAGCCATGCCTTCATCGCCGGGTTGATAAACATTTTATATCCCCTGGACCACGCGCGGTAATTAAACTCCCAATCACTCGACCTTTTGATATTTTTATTATATTCGCCGAGAGCGTCGTATAACTCCCTCGAATATATACCGAGACCGACGACATTAACTCGCGTCGGCTCCGTGGCCTTGCGATAATGAACTCCCCCCAGAGCAAATGATGTGTTGCAGGCTGCGGCTATGGCTTTCGACACCTCATCCGATCCCACATTATAAACCCTCCCTCCCAGAGCGTGAACATCGGAATTAGCATCGAAAAATCGTTTCGCTTCCAGAAGATAATCTCTGTCATTGATAGAATGCCCGCTGGCAGGATAATAATATCTGCCCGTAGATGACTTTATTCCTAAATTCCACCCCGCGGCGGCTGTTTTCTCCGGATTATCCAGCAATATGCTGTTTTGATGTTTAGATACATATTCTTCAGCGATAGCCCTCGAGCCGTCATCAGAATCGCTATCCACCAGGATAATCTCCCACTTATCTCTTGATAACGACTGGCCATCAAAAGAGGATAGACACGCATTCAGATGCTTGGCCTCATTTCTAAAAACAAGAATTATCGAGAAAAAGGGGTTTGACGCTTCCGTATTGCTCAGGATAACCTCCTTCAATAATAGAGCAAATTGGCCGGAAATATATAAAAAAACGACACGAAAATAAACGCTTTAATTGCTCTATAAATTCTTTTTTTATTCCGGGGGGGAATGTTTTGCTTAATCTGCTCTCGGCTGCTATTTCAGCCTTAACTCCGACGGTGAAGCTTGACCAAACCCAATACCTCATGCCGATGAATCGACACTGAGGCCTTCGAACGGTTGAGTTTTTCGGCCAATTCTCCATCTGTCATATTCATGTAATTCTGCCTTATGAAACGATCCTCCTCTTTAGTGTACGAACGAACCAGACGTTTGGGGCAATTGAGAACTCTATTGCGGTGATGGGTCACCGAAATCAATGATCTTTTCAGCTTGCGGGCTATAACCATATCGGTTAGCTCCGTATAGTTCTCCATAATGAACTCGTTCTCCGCCTGGCTGAAATTCCTCCTTGAAATCTTCTTCTTGCCCAAAACAATCAAACGCCTGTAAGTCACGGCGTTTACCGGCATGGCCATGGTCATGGCCAGCTCCTGGTCGGTCATCCTGTTGTAATTCCTCGAAATGTACGAATCCTGATCGGGCCGAAAACGAAACTTGCTTTTTCGTCTGTTCGGCGATATCTGCAATGCCTCCTGACGATCCCGACGCTCGATTCCCAAAGCGATAAATATCAACTGAACATACTGCCGGCTGCATCCGTAT
>JAHEDG010000080.1 GCA_024641335.1 Candidatus Zixiibacteriota bacterium
GGGGTTAGTCGCTCTTTTCGCGGCCTACAGGCTGGATTACGAGATAGTGGTAAAGTTATCCCCAGTTCTTTTGATACTGGCATTAATAGGTTTGATCGCGGTATTTCCTCTTTCGGGGGCGAAGATAAAGCGTTGGATCGGTTTCGGAGGATTCGCAATTCAACCGTCGGAATTTTTCAAGATAGCGCTGGTGGCTTTTCTGGCCCGGCTGGCGGCCAAGTATGAGAAAAGCAATCAGGGAGTACGAAAATATATTCCGGCTTTGGCGGTTATTGTAACTGGTACGGCTCTGATAGTACGCGAGCCGGATCTGGGAACGACCGGACTGGTACTGGGGGTTACTGTAGTTCTTTTATATCTTTCGGGATTTCCGAAACGATATCTTTTGTTGTTTCCTGCGGCCGGGATATTGGTGGCCTCGTTTTTGGTATTTGTAGTAGGTTATGAGAAGGATCGCGTGGATTCCTACCTGATTACATTGGAGAATCCTTTTGATCCTGAGGCCGGCTATCAGACCAGGCAGTCTCTGGTCAGTTTCGGATCGGGCGGAGCTTTTGGCAAAGGGCTGGCCAATGGAGGTCAGAAGCATCTGTTTCTTCCGGCGCGTCATACCGATTTCATTCTTTCGGCGGCAGCCGAGGAGGGCGGCTTTCTGATCGTAGCTGTAATATTCGGGTTATTCGGATTGATAGCTCTTTCCGGATACAGGATAGCCGCGATGTCGGTCAATATCGAAGGTGCCCTGATTGCCTGGGGTATGATGCTTCTGATAATATTCCAGGCTTCCATAAACATAGGAGTAGCCCTTGGGCTGCTGCCTGTAACGGGAATGACATTGCCGTTTTTAAGTTATGGAGGATCCTCGCTGGTAACTTGTTCGGCTGGAATCGGGATGATAGCGTCAGTAGCCAGAAGGGCGCGATCTCCGAGGCGTTATTTCAAACGGCACAAGGGATGAGCGGAACCAAGACTCTAAGAAGGATAATTTTCGCCGGGGGAGGAACGGCAGGACATTTGATGCCCGCGATTAATATCTCGTTGGAGATTATCAAGCTGGACAGTTCGCTTCTTCCGTTGTTCGTGGGGAAAAAGGATGGAATGGAAAAGGATATTGTCACGGGATTCGGATTTGATATCCGGGAGATAGAAATAACGGGAATGAAACGGAATCTTTTGGGGATATTGAATTTCGCGCTTCGTTGGGGGCGCGGCTTGAAGCAGGCGTCCGAGATTATAAAGGAGTTCTCGCCGGCGGCGGTTGTCGGGACGGGGGGGTATGTATCCGCGCCGGTGGTCAGAGCGGCGGGGAAATTCGAGATACCGATATTTCTTCAGGAGCAGAACAGTCTTCCCGGCTTAGCTACCAGAACATTAGCGAAAAAGGCGAGGATGATTTTCACAGCTTATGAGTCGGTCAATAAATATCTGCCGAAGTCAAACTGCAGGATGACCGGAAACCCGATCCGGCCTGATCTTATCGGTTTCAGTCGGGAGAAGGCCTGCCTCGAGTTCGGTCTTGATTCTTCGAAGAAGACTCTTTTGGTAATGGGTGGAAGCTCCGGAGCGAGAGGCATAAACAGCCAGGTATCAAGGATAATAGAAGAAGGGAAAATTCCGGGTCAATGGCAGATTTTGTGGCAGACAGGTAAGAAGGATCATTCGATGATCCGCGAATCGATTCCGGATGTTAGATTCTCCGGGGGCATATTCCCATTCATACGGAATATGCCTGGAGCATACGCTGCCGCCGACCTGGTTCTTTCCAGGGCGGGAGCTATGGCCTTAGCGGAAATCACGGCCACTGGATTGCCATCGGTATTGATTCCGTATCCTCACGCCACGGGAGATCATCAGACTCTTAACGCCGCGGAGCTTGAGAAGGAAGGGGCCTGCGTAGTTATCCGCGAGGAGGAGATGGGTTCGAAATTGGCGGAGACATTGAACAAGCTCTTTTCTGACGGATCATTAAGAGAGAGAATGAGCCAGGTATCGAAGAAAATCAGCCGGCCCGAAGCGGCCCGGGTAATCGCTAAAGATATCATGGAAGCGATAAATGAAGTTTAGACGAATCAAGACGCTGCATTTTGTAGGGATCGGCGGAGTCGGCATGTGCGGGATTGCCGAGGTCCTTCATAATTCGGGGTATCAGCTGACCGGTTCGGATATGAAGAACACCGAGACTACGAGCCATCTCGAGGAGCTGGGGATAAAGATCTATTACTCGCATTCGCCCGAGAATGTAATTGAGGCCGACCTGGTAGTGACATCATCGGCTGTGAACGATGAGAATCCGGAGGTAGCGGAAGCCAGGAGCCGGAAGATTCCTGTTATCCGTCGGGCGGAGATGCTGGCGGAACTGATGCGGATGAAATTTTCAATCGCCGTGGCGGGGACTCACGGCAAAACGACTACATCATCTTTGATCGGGCATTTTTTAAAGGAAGCCGGCCTGGATCCGACCGTGATTGTGGGGGGACGGGTTTTGGGAGTGGGCTCGAACGCCTATCTGGGCAAGAGCGAGTATCTGGTGGCAGAGGCCGACGAGTTCGACAGATCTATCAATAAATTTTCGCCGGTCGTATCGGTAATTACAAATATCGAACCGGAGCATATGGAATGTTACGCCGATCTGGATGATTTGGATAACTGTTTTATTGAATTCGCCAACCGGGTGCCATTTTTCGGCCGGGCGGTGATCTGCCGGGACGATCCTGGTATACAGAGGATAGAACAGCGTATAACCCGGCCGGTGATAACATATGGTCTTTCCCGGGAGGCTGATTTCTCGGCGGGCGAGATAAAGTTCGACGATCGGGGGGCGACTTTTTCTCTTTACCACGACGGAATAAAGCTGACGACTGTGCGATCGCCGTTGCAGGGATTCCATAATATATTGAATATGCTGGCGGCCTTCTCGGTAGCCTATGATCTGGATATTCCTTTGGAAACAGTAGCTCCGGCAGCCGAGACGTTCACCGGTGTCGGGCGTCGGATGGAGTACGTCGGAGAGGTCGGGGGAGTCAAGTTCTACGACGATTACGGGCACCATCCGACGGAAATCAAGGCCAGCCTGCAGGGAATGAGAGCGGCATTCAACGGTCGGCTGGTGGCGGTTTTTCAGCCGCACCTTTACAGCCGTACACAGAAGTATTATTCCGAGTTCGGGCGTTCGTTTTCGGACGCCGATCTGGTGGTGGTGCTGGATGTATATCCATCGCGGGAGAAACCTGTAGCCGGAATATCGGGCCAGCTTATAGTGGACGCTGCCGCTCAGGCGGGTCATAAGGATATTTATTATCTGGAGAATAAAGAGGAACTGCCGGAGTATTTGAAATCGAAATTGAAAAAGGGAGACAGGGTAACGTTATTCGGGGCCGGGGACGTAAATAAATTTACCAAAAAAATAATGGATTTGATGAAGGATTAGAGTTGAAATTTTTCGTAAAGCTGGTACTATTAATTTTTGCGGTGGCGATCGGGCGATTCGCTTATGAGAAAGCGGTCGATTTGCCGTTATTCGCGTTGAAGGAGATCGAGTTGGAGGGGAATTCGCTGTTGGAACCCGATTCAGTGTTGCGAATCAGCGAGCTTGAGATGGGCAAATCTATTTATCGTCAAAATATAAAATACGCTGCCGATCGGATCTCCGTCCAGTCCGGGGTTATCGGGTGCAGTGTCAATCGCGGTTTTATATCGTCGATTAGTATCAGGATAGATTCCGCCAGGCCGGTATTGATGATTAACGGCGATAAACCGTACGGACTTTCCGGGGAAGGAATGATTCTGCCGATAGAGAGAAATACTCCTGATCTGCCTATGGTAACCGGCCGGAAATTTTCGCGGGTCAAATGCTATGAAACATTGAATGACCCTGATATCGTTTACGCGTTGGAGCTTTACCGCGAGTTACTTTCGATTTCACCGGAATTCTGCAAAAGACTTTCGGAGATAAATTTCGGAGACGATGGGACGATGAAGATAGTTCTCGCTCCGGGCGGAACGATGGCTGTAATAAATAAGAGGGATATCCATGATTCGGCCCGGAGGATCTGCGCTCTGGATAAAAACGAGATATTGGAGGAGAGCAGGATTTTCGATCTTCGATTCGGGCCAGTGGTGGTGGAATCATCCATAAAAAAAGGAATTCTCTAATTTGCATAATGATGAAATCATAACGGGGCTGGATATCGGGACGACCAAGATCGGAGTGGTCGTGGCCGAGCCGACCGATGAGGGATCATTCAGGATTCTCGGGATAGGCGTTTCTCCCAGCGAGGGTCTCAAAAAGGGAGTGGTGGTCAATCTCGAGAAGGCGATCGATTCGGTTCGCCGCGCTCTTGACGACGCTGAATTGGTGAGCGGCCGGAAGATATTATCGGCCTACACTAATATCAAAGGGGATCATATAAAGAGCATCAACAGCCGGGGCGTAATCGCCATTGGCAAGTCGGGAGCCGAAATAGTACCGTCGGATGTGGAGCGGGCGATAGAGGCGGCCAAGACTGTGGCTATACCTTCAGACAGGGAAATTATCCACGTTCTTCCGCAGGAGTTTAAGGTCGACGATCAAAGCGGGATCAAGGATCCGATCGGTTTCAGCGGTGTCAGGCTGGAGGTGGACGTGCATATAGTCACGGGTTCGGTTTCAGCCGCTCAGAATATATTAAAGTGTATTGAGAAAGCCGGCATCGAGGTCGACGAGCTTGTTTTGGAACCGTTGGCATCCAGCTACGCTGTTTTGACCAAAGACGAGATGGAGCTCGGCTGCGTAGTGATCGATATGGGAGGTGGCACTACTGATCTGGCAGTGTTTCACGAGGGGGCGGTCAAGCACACCGCGGTAGTGGGAATAGGCGGGAAGAACGTGACCAGCGATCTGGCTATCGGTCTTCGTACTCCTCTGGATCAGGCGGAGCAATTGAAATGCAATTTTGGTTCGGCTTTGTCATCTCTGGTGGATTCGTCGGAGATGGTGACAGTTCCGGGCGTGGCCGGCAGAGAATCGAAGGAAGTTTCGCGTTCGGTTTTAGCGTCGATAATAGAGCCTCGAATGGAAGAGATATTTTCGCTGGTGGCGAGAGAGTTGAAGAAGGGTCATTTTTCCGAGATGTTAGCGGCCGGTGTAGTATTGACCGGCGGCGGCGCCCAACTCGAGGGAGCATTGGAACTAGCCGAGCAGATTTTCGATCTTCCGGCCAAGCTCGGCACGCCGTTACGTTACGAAAACAGCGGGGAGATAACACCGGGCCCGTCCTTTTCGGCGGCCATAGGGGCGATACATTACGCCATGTCTCAATCCGATTTCGGAGTAAGGCGTTCGAAGGCGGGCGGTTTTTCAAAGACAATGGATAAGATAAAAAGATGGATGAGTGAATATTTTTAACGCACCGTTCTACCTCTGGAGGGGTAAAGAGGAGGGAGAATTATGATTTTCGAATACGATTTTAACGAAGGGGCCAGGTCCAAGATCAGGGTTATCGGGGTCGGAGGGGCGGGAGGCAACGCAGTCAACAGGATGATCGAGTCCGGGTTTTCGGGGGTCGAGTTCATTTCTGTCAACACGGACGCCCAGGCCCTGGAGAGCTCGAGAGCCGA
>JAHEDG010000011.1:0-44827 GCA_024641335.1 Candidatus Zixiibacteriota bacterium
CAGCGGCACCATGGTATCGCCGTGCCCGCCCATAACCATCGCCTGAACATCATTTACCGATACTCCCAATTCCCAGGCGACAAAGGTTCTGAACCTGATTGAATCGAGCACTCCGGCCTGTCCGAAAACCTTATTGGTATCAAAGCCGGTAATTTTCCAACAGTGATAGGTCATTATATCAAGAGGATTAGCAACCATTATCACTATCGCGTTGGGAGCGTATTTCTTGATATTGGCAGCCGCCGATCCGATGATATCAGCGTTCATGGTGATCAGATCCTCACGGGACATGCCCGGTTTCCTGGGCATACCGGCGGTATGCACAACTATATCGGAACCTTTCAAATCGGCGAAATCGTTGGATCCGGTTATCCTGGTCTCATAGCCGCGGATCGGTCCGGCCTGAGACAGATCCAGGGCCTTTCCCATAGGCATATCTTCAACAATGTCGATCAAAGTTATGTCACAAATATTCTTTTCGGCCAGATACATAGCCGCGCTTTCTCCGACATGTCCGGCCCCGATAATCGTTACTTTTTTTCTCATCACCTTTCTCCTTCTTCATCAAAAACTGGTACCATATAACACGCGTCGCGTAAAACCGCGATCTTCACAGAATCGCCGAAATAATCAAGTGCATCTTTCAAAGCCTCTGTCGGCGATTTCTTATGCTCAAAATACACTTTTCTAATTGTCTTGTCATCCAATTTCGTAACATACCATATTTTTATTCGTCGCAGGCTTCTGGCTGTTTTAATAAGCTTATGAATACCGAATCGACGGTCGTTTATGCCGGCTTCAGAAAGCGCCGATTCAGGGGTCGGGTAATCGTCCGCCAGTTCCATAAAATACGGTGATCCGACCCCCTCCGGGCAGGCCCCCACTACCACCAGAATTCCCCCATCGGCCACCGCTCGGGCGGCATGTTCCTGGGCTTTTTGAAGCTGATAGAGGTTAGCGTCGAGAGGAGGCTCTCCGATGGCGAAAACTATATCATACCTGTTTTTGACCGGAATAGAGTAAATCTCCCCCGCTTTTTCGCATGCCTTTTGGAAACTCTCATCCAGAGCTCCGCAGAAAAGGCCGACGATCTGGTCAACCGGGAAGCAGATCAATTGAATCGAAAAAATCGGCATGACGGCAGTTAAGGCCGCGGCTTCCTCGAGATCGAGATGCACAGGATTGGTTTTAAGATTCAGGCTTTCGGCAGATATCGAAACCGCGTGACTGTGGTTGGCCGATATTGTCTTGAATCCGGCCAGCCCGGGTACGAGCGATTTTCTGCCGCCCGTATAACCGGCGAAAAAATGAGGCTCAACTGAATTGACACAAATTACCGCCTCAGCCTCGGCTAATTTCCGGTTTATTTCGACAGGGGCGCCTCGCGTAGTTGTCCCCAGACTGACCAGGGATTCGGTATCGTAGCAATCATGAATGAAAATCCTGTCGGCCAGAGGTTTTCTATGTTCTCCGAAAATAATATCGAGTTCGTCTTCGGCAGGCGCCCGGTGGGTTCCTGCAGCCACCAGGAATTCCAAACTGTCAACAGGGATTAGCTCCAGCAGAATTCGCAGGATTTTCGACGTGGGCAACCGCCGTGTAGCGTCATTAACTATAACCGTTATCTTTTTACCGTTAAAGAGCTTCTCGAACCGGCGAAAACTGTCTTTTATGATACCGCTAACAGAGTTTTCGTTCATTTGCGGATACGGGGTTCCACGCAAAACGGCGGTGTTGTCGGGGAATTTCATCTCCAACATCTCACCGCCGTAAGGGAATTTTATCAGCATTTATATCCGGTCAGGAAAAGAAAAACGCTATTTCTGAACGGGCTGTCTCTTGGCCGTCGGACGCGTGAACCGAGTTTTTTGTCAGGCTGATTGCCAGATCGTGCCGGACAGTCCCCGGCGCGGCTTTAGCCGGATCGGTAGCCCCGATCAAAGCCCTGACCTTCAATACCGTATCGCTATCGGATTCGATTATCATCGGTACAATCGGTCCTGACGACATAAACCGGCAGAGCTCATCGAGGAACGGTCTGCCCTCATGCACCGCATAAAATTTTCTGGCTTCATCGTAGGTCAGCCGGACCATTTTCAATCCCGTTATTTTAAGTCGGGCGCGCTCCAACCTTTCGATAATCTGCCCTATGAGGTTTCTCTCCACGGCGTCCGGTTTAATGATCAAAAGCGTATTTGCGCTCACGCATTTTTCTCCTGGCTTCGACGCCCATCTCATAGCCCAATTCGCAGGCGGTTCGGTTTTTATCTTCGGTCCCGCGGGGCGCCCGCATCAGGACAGCTTTCAACAGGGATTCTTTGGGACAGAGTTCCATAATAGCGGCTACCGCCGACAGCGATACCACATTGGCTACGACCGGCGTGCCGGCCTGTTCTTTGGCCGTTTTTATGAACGGCAGGGAAAACGCCTTATGCGACGGAAGTTGACGGACCTTATCGGAATCGACAACCAGAATTCCGTTTTCCTTAAGAGAACGGTAATACTGATCACATGATTCCTGGGTCAGGGATAGCAATAGATCGAGCTGGGTGGTTTTGGGGTAATGAATTTCGGTGTCGGAAATTACAATATCGGATCTGGACGCTCCGCCTCTGGCTTCCGGACCGTACGACTGCGTTTGAGCAACGTTTTTCCCTTCGTAAACACCCATTGCCTCGGCCAGTATTACTCCGGCCAGCACCAGACCCTGCCCGCCGGAACCGGAGAGTCTGATTTCAATTCGATGATTTTCGTGAATATCTCTTTGCATTGTCAGCTAACCATTATTTCGTTGTTGTCATTGTGATCGTTCTTAAAAGCTACGATTCGGTTACCCGAACCATACTTTCCGTACTCTCCCGCGAGAAGCGGTCTATAATCTTTTGATACTCCTCCACGTAGCCTGGTTTTTCCTGTTCGTACAGGACGCCGGTAATGAATTTATCTTCGAGTTCTTCAGGTGTCTTTTTGGCGGCCACGCTTACCGGTACGGCATGATCTTTCTGCCATTGAATCATCTTGACAGCGGATCCCTCGCGATTCAGTCGGCCGTATTGAGTATGACAATTGGAAATAACCTCCACGAAAGAAAAGCCGTGACGATTGATGGCCTGGCTCATCAGCCTGGAAAGCTGGGAGGCGTGAAATACCGTCCCCCTGGCTACAAATGTCGCTCCGGCCGTGCGAGCCAATTCGGCGGGATCGAAAGACTGCTCGATCATCCCGTACGGGCCAGTGGAACTAAGTTTTTTAAATGGTGTGGTTGGCGAGTACTGGCCTCCGGTCATACCGTAAATATAGTTATTAACCAGGATACAGGTGATATCCATATTCCGTCTGGCGGCATGGATAAAATGATTTCCGCCGATAGCTAACAGATCACCATCGCCCGATACCACGATTACTTTCATTTTCGGATTGGCCAGCTTGACTCCGGTGGCAAAAGCGAGAGGACGGCCATGAGTTGTGTGAAGAGTATTGAAATCGAGATACACCGGTATCCTGGCGGTGCAGCCGATCCCGGAAACAACGGCGACCTGGTTCTTATCCAGGCCGAGACCGTCAATGGCCCTGATCATAGCTCCCATAGCGATCCCTATCCCGCATCCGGGACACCAGACATTCGGGAACGACTTTTTGGGTCGAAGATACTTGTGGGTGACATTCGACATCTGATCCATCTAAGGACGCTCCTCTTTAATCTTATCCACGATCTGAGCTGGCGTAATTAACTCACCGTCGAATCTATTAAGACCGACAATTTTTATGTGCCGTTGGCACAACCGCTTGACTTCCCCTATTATCTGTCCCTGATTCAGTTCCGGGACAATAACCAGATCGACTTTTTCCAGCAGTCTGCCGACAATATCGTCCGGGAACGGCCAGATAGTCAACGGTTGAACCATGCCGACCTTGAATCTTTTTTTCCTGGCAATTCTTATCGCCTGACGGGCCGCACGGGCAGTGGAGCCATATGCCAGTACCATAATATGCGCGTCATCCATCAGATCCAGCCTGACATCAGCTATTTCATCAATATGACGGGCGGTTTTCAATCTTAATTTTTCCAGCTTGTCGACAATTTCTTTTTGTTTTGAAGTGGGAAATCCGTATTCGTCGTGGGTCAGTCCGGTCAGGTGAAAACGGTAACCTTCTCCGAATGAGGCCATCGGGGAGAGATAATCGGGTGTAATTTCGAAATGTCTATACCATTCCGGCGGTTCGTTGGGCCGGGTACAGGTTATTATCTCCAATTCGTCCTGCGGGGGAAGCGAAACGATCTCCCGCATGTGTCCGAGCACTTCATCCGAAAGCACCACAACCGGGCTGCGAAATTTTTCCGAAAGATTGAAAGCCCGGATGGTCAGATCGAAGCACTCTTTGACGGATGATGGAACAAGAACTATGGGGAAATAATCGCCGTGAGTTCCCCACTTGGCTTGCATCATCTCGCCCTGCGCGACCTTGGTCGGGAGGCCGGTTGATGGCCCTCCGCGCTGAACGTTGACCACCACACAGGGTACCTCGGCCATATACGCGTATCCCAGGTTTTCCTGCATCAACGAGAAACCAGGACCCGACGTGGCTGTCATCGACTTGGCCCCCGCAACGGACGCTCCTATCACAGAGGCGATAGAGGCTATCTCATCTTCCATCTGGATAAAATGGCCGCCGATTTGAGGAAGATATCTGGCCAGCATCTCCGCTATTTCAGTAGACGGAGTTATAGGATAACCACCAAAAAACATGCATCCCGCGGCCAAGGCCCCCCAGGCACAGGCCTCGTTGCCCTGCATCAGCAAAGGGGTATTGGATTTGTAGAGCTGCTTCCTTTTATTTTGCGTCTCAACTTCGGACAAACTTTACCTCACTCATCATCACTTCTCATTTGACGTAATGGCGAACTCGGGGCAATGAATCCAGCAGATGGAACATTGAGTGCAGTCCATTCCTCGAGTAACAACAGGGAAGCCGTCGCGGTCGGTATCGAAAACCTGCTTGGGGCACATTTCTATGCAAATGCTGCAGGCTTTGCACCATTTTTTGTAAATAACAACCGGGTCGGTGCGTTTCTTCCAGCTTTTTTTCTCGCTTGCTTGTTCGATATCGGCCATGATTATCTTCTCTTTTTGGTTTTCGGCGCTGTTTTCAGCTTTCTTTTGGATTTAACCACCGTTTTCTTTTTGGTTTTGCCGCCGGGAGCGGCTTTTTTCTTAGCCGAATCGCGGGCCGCTGGTTTGGCAGCTGTTATTGTCTTTTTTACGGTTTTTTTCCGAGGAGACATGCGCTCCCTGATCAAACCGGGTAACTGTGATGGTATATCGGCCACAGGAACCCCGGCCTTATTCAAAGCGGCGATTTTATCAGCCGCCAGACCGGAAGATCCGGAAATAATCGCTCCGGCATGCCCCATTCTCTTACCAGGAGGCGCGGTTCTGCCGGCAATGAACCCGACAACCGGTTTTTTCATGTTATTTTCTATAAATTCGGCGGCCATTTCTTCATCAGACCCGCCAATTTCTCCGATCATCACCACCGCCTTAGTGCCCGGATCGTTCTCGAAAGCCCGAAGACAATCAATAAAATCTGTGCCGATCACCGGATCGCCGCCGATTCCTATACAGGTCGATTGTCCCATATCGGCCAGGGTCAGATGATAAACGACCTCGTAAGTTAAGGTGCCGGAACGGGATACTACTCCGATATCACCTTTTTTATGGATTCTGGCGGGCATTATTCCGACCTTGCACAAACCGGGCGAAATAACTCCGGGACAGTTCGGCCCGATCAAACGAATCCCCTTAGCTTTAAGATAATGATAAACCTGCGACATATCGTTGGTCGGTAATCCCTCGGTGATGCAGACTATCAACTTTATCCCGGCATCGGCCGCCTCGTATATAGCGTCGATAGCGAACTGCGGCGGGACATAAATAACCGAGGTGTTGGCTTTGGTTTTGGCCGCGGCTTCGGCCACCGAATCGAAGACCGGCACGCCATGGATTTTGGTGCCACCCTTGCCGGGCGTTACTCCGGCAACCACGTTGGTGCCGTACTCTATCATCTGTTTTGTATGAAACGAACCGTCACGGCCGGTAATACCCTGAACAATCAGTTTCGTTTTCTTATCTACAAAGATCGCCATTTTACATCCCTCGTATTTTTAAATGCCGACGGCTAGGCCGCTTTCTCCAACGCCAACTTAACCGCTTCCTCCATCGATGAGGTAGCTTCCATACCCACGCCTTTTAAGATCCTTTTACCCTCATCCTCATTGGTGCCGGTCAGTCTGACCACGATCGGTATCGAAGGCTTGAGATGCCCTACCGCTTGAACGATACCGTTGGCGACATCGTCGCAACGGGTAATACCGCCGAATATATTGAAGAGAATGACTTTGACCTTCGGTTCGCCTAAGATGATTTTCATAGCGGAGATTACTTTTTCAGGGGATGATGACCCGCCTATATCGAGAAAATTGGCCGGTTCCCCTCCGAAATGTTTGACCAGATCCATGGTGGCCATAGCCAGCCCGGCGCCGTTGACACAACAGCCGATATTACCATCGAGTTTGACATAAGACAGATCGGCTTTCTTGGCTTCGATCTCGTCAGGCTCCTCGGCGTCAAGATCTCTCATTGCTTCCAGATCGGGATGACGATAAAGACCGTTATCATCAAGATTGATCTTGGCGTCCAGGGCAATCATGGTCCCTTCTTTGGTGACTATCAGAGGGTTTATCTCGGCCAGAGTAGAGTCGCTGTTCATGAAAACGTCGTACAATTTTTGGATTATACCGGTACACTGCCGAACCAGTTTCATATCGTTATACACGAACATGGCCAGGGAAGTCGCCTGGAATCCGTGTAAGCCCATAACCGGATCGACAGCGAATTTCATGATCTTCCCGGGAGTTTTTTGAGCTACCTCCTCGATATCTATGCCTCCGGCCGCGGAAACCATTATGACCGGCTTTTTCGATACCCGGTCCAGGACTATCCCGACATACGCTTCACTGGCGATATCGAGAGCCTCGGCCACCAGGATCTTTTTAACTGGCAGGCCTTTGATCTCCATCCTGAGAATTTCTTCGGCGGCAAAAAAAGCGTCATCCGGTTCGGCGCAGTATTTTATGCCGCCCGCCTTGCCTCGTCCGCCGACATGTACCTGCGCCTTTACCATAACAGCTTTTTCATATCTGAGAGCTATCTGCCTGGCCTCATCGGGAGAGCTGGTCACCTCTCCTTTGGGTATCGGTATTCCCGATGTCCCGAAAATCTCCTTGGCCTGGTATTCATGTATTTTCATCCTGATTCTCCCTTAACTCTTTCCTTAATTTCCTCCGGGATAATTAAAGCCCCCATTTTCAAAATATCCCCTTATTAAGTGAAAAATTTCTCTAATGTCAAGATCGCTTTTGATTTAATATTTCTTTTCCCGCTTTTAATAAAATTCCACGGCTGTTTTGCGATGGATCGTCGAGAACTATCTCCAATAATCCGTATAAAATCAGCCCGACCAGGGGGCCTTCCGGGATTCCGAATTCAGATTTGATATCCTCGCCGCCCACCGCTAAGTCTTTTAACCCGAAGGGCGCTTTTTTGGCAATCTCCGATTTAATCCGGTTTTCGAAATCATCCACTTCGGCCGGATCCTGGCCCATTCCCTGGGCAATAATATCCGCGCGTCGAAGATCCAAAAGATCAAAGATAAGATCCTGCCCCACGTTGCGAATTAATCTGCGCACCCCCTTATCGCCGGCCTGGTCGCTGTACATATGCTTTGATACCAGAATGGAGACCTGATCGATCAGATCGTTGGAGTAACGAAGCTCTTTCATGATCCTACCGGCCATCCTGGTCGACAGGCGATCATGGCCATAAAATGTCGCTCCATTGTCGGTCAGTTCTCTGGTCGGCGGCTTGCCGAGATCATGAAACAGGGCTGCCAGCCGAATGTTCAGTTTCCTGGGGGCGTTATCAACGCAAACCATCGTATGATCGAATACATCCCAACGGTGGTATCCTCCGGGCTGAGCGACTCCGGCACAGTGAGCCAGGTATGGCATAATCCGTTGCAGTATACCGATTTCAAGTAAATAGCGGAACCCTATAGACGGCTTATCCGCCCACAGGAGCATTTTATTGAGTTCTTCGGCGATCCTTTCCGGAGAAACCGAATCGATCAGGGAGGCGTTCCGGCTCATTTCCCTGAGGGTTTCTTCCTCAATCCGGAATTCGAATCGGGCGGCAAACTGGGCGCCGCGAAGTATACGCAGAGGATCTTCGCCAATAGCCTCGGGGAATACAATACGAATTAATTTGTCAGCCAGATCGACCTGCCCAGCGTAGGGATCGATAATCTTTCCCGACGGTATCTCTCTGGCCATGGCGTTTATAGTGAAATCGCGGCGTTTGAGATCGATCTCCAGCGGCAGGTGCGGATCGTAATCGACCGCGAAATCACGATGGGCCTGCCCGGTGGATTTCTCCGTGCGGGGGATAGCGAAATCCGATGTCTCCCCGCCTCCCCTAAGTGTGAATTTGATGACCCCGAACGACTTGCCTACTATATCGACCCGCCCGAACTGTCGCAGGATGGACATCAAATCATCGATTTCTATCCCGGTAACCAGATAATCCCGGTCCTTGAATTCTATTTCGGGATGAATCAGGGAATCGCGCACCGACCCGCCGACCTCGTAGAGCCGGCCGCCGCTGTTGATTTTGCTGATCAGATTTTCAGGCAGTAAGTATTTCATAATTCATCTCTGCATGTTGATAATGAATTATGGCGAGTTTTTCAATGGAAAACAGGTAGTGGAGGAATTCTACGCCAATATTCCGGTTTATTCGGGGATCCATAGAATTACGATATGATTCCCGCAACCAAAACTCTTGATAGAATAGACAGTATTGAGGACGTTAAGGCTAGAGCCATGAATATAACTATGGAACATGTCAGAAGCCGTACAAAACTGACTGAAAGTTGACGCGATAAAATTCAGGAAAATCAGCTTTCCGTGACAAATCCTTTATCAACCTTCGAATGGTCTATATTCTTTTCAATAAACGCTAAGCATTCTTCCATATTTTGTATTTCTAAAAAATCACTAGTTGTGTGCTCCGGCTTCTCTATTTTCGTCTCAATATAATCAACTATTGTTGTTCTATTTCCCTCAATTCGCGCCGATGCTACGCTCTATAGAATATGAATAAAGTTTTTTAGCTGGAAAAATATGATGGGAGGAGTTGTGTCCCGAAGTTCCTTTTTTCTTAGATAATCCAATTATTAAATCCCGAACAATTATTTATTTTTTAATAGAGAATCCATTACTTTGTTATCCGCGTCCCCGCTTTGCCCAGCACGGCGTCAAACCCCTTCTCCAGCGACGTAATAATAACTTTACTACCGCCGTTTTCGAGGAAACTGATGGCCGCCTCTATTTTTGGTCCCATCGAACCGGCCGGGAAATGGCCCGCTTTGTGATACTCCTTGATCTCCTTCAGCGAAACCTCGTTCAATTCGGACTGATCGGGCCGGCCGAAATTAAGCGATACTCTCTCGACCTCGGTCAGGATCAAAAGGAGTTCGGCTCCGATATCCCGTCCCATGACCGCCCCGGCGAAGTCCTTATCTATGACCGCGTCCACCCCGACTATCCTGCCGTCCTTTCTGATCACGGGAATTCCACCGCCGCCGCCGGCTATGACAATCGTATCGTTTGAGACCAGATTCCGGATTGTGGCGCTTTCCACCATGGCTATCGGCCTGGGTGACGGTACCACCCGCCGCCATCTTTTATCTCCAGGAAACTGGGCTGTGGCGGTCCAACCCATTTCGATTTTTAGCTTTTCCGCTTTATCCTTATCATAGAACTGGCCGATGAATTTCGACGGGTCGGCAAACGCCGGATCGTTCTCGGCAACCAGTATCTGGGATATCAACGTAACCACTTCCCTATCGATCCCTTCGTCCTTCAGCCTGTTTTGCAGACATTGGGCTATCATATATCCCATACCCCCCTGCAGATCGGCCACACAGATATGCAAAGGCAGGATCGGAGCCTTGCCGCGGGCCAGTTCGACCCGCAATAAAGCGTTGCCCACCTGGGGACCGTTGCCGTGAGTGAGCGCCAGCTGATAACCGTCCCTGATAAGTTCCACTATCGGACTCAGGCTGTCATAAGTGTTATTGAACTGATTGGGGATAGTATCCTCACGATCCCGGTTGGAGATGGCATTCCCCCCGAACGCTATGACAGCCCTCTTTACGCTTTTATTCATTTACTCTTTTTCTTGCCTGCTTTCTTTGTCGTCTTTTTAGCCGTCTTTTTGGCTTTCTTCTTTTTCCCTTCGCTGAAGAAATCATCGAGAACGTCGCTCAGACCGGGCATGCCGATCTCCTGAAGATCGTAGCTGACCCTGACGGTCGGTTTTTTGATTTTTATCAGTTTGCCCAGATCGATCGGGGTAGCGATAATCACCGAATCGCAGTCGGTACGGTTAATCGTTGTTTGGAGGTCTTTCATCTGCTCCGGGCCGTAACCCATTGCCGGCAGAAGAGTCCCGATCTCGGGGTATTTTTTGAAGGTAGCCGAAATCGAAGCCACCGTATAGGGTCGGGGATCGACCAATTCCGACGCTCCGAACTTCTGGGCGGCTACTACTCCGGCTCCATAGGTCATTTCGCCGTGGGTTAATGTCGGGCCATCTTCGACTACCAGCACCCTTTTACCCCTGATCTGATCGGGATCGTCCACAAATATAGGAGAAGCCGCGTCTATAACAGTCGCCGCCGGGTTAAGCTGACGGATTGATTCTCTTACGGTTTCAATCCCCTCGAACGGAGCGGTATCGATCTTGTTGATAACGACCACGTCGGCCATTAGCAGGTTGGTCTCGCCGGGATAATAAGTTCTTTCGTGGCCGGGACGATGAGGATCGACTACGGTGATGTAGAGATCCGGCAGGAAAAAGGAAAGATCATTGTTCCCGCCATCCCATACTACCACGTCGGACTCGGCCTCGGCGTTTTTGAGTATCACTCCGTAATCCACTCCGGCGTAAACCACCTGTCCCCGCATGATATGAGGCTCGTACTCCTCGCGCTCCTCGATTGTGCATTCATGCTTATCCAGGTCCTTGAGTGTCGCGAATCTCTGGCAGATCTGTTTGGTCAGATCGCCGTACGGCATAGGATGACGGACTACCGCCGCCTTATATCCCATATCTTTGAGAACCTCGCAGACTTTTCTGGTGGTCTGCGATTTACCCGAACCGGTTCTGACCGCGCAAACAGCGATGATCGGTTTGGTGGATTTCAGCATCGTAGGAAGGCCGCCGACCAGCTTGAAATCGGCCCCGCAGGCGTTAACCAATGCCGCCTTCGACATGACATAGTTGTAGCTGACATCCGAATAGGAAAAGACCACCTCGTCCGCTCTATGTTTGGCGATCAGCACGGCCAGCTGAGACTCATCGTGAATTTGAATCCCTTTCGGATATAGCTTCCCGGCCAACTTCGCCGGGTATTTCCGGTCGTCGATATCCGGGATTTGCGTAGCGGTAAAGGCTACGACATCGTATGCTTTATTATCACGGTAGAGCAGGTTGAAATTATGGAAATCCCGTCCCGCGGCGCCCATTATGATGACTTTTTTTCGTTTCATAAAAAACCTCTGACTAAAAAGAACATTTCTTTCATCTGGTTGAATTACAGCTATGCGAATGCGTTTGAGAAAATTAAGCTCGGCCGTAAAATGGCCTTATAAAAGGAGAAAATCAGTGATCGAAAAGTTTTATTGACCAGTAAATCATATCTCCAATATTATATCGGCATGAATAAATGTCAATATAATTCGATAGACTAACCTTTTATTATAATTAATGTTATGGTTGTAATGCCGTCGACGTGAAGTAAACTGCAGAGAACTGGAATCGCGATTCCCGCAGATATATCTCTTTAGCCCTGCCCAGGCGATTTTAGCCAGAAATGGCCCAACTGTTTCGTAACGTATTGATGATGAAATGGTTATGATGCCTGCTTGAACGCCGCGACGATATTCTTTCTTCCTCTTGATCCTCTATTTTCAAAATATCCCTACGACGTTTATTTTGCCTGTCAATCCATGACATTTGGGGATATCGGTATTAAAGGAATTACCCGCAGTTATCGACCCTGAAAAACCTTGACAAAATCATAGAAGGAGCTATTTTTTAGTTATTAGAATTGTTTTACATCCGAGATCAACTGCTTGGATGAATGCCTTTTTTGGAGGGCATCATGAAAACGGTAATTGCTTTTTCAAGCGCAGTTACGGTGCTTGTTGCCGCTGGAACGGTAGCTACCCAGAGCTTGGAACAGGTCAGCGCTACTCTGTTCAGGGGTGAATTTAGTTCATTTCAGGTAGTGGGTGACCTGGCTTATGGTATTGGAGGCATGAGCCTGCAGATTATCTCAGTGACAGATCCTGCCAATCCGGTCTCAACTGGCGGTTATGTTTTACCTTTTAATCATGAAGGTATCGATGTTTTTATCTCCGGTGATTACGCTTATTTGTCATGGCACGAATTCACAGGTAGTGGAAACGGCCTATTTATCTTGGATATCAGTAATCGTTTTGAAGTTACACTTACGGGAAGTTTAAATATTCAGAGTGGGAAGATTGCCGTCGGCGGCAACTATGCTTATATAGCCGGTGATTCGAGCCTTCAGATTATCGATATTTCCGACCCCGCGAACCCGGCAATAGCGGGAAGCTGCCTCACGCCGGACATGGGCGGGGCAATTTCCCTCTCCGGCAATTTCGTTTATACGACCGGAAATGATCTTCTGATCATAGATATTGACGACCCGGCCAATCCTGTACTTGTCCAAAGCTATGATACTCCTGGTTCGGCCGGCGGAGTTTTTATCTCGGCTGATTACGCTTATGTCTGCTGGGCGGATCAACCCGATTTTGGGTTGGAGATAATCGATGTTTCCGATCCCAGGAATCCGGAATTCGCGGGAAGATACTATTTGTCTATCTATGCTACGGACGTATTTGTGTCCGGCATCTATGCTTATTTGGCTGACGATGACCTGCAGATAATAGACATCTCCGAACCATCGAACCCGGTATTTATCTCCAGCCGCTATACCCGGGACGATACGCGTTATGTATCAGTTTCAGGCGATTACGCGTACGCCATGTCGATGGCCTGGAGCGACGACCGAGAATACGGCATGGGCGGTATTGAGATTATCGATGTCTCTATTCCCTCGAATCCTATAACCATTGGCGACTTTAGCCCCGCGGGTACCTCGTCGCGCGTTTGTATCGACGATATATACGCCTATGTAGCCGACGGATATGCCGGTCTCCAAATAGTTGATATCTCTGATCCCGCCAGTCCGGCCATCGTGGGAAGTCTTGATCCGGCCGGCTTCGACGAATACGCCTTTTCCATTACTATTGCTGATGATTATGCTTATCTTGGCTGGGGTGAATTAACCGGGTGGCCGGATCTTTATTGGATTGGCAGGCTTGAGATAATAGATATCAGCGATCCCGATCAGCCGATTCCGATCGGAAGCTGCCAGTCGTATGACAGACCCATTGAGGTTTTTGTTTCAGGCAGCTATGCTTATGTAATATGGTACGATTATCCCAATTACCGTATGGATCTAATCGACGTCAGCAACCCACCGAACCCGACAATAAATTGGAGTTGGCACGAGGTTAACGATGTTTTCGTATCAGGGAATCTCGCCTACATGACGCGTGACACCTTAGGCCTTCAAATAGCGGATCTCTCCGACCCAGCCGATCCTGTAATTTTGGGATACTATGATCCGTCCGGTGTCGAATTCAGAGGGGTTTACATAAACGGCAACTATGGTTATTTCGCGGCTGGAGCTTCCGGCCTTTATATATTGGATATTTCCGATCCCTCGAATCCGACGTTTATTTCAGCCTACGATACCCAGACTAACGCGATGAAAGTATTTGTCGATGGAAGTTACGCGTATATAACCGAAAGTTACTCCGGTTTACAGATTGTGGACGTCTCCGATCCGTCAAATCCGACTCTTGCCGGAGGCTACGACACACCGGGCATTGCCAAGGCAGTATCCGCGGCTGGCAATTACGCATATGTTGTAGATGGATATTCATTGACCATTCTGCGTTTCGATCCGCAAACGGGAATCATAGAGGGAGTGAACACTCCCGAACAGTTTTCCCTCGCCCAAAACTACCCCAACCCCTTCAATGCCGCGACACAAATTACATTTTCATTGCCCGAACCGGGGGATGTCAAGCTTGTCGTCTATGATCTCCTCGGCCGGGAAGTCGAGACACTGCTCGATGATTATCGCCCGGCTGGCGCGCACGAGGTCACTTTCGATGCCTCTGCTCTCGCCAGCGGAGTTTACTTCTACCGGGTCTGTGCAGGGGATATGAACGAATCTAAGAGTATGCTTTTGCTGAAATAGGATTTTTATTCCTGCAGGTGAATCTCTCCGGCCCTGCCCAGGGCGATTTTGGTCAGGAACGGCCCAACCGCTTCGTAGACTATTACCGAAGACAAGATCACGGTGCTTATCGCGGTGCCTATTTCCGGATGGGTTTCTGAAACTGTGATAGCCAAACCTATAGCTACACCCGCCTGTGGCAACAAGGCCATACCTATATTGGATGTAATTTGAGGTTCGGCCTGGTATTTTTTCGCGGCAATAAATGATCCCATAAACTTGCCCGCCGGTCTGGCCAGGAGATAAACCACTCCCATTAATCCGAGATGACCCAGGGAACCCAGGTGAAGACTGGCTCCCGAAAGGACGAAGAAGGCGATATAGAAGGGCATTTCAGCCAGCCTGAGTTCGGCGTAGACCAGCCGGTGCATCATGGAAAGGTTGTTGGTCACCGCGCCGATTATCAGACACATCATCAGGTACGATATGCCTATAGTTCTGGCGGCCCCGATGCCTAAAAGCAAACCGCCGATAATAACCAACAGCAGTTCCGAAAGATCATCGATCTTCTGCTCCCACCAGTTAATCAAAGCGGCAATGGCTACGCCGATGACAACCGAGAGAATCAGCTCTTTAAACAAGCTGGCTATTACAGCGAAAAACGACAGACCGTTAAGCAGAGAGTATGAAGCGAAAATCAGGCGGAATATCACCAGGCAGATTATATTATTCATGGCGATCACAGCCAGAAGAGTATCGGTTAACGGTCCGCGGGCGCTGTATTCGCGAATAACCAAAAGGGTAACGCCCGGAGCGGTGGCCATGCTGATAGCCCCGAGAAGCAGCGATAATCCGGCGTTGCCGCTGATAACCTGGGCCAGTATAAAGACCAGGCCGAAAGCGCCAAAACTCTCCGCGAGGGCGATAAAAATCACCTTTTTGCCCATCGCCTTAAGATGGTGCAGTTCAACCTCACCTCCGATAGCGAAAAGAATCAGGCCCAGAGCGATATCATTGACCATGTGGATACTCTCCAGAGTAGCTGAGGAGATAATACCCAACATTGACGGACCGATAATCAGCCCCATGAGCATATAGCCGGTTACTCTGGGGATCTTGAATCTATGAGAGATCTTGCCTCCCAAGAGTCCCAGCAGGATCACTATCCCCACGCCCATCAATTCGTAAATTTGCATAACCTAATTCCCCGATTGTTCGATTTTACCATCGCCAGTATAGAATCTGCCTTTATTCCTGTCAACAGATAGTTGCCGGATATTAAATACGGCGCCGCGATTGAAGCGACGCCGCAATAGTACAAAAATCAGCCCGGCGAAAATCAGTCTATCTGAGCTCTTTGCAGTTTGCCGGAGAAATCGATATAGACCGAACGCCATTCGGAGAAAACATCGAGGGCCGCGGTTCCGGCCTCCCTGTGCCCATTGCCGGTATGCTTTGTGCCGCCGAACGGAAGATGGACCTCCGCCCCGATAGTCGAAGCGTTTACATAGAAAATACCCGTATAAACGTCGCGGATCCCTCGGAAGGCATTGTTAACATCCTGCGTATATATAGCGGCCGAAAGACCGTAGTCGGTATTATTGACAATCTCGATCCCCTGCTCCAGGTTATCGAACGGTATGACCGAGACAACCGAACCGAATATCTCCTCTTTAGCAATTCTCATTTCCGGATCGACATCGGCAAAAATGGTCGGCTGAGTAAACCATCCGTGATCATAATCACCGCCGGTGAGCCGTCCCCCGCCGCACATGAGTTTGGCTTTATCCTCATTCTTGCCTATCTCCATATATTTCAGAACAGAGTTCATCTGTCCTTCGGAAACCGCCGGTCCCATATCGATCGATTCATCGAGGCCATTTCCAATCTTCAACGATTTCGTGCGAGCGACGAATTTTTCGAGGAACTCTTTGTAGACCTTTTTATGAACCACAACTCTGGAAGCCGCCGTGCATCGCTGGCCGGTGGTGCCGAATCCGCCCCAGATAGCGCCGTCAACCGCCAAATCGATCTTAGCGTCATCCATAACCATTATGGCGTTTTTACCGCCCATCTCCAGGTGGCAATGTCTGAAATCGGACGCGCAGGCTTCTGATACACGCCGTCCGATACCGGTCGAGCCGGTAAAAGAGACCACCATTACCCGCCTATCGGTCATTAACGGTTCGCCAACCGCTCCGCCGCTGCCGGTGACCATATTAACTACTCCGGGAGGTATTCCGCATTCTTCCATGACCTTGATGAAGTTAACCACCGAAAGAGGGGTATCGGTTGCAGGTTTGATCACGCAGGTATTTCCGCAAACCAGGGCCGGGATCATCTTCCAGGCCGGAATAGCCATGGGAAAATTCCAGGGGGTTATCATGGCTGTCACTCCCAGAGGAATGCGGACCGACATTTGGAATTTATTGGGCATTTCCGACGGCGTGGTATGGCCGTACATCCTGCGCCCCTCTCCCGCATAAAGGAAGCTCATATCGATAGCCTCCTGCACGTCGCCACGGGTTTCCTTGATAACCTTGCCCATTTCGCGGGTCATCTGTTGAGAAAATTCCTCTTTTCTCTCGATCAATCTCTGACCAATCTTATAAATAATCTCGGCTCTTTTGGGAGCCGGAACCAGGCGCCATTTCTTGAAAGCCTCCGAGGCCGCCGTGATAGCGTCATTGACATCGCCAGCATCGGATTTCTGGAAAGTCCCGATCAGCTCACGGGTATCCGCCGGGCTGCGGTTTTCAAATGTATTTCCGGTTTTCGATTCCACCCATTTGCCGTTTATATAGTTTTTGTAGACCTCAGCCATTTTGCCTCCGATTTTTTATCAAAACATCAAGTGCCGATCATTGAATGTGAAAATAATCACCCGCGACAGATAAATCAAGGATCGAATGAGATTTCTATGGTTGGAATATTCGATTGGACACTGCCCGGAACCGATCATATATTCAAATCGGATGGATTCCTGCGTTTACCCGGGATCGGTCATGGAGAAAACGAGATGAGACTTTCGACGAAAATATTATTATCGGCGGCGCTGCTGTCATGCTCCATCCCGACATCCAAAGAGCGGCTCCGGTACGTGAACCTTCATCCTGAAACCGGTGAAGCTATAAAAAAAGCCATTCTAAGAGGTGATGTAATTGTCGGAATGACCAAATTCGAGGTCTATGCCAGTTGGGGAGGACCGCGGGAGAAAGGGATCTCGGCGGAGAAAAACTGGCAGGGAGAGTACTGGAGATATATCGATATGCAGGACTATCCACTGGTACTGCTATATTTCGACGGCGATCATTTGAGCAAAATACGAAAGTTGAAGGAACCGCCCGCAGGATGAAAACCGAGGGCAGAAATTTCTTATTATAGATAGGTTATCCGTATCGTTTAGTCGTTAGATTATTGGCCGTCCGGTGATTTTTTCTCCGGGATGGAAATAGTATCATCAGGCAGTTCCCGTCCGAGGAGTTTTCGCCAGAACCGTTTTCTTTTGATCTTTCTTTCGGCCTTATATTTCTTTTTTATCTCTCGTTCCGCTTGAACCTGAATCGCGTCCAACTCCTCGATCTTTTGCAGCAGCCTTTCCACGTTATCCCGCTTTTCCATCATTACCCTGAACGTATTGTAATCTTTGATATTTCTAAAGATTGCCTGGGCGAACGGCTCGAAAAAAACCATAGTTTGCGAGCCAATATAATTAAGCGGCTTGACTGACTCCAGAAACAAAATGGCCGGCACAGTCCATCCCCCCTTGACGATTTTCGAGGCTAATCGAAGAAGGAGATCGCTCTGTTCCTCGGATAAATTATCGTTCTCATGAGGAAGGTCGTATCCTCCGAACGGAGATTTATGCGTCATTTTCCGACTCCACTTTTTCGGACATGCCTCTTGCCTCGTTAAGCCATTCGATCATCATGGTTAAAAACTCATCGACTTCCGCTTTATTGTTTTTTCCGTAACGAAGATAAAACCCTCTGAAATTCTCAATCCGCGTGGGGGTGAGATAGGGAGAAAGCAAGACACCCCTCTGGCCCGGGTAGATGGTTCTGAATGCGGTAATATTGCGCGACTTTTCATTAAAGATATGTTTCACGACCACGTTTTTCCTGTCTATAATATAAGTGGTCGGGAAGAAGAAGCTGGAAAGAGAGAACAGAAAGATTAACGCCGCCACGAGCAGCATGATTGGGTTATCCGCTATCAAATAGACAAAATAAAAGATCGCCGCCAGGAGCGCGGCAACTACTGCGGCGGCTAAAGGACGTTCCTTCGCGGGATGAGATTTCCAGGAAAACGATTCCATTATTATTCAGATTGCGACGGGTCCCGGTACCTGTCTTTTCTAATCCTCTCCATTTCGGACTGAAGCTCTTCGGGCTTGAATACGCCCTTATCGACCAGCACCTTGACCAGAGACTCGAGTCCGAGATTATTCGAGAGGGTCAACTCATTGAATGTAACTTCGCGCACCTGATCGCCAATTTGAATTCTTATGGCTACGTTTTTCCGAGTGTCTTCGGTCATCTTTTTATTTCCTTATCCTGGTTTTCGTTCATGCTTCCGGTTCGATAACCTTCGAGATCTATGGTCACGTAGGTAAAGCCGAGGGTTTTGATTCCGGCGATGATTTTGCTCTGAATATCTTCTTCGAATAACCTGGGAAAATCGGATTTCAGAAGTTCGATCCGGGCTATTTTATCATGATGGCGGACCCTGAACTGCTTGAAACCAAGAGACGACAAAAAACGTTCGGCTCCAGCCACCCGGTTTAGTTTTTCCACGGTCACCTCCGAACCATAGGGTATTCGGGACGCCAGACAAGCCAGGGACGGTTTTTCCCAGTTCGGCAATCCCATTTCACGTCCCATTCTCCTGATATCTTCCTTGGTAATCCCTATCTCCGCCAGCGGGGAAACGACATCGAGATCGGCCGCCGCCCGACGTCCCGGCCTCCAGTCGTGAAGATCATCGGCATTGGATCCGTCCAGAACATATTTCGCGCCTACCCGGCGGGCAACATCCTGAAGACGGCCAAACAATTCGGTTTTGCAAAAGAAACAGCGATCTACCGGATTGGCCCGATAATTGGGATCGGAGAGCTCATTGGTTTTAATTACAATGAAGTTCTCCGGCTTAAGCCCGATTTGATCGGCCAGTTTTCGGCATAGCTCGAGTTCTTCGGGCATCAACGATTCGGAATCCCCGGTAACCGCCCAGACATTTTCTCCGCCCAGTGTGTCGACAGCGGCTTTTAAGAGGAGGCTGGAATCGACTCCCCCGGAAAAGCCTATGACGACCTTGTTGAGCTCCTTGAGCCGTGATGATAATCTCTGATATTTGGATACGGCCAGAGTTTCCATGAGCTACTCCGCTCTGGCTACCTTGTTGCCGTCGATAGAATAGATCCGGACCTCGTTGTTGGCCCTGCCGTTATCCCTGAAGGTAATTAGGCATGATACGCCGGGGTATTCTTTGATTCCGCCGAGATAATCCCGAAGTTTTTCCGGTTCGTTGTATCCCTGGTTCAAGCCTGAAAGAATCAGAGCGACGGCGTCGAATGTCAGAGCGGCGACCTTATCGGGTTGATGCCCGTACTCGGAGGAAAAGGCGTTGGAGAACTCGACCCAGCCGACCTCGTCCGAGCCGGCGTGAAAATCAGTGGCGAAAACAGCCTTACCGACATACCGTTTAACCTCGCGAATCAGATCTTCGGAATCCCAGCCATCCGAGCCGAGAAACTGGGTATGGATAATATGATAACGAATCTGCGGTATGAGAAGCTTCAGATCCTCCGCATAACCGGGAAGAAACAACGCTCCCAAATTAACCGGCCAGTCATCCTTATCTTTCAAAGTAACACTATCGGCATAATCAGGATGCATCTCGTCCAGCTCGACATTTTCGACATAAGCGGAGCTGTCGATTTCGCCGGCCGCCAGCTGCTCTTCGGTATTCATCAGAAGAAATTCGCGCAGAGGCTTTATCTGCCTTTTAAAATCAGTCTCACCTGAAGTGTAATAACTGGTATAAACGACCTCTCCTCCGAGCCTGTACACGGTTTGTGTGAAAGCCCTGGAAACAGTCATACCGCCCATGTCATCGGGGGATATTATGGCGAAGTCCGTAATTCCCAAATCGTTGATGGCGTATGAGGCTATCGCCTGCCCGATGCCCTCGATAGCCGGTGATATCTGGAAAATATAGTTGCCGATACTGGCGATACCATCCTGGGAAGCAGTCGGAGTGATCATCGGGATTTCGTTTTGGTTAAGGGTTACGGCCGCGCCTACCGCGCATTCCGATCTCAAAGGGCCGACAATAGCAACCGCTTCCTCTCCGGCTAAAGTCGCGGCCACCTTGGTGGCCTGTACCGGATCGCCTTTGGTATCCTTGATAATCAACTCCACAGAAACCGAATCGGCGCTTAAGTGTTTAATCGCCAGCCTGGCCCCCTCGACCATGGATCGTCCATACTCGCTGAAGCTTCCGGTAATAGGCGCCATCAGCCCGATGACCTGGCTTCCGGTGAGATTGGCCCGGCATTCGTCAAGCATCCCTCTGGCGCGTTTGGAATATTTGCCGTAAGGGAATTTACGCAGGTAGGAATTAAGAGTCGAGGCTCCGCTTCTATATCTTTTGGAATTCACCTGACGCTGGGCCAGATTCAACTCCATCTTTTCTCTTATGAACGAGGAGGGATGTTCGTCGATAAGACGTCTAAGCTGCGCCATTGACAGCCCCCTGGTAACCAGCGGGTCGAGGTTATTTTCGGCCGTTTCGGCGCTTTGTCCCCGTAGATCCAAATCGATAGCCGTAATATACGCGGAGGCCGCGCCGAAGAAATCTCCCTGTTTGTAGTAGCAATGGCCTTTGAAAAGAATCGCCGCACCGGCGTAGCGCGACCGGGGGAATTCATCCACAAAGCGGTCAAATAGCGTTATAGCCCCGTTATATTCTGCGGCCTTGTAGAGGGATTTGGCGGCCATAAACCTGAATACGCTGCCGTGGCCATCCAGAGAATACATGTCGGCCAGCGATTTGAACTTCTTATAGGCTTCCTCATAATTGCCGTTCTGGTAATCTATGGTGGCGATTCTCATCCCTTCTTCGGGATCGTCGATATAATTCCCGGCCAGCGACCGGCCGGCAGCAAGCAGCAGGCAGACAACGATCATTCGTTTCGACAGGCTCATTTCGAATACCCCTTTGAGTATTCCCAGTAATCTTCCGCCCATTTCAAAAACACGAGGGATTCGTCCTGGCTTAATTTTCTTTTTATCACCGCGGGATTGCCGGCGACCATTGAATTCGCGGGAATATCCATACCCTGCTTGACAATCGATCCGGCGGCCACCAAAGAACCTTCGCCGATCACCGCGCCGTCCATAATAACAGAACCCATTCCGATAAGAGAACCTCTTCCTATCCTGCATCCGTGAATAACCGCGCCGTGCCCTACAGTGACCTTATCGCCGATCTCCGTGGGCCCGGTATTTGCCGTCACATGTACAATACAACCATCCTGGATATTTGTAAAGCTCCCGATTTTTATATAGTTGATATCTCCGCGCACGACCGATTTGAACCAAATCGAACTTCCCGGTCCGATGGTGACATCGCCGATAACCACGCTGTCAGGAGCCAAAAAGCAGCTATTGTCAATAACCGGAGACCGGCCATTATAGGGCAGGATCATAATTTGTAGTTGCCGAAATCTTCCGGATTGATATTCCTCAGCCTTTCTCTGAGAGACTCCTGATCCGGCAAACCGGAGCTCTCCATCTGTTCTTTCTTAAGATCAAAGAGGCTTTCATTGACGAAAATTGGAGCCTTCGATTTCAAGGCCAGGGCCAGAGAATCCGATGGCCGCGCGTCGATCTGTATTGTCTCACCGTTTGCGGAAATGGATATCCTGGCGAAAAAGGTCTGATCCTTAAGATCGGTAATCTCGACTTTCTCGATTTTGCCTTTCATCCCCTTGATAACCGAAAGCAGAAGATCATGCGTAAGTGGACGTTTCGAGACGATACCGGAGATTTCCATGCTTATGGCCCAGGCTTCATAATGCCCGATCCAGATAGGCAAGATCTTTTCGGAATTTACGGGCGAGACAGTTATAACAGGAGAATTAGTGGTTATATCGAGGGCCAGCCCTCCGACTTTGGATTCTATCATTTTCGGCGATTCCATAAATTAACCTTTCATGAAGAATAAGCCCCAGGTGCCCGGGCCGGTGTGAGCCCCAACGGTCGGGCCTATCTCTCCAACCAGAATATCGTCAACATCAAACTTATCACCGAGGGCTCTTTTTATAAAATCAATTTTAGCCGGATCGGCGGCGTGAGCCACAGCCAGCTTCCCTCCGATTAGATGCTCCGGCAAATGGCTTAATATCTTCCGAAGAATTTTTTCATCATCGCGGGCCTTATCCAGCGGAGCGACTTCGCCGTCGACCAGAGTCAGCACCGGTTTCAATCCGAGAATCCTGCCGACAAATCCTCGGGCCCTGCCGATACGACCGCCCTTGACCAGATAGTCTACCGTTTCCAATGTAAAATAAAGGACATTGTTTCGCTTAAGATCATTAAGAACGGCTATAATCTCTTTCGGTGATCGGCCGTTTTTGGCCATCTCGGCCGCCTTTATGGCCATCAATCCCAAACCCAGCGAGACCGATTCGGTATCAAAATGAATTATTTTTTCAGAAAACTCCTCCGAGGCTTTGAGAGCCGAATTATAGGTGCCGGATAGCCTGGACGACACATGAATCGAAATGATGGTATCGGCATCGCCCCGACTGAACACCCGGCGATACGACTCGGCGAATCTTTCGGGCGACGGCTGCGATGTTTTGGGGAACTCCGGAGATTCGATCAACATCTTGTAAAAGGCGTCTTTGTCCATATCTATGCCATCACGATAAACCCGATCGCCATAAATGACATTAAGAGGAACAACTTCGATATCGTGAAAAGCCGCTATATCGGCCGGTAGGTCGCTGGTGGAATCGGTGACAATACGAATCGTTTTTTTGGAGCTTTTTCTGAAGTTCATCCTCCACTTACGCATGGATTCGTTTTGGGCTTTCATATCCTCTATTTTGGTATTCTCCAGGACGCCCATCTTTAGAGCATATTCCTTGATCAGATCCGGATTATCCGTATGGATATGTATTCTAAGATAGCTGTCCTTACCAATGGCGGCTCCGGCCACAATCAGAGAATCTCCCATTTCGGCCAACGCAGATTTTACAGCCACGGTATCGAAAGATACACCCTTAACCAGAAACTCGGAGCAGTATCTGTATTTTGAATGCTCGGCAACTTCTTCTGGAATATCTTCAACGGGAATAGCCTGATCGGTCTCGCCGGCCATTTCACCTGTTTTGATAAACCTGTATATGCCGTCGATAAAATGAACAAATCCCTGGGCTCCGGCATCCACCACGTCGGCCTCGGCCAATACCCGGAGTTTATTTTTGGTTTCGGCCAAAGATACTTTTCCCTTATCGACAGCCGATTCCAGAAGCTGCAGAAGATCAACGAATCTATCTCCGGCGTCCTTTAGATGATCGGCGATTTCCCTCAAAACCGTCAGGATAGTCCCTTCCTTCGGCTCGGTCATGGCCATATAGGCTGATTCGGCTCCGGCGGAAAATACTCCGGCCACCTCCGGCAGGGGCAAGCGGTCTTTTTGCCTGACAAAATCGGCGATCCCCTTGAAATACTGGGACATTATCACGCCGGAATTCCCCCTGGCCCCGCGCAGCGAATGGAGAGCGATGGAATCAGCCACATCATGCAGCGAGTTTGATTTGGCCGCCTTAGCGCCGGCGACCGCGGCATGCAAAGTCAGAGCCATGTTTGTTCCGGTATCGCCGTCAGCGACAGGGAAAACATTTATGGCGTTAAGTCCTTCGCGGTTCCGGCCCAGCCAGAGCGAACCAGCGGTTACCGCGCGCTGTAAACGTTTGCCATCGAGATACTGCATTTGGCTGTTTCCTTAAGCCTGTTCTTCCTTTTTGACCACCCATAGTTTTACCTTGGCGATGACATCGGAGGCAAGCTTTATATCTATAGTGTAAACGCCCAGAGCTTTCAGAGGTTCAGTTTGCAGGATCATTCGGCGATCGATTTCGAATCCCTGCTCGGAAAGAAGGCCGACGATATTGGAAGCGGTAACTGAACCGAATACCTTATCATCTTCACCGGTTAGAACCTCGGCGGTAAGCGACAATTTTTCCAGCTTATCCTTGATTTTCTCGGCTTCTTTCTTTCTCTTTTTCTCGCGGAAGTCTTTCTGCTGTTTGATAGTGTCGATCGATTTTAAATTTCCCTTGGTCGCCGCGACCGCCAGATTCTTAGGCAGAAGATAGTTGCGTCCGAAACCTCCGGCAACCTCGACAACGTCGCCCGCTGCTCCCAGCTTATCGATATCGTCTCTAAGTATTACTTTCATTTGGCTCCTCTATTCTTCGATTTTATTCCCGTTATCCTCAAGATCTCTTTTGAAATTAATTCTGGTATCGGCCAATCCCAATACGGCCAGAAAACCCATGGTTATCAAGCCGGCAATCAGAATAATAATATAAATGATCACCCTGGCCGGCGCGGGCAGCATTATCCTCTTGAAAAAAGCGTCTATGACAGCCAGGCCGACTATCAGGTAGACATGCCCGGTGACGATCAGAATATTCGCTCCGACCCAGAACCATACATCCTCTTTTACGAAAACCAACGGTATTAAACCGATGATTGTCGGCAAGAGCCACCATCCGCTGGCCCGCCAGTAGTGAAATGGCCTGAACCTGGGTACCATTATGCCCCAGCGTTCGCCAACGAACCCGGCGATCGAAAGACCGATTATGGCCATCCCCAGGAAGGCTACAAACAGGGCCCCTGGAACGACTTTCATAACAGTCAATGCCATAGTGTCAAACTCGTCCAGAAAGCGATCAAGATCAGCCTCGTCGGAACCGAACTGTTTTTCGATAATCGAGTTCAACTCGGGATTCTGACCGATTATTATCCTTATCTCGCTGTTTAGCTTCTCGACAAAAACCGGCAGGTTGACGATTTCGCGAGAATACTGCGCCATCATCAACGCAAACAGCACAAACAAACAACCGAAACCGTACATGGCTGTTCTTAGAGGTGAGGATAAATTTCTCGAACCCCAACCCATGGCGAATCCCGGAACGAGAACTATCCCGCTGTAAATCAGCGCGTTGAATAATCCGGCTTGATATCCGTTTGTCAAAGAACTGATCAGCACTACCGGGATGAAACCGGCCGCCGCTAGAATGAATCCTCGATAAAACCCCAGTCTGGCGACTGTTAGTATCAGGGCGATTATGGCCAGGAAACCGACAGCGGAATTAAACCCCGGGACAATCCAGAACAGGCCCGAGCAAAAAACAGTCAGGCCGCCCCATAATGTCAGCTTTTTTTCAACCGATGGCATCAGCCCGAAAAATCCTCAGGCTCAAACATCCGCCTCCACGCTGAACGGAAGCAAAGCAAGAATCCGTCCGCGTCTGATCGCCCTGGTCAGTTGTCTTTGATGTCCCGCGCAAACTCCTGTTACCCTGCGCGGCAGAATTTTGCCTCTTTCGGTCAGGTATTTTCTTAGCATCCTGTCGTCTTTGTAGTCGATTATGGCGATCTTGTTATCGCAAAAACGACACATTTTTCTTTTACGTTTTTCCATTTATTCTCCTTAAGAATTCCAATCAATCTTCTTCGTCGGAACCAGAAAAATCCGGCATATCCGTACATTCGCCGTCATCTTCGAATTTCTCACTTTTATCCAGAAACTGTATATGATGAGCCCTAATCTCGATCAGGTTTCGTTTCTTGCCGTCGTCACTGTTCATCGATCTGGATCTCAGCTCCCCCTCGATATAAACCGCGCTCCCTTTAATCAGCCGGGAAGCGCACGATTCGGCCAGCTTCTGCCAGGCAACAACGCCTATATAGCAGACATCCTCTCGCCATTCTCCGGAGCTGTCCTTGAATCGCCTGTTGGCGGCGATCCTGAAATTGGTCACGGGAACGCCCGTGGAAGTGGAACGCAGTTCCGGATCTCTGGTCAGATTACCGACGATCATTACCCGGTTGAGATTTGGAAGCTTGGATAAGGACATTATTTATTCCTATGTCGAAGTAGTTTCTTCGGTCTGACCGTTTTCGGCCGCGTTTGCGTCAGCCTTTTCCTCCACGGGCACGGCAACCGCGATCACCGTAAGAAAACGAAGGATATTCTCGTTTATTCTCATGGTTTTTTCTATCTCGGATGTGAGTCCCGGTTTGGCCTCGAATACGAAATGGGCATAGTAACCCTGATGAAAACCCTGAATCAGATAGGCCAACCGTCTTAAACCCCAGCGATCTATCTTCTGGATTTTTCCGCCGGAACCTGATATCTGTTTTTCGATCTTATCGATCTCGGCCTGGATAGAAGAATCTTCTAAAGAGGAATTGAAAATAACTGTTAACTCGTAGAACCTCATTAAACCTCCCTTCGGACATTAAGACCCCGACCGCAGCTTACTTCATTTAAGCGGCGAGGTAGGGAAACCGTATCAGTTTCTTTTATTCTTCATTCGCGGATCTATTGTGCAGAGCCGCGGTTTTTTCGTATCCATCAGCCAGCCATGACGCCACCGCGTCGGCTGTCCTTGTAACCATTTCTTTGGCCGTTCGGGTTTCTCCTCTGGCGAATTTTTCCAGAACGAACTCCTCGGCCGGTCGGTTGTCAGGAATCGGACCGATTCCCAACCTGATCCTGGGGAATTCCACAGAACCGAGATGATAAATCACCGAGGCCAGCCCATTATGGCCGCCATCGGACCCGGAACGCCTGAGCCTGATTCTTCCCAGAGGAAGATTGAAATCATCAGCGATCACCAGTATTTCCCCGGGCAACATATTTTCAGCCTGAGCAAGCTGGCCGATCGCGATTCCAGAACGGTTCATGTAGGTCGTCGGTTTTAAAAGAACCACTTCAAAGGACGATATGCGAACATCGCACTGATGGTAATTTCCCTGGCCGGCGGAAAACTGCCGGTCACCCTTTAAAAAATCAACAACCTCGAAACCGAGGTTATGCCGGGTACCATCGAAATCCCTCCCCGGGTTGCCCAATCCTACAATAGCCCTGATCCGGGGCTGGAGATCGTCCTCCATAAGCCGTAAATAATAGGAATCGGACCTCTAATGTCAAGTATTTTATTCAATTATAGAACACGGGGCCGATCCGGCGGTATGGCTCGAACATGTGGAAATAAGCGGATGTCTATCCGCTGGATGGCTGCTAATCGGCGGTTTGGGATTTATTTTCCATACCGAGGGCTTTCATCTTCTTATATAGGTGGCTTCTCTCCAGTCCGAGGATCTCAGCCGCCCTGGTCATGCTCCTATCCACCATAGCGAGAGTTTTGCGGATATACTCTCTTTCGAACTGCTCGCAGGCGGCCTTGAGGGTTCCCCCCGGCGCCGATCCCGCTATTCCCGGTATCAGATTTTCCACCTCGGAGGCGTCAATAATTTCGAGAGGCGACATGATGACGATCCTCTCTATATAATTAGCCAGTTCCCTGATATTGCCGGGATAAGAATAACCGGAGAGAAGTTTGACCGCCGATTTATTAAAATTCTTCACCGGACGGCCTCTCCGACCGCAGAATGAATCGGAGAAATGCTGAATCAAAAGAGGTATATCATCCCGACGCTCCCGCAGAGGGAGAATCTCTATCGGCAATACCGCCAGACGATAATACAGATCCTCGCGAAACCTCCCATCCTCGATCATCTTCTTAAGATCCCTGTTGGTCGCGGAGATTATTCTGGCGTCGGTTTTTATTTCTTTGGTCCCCCCCAGCCTGGTGATCACACCTTCTTCCACCGCTCTTAAAAGCTTGGCCTGAGTTTTGGCGGATGTTTCGGCAATTTCGTCGAGGAATAAAGTTCCCCCGGCGGCCAGTTCGAACCGTCCCGGCTTAGATTTCACAGCACCGGTAAAGGCTCCCTTTTCGTACCCGAAAAGCTCGGATTCTATAAGATCATCGGGCAAGGCGGCGCAGTTAACCGCCATAAATGGGCCGTTTCGCCGGCCCGAGGCTTCATGGATCATGCGGGCGGCCAATTCTTTGCCGGTCCCGTTCTCCCCGGTGATCAAGACCCTCGATTCTTCCGGCGCGACCTGGGAGATAACCCGTTTCAAATCCTCAAGCACTTTTGACCGACCCACCAGTCGGTCGCTAACCCCAAGCTGTTGACGAAGATCGTCTCTTTCGGTTTCTAACCGTTTTAACCGGGAGATATTAGCTAAAATGACCTCTATTTTATCCAGGGATAACGGTTTCTCCAAGAAATCATACGCCCCTGATTTCACCGCAATAACCGCTGTTTCGATTTCGGCATGGCCGGATATCATGACACATTCGATTGACCAGTATTTTTTCTTTATCAAATTGAGTAGTTCCAGCCCGTCTCGATCCCCCAGCCAGACATCCAACAAAGCGGCATCGATCGATTCATCGAGAATCGCCTCGGCCTGTTCGAAGGATCGGGCTGTGATAACATCGTGTCCGGAACGGCCCAGGGCCGAACTCAATGAGGAGAGAATATTGGATTCGTCATCCACTATCAGTATTCTCAAACAGGCCTCCCGGGCGATTTCCCCTTTTCTCTAACAGGCAGTTCGATCACAGCGGCGACCCCTCCTTCTGCGGAATCGGTCAGCTTTATTTTGCCGTCATGCTCGGCGATTATTTTTTTAACAATTACTAATCCCAGTCCCGATCCGCCCGGCTTGGTGGTGAAATAGGGAGTAAAGAGATTCTCCCGGGCGTAAGCGGTCAACCCGGGGCCGTTATCGGCGACTATCAACACCGCCTTGCGTTCAGAACTCATGGTTCTTACGGTCACCCTGCCGCCCGGAGCGATCGCTTCCAGGGAGTTTTTAATCAGATTCGCCGCGGCTCTTTTGATCTGGTCTTTATCGGCATATACCGGTAAAGGCATGTTCGAAAGATCCGATTTTAGAAGCCCGGCGTTTTTCTCTTTGATATAAAGATCCAGGGTTGTCGAGACTATATCGTTGAGATCGGAATACTCAGGGCGCGGCGCCGGAAACCTGGCGAACTCGGAGAACTCCTCGACAATCCGGGTCAAAGACTGCACTTCCTGCAGCACGGTTTTGGTTGACCTGTCGAAATCCCGTGAAAATTCCGGGTCGGAACTGGAATATGAGCGGCGCAGATCCTCGATGGCGATTCGTATCGGAGTCAGGGGATTTTTGATTTCATGGGCTACCTTGCGGGCCATCATAGTGAAAGCCGCCAGTCTCTCTGTTTCAATCAGCTTTTTACGATAATCCTCGAGATCGCCGGCCATATCGTTGAAGGTATTAATCAGGCTGCCGAGTTCTCCCCGTCCTTTGTAATCGACCCTGGCGGAAAAATCTCCTTCGGCCAGCCTGTCGGCGGCCCAGGTAAGTTTAAAAATCGGTTTTGTGAATCTGGCGGCAAAGAGATAGCCGAATATCAACGCCAGGAAAAGTCCTCCGACCGCGAATCCTCCGTAAATCAATCTCATATTATCAAAAAGGACATCCAGATCCTGGGTGGAAACACCCATCAGAAGATCAGCTATCTTCACTCCGGAAAAATTCATCAGGGGGTAACGGGAAAAAGAATACCAGAGCCCCTCGAAACGGGTTCGGTAGGTTTGTTTATCCTGAAGATACAGCAGAAGTTCTTCGGGTTTGCCCGGAAGAGTTTTGGCCAGAAGGTCTTTGCCTTCGACCAGAAGTATTTCCGCTCCCGAAAGTGTTTGTAGATCGTGGCAGAAATCATCGTCGAGAAACTCCCCGCCGGCGATAACCCCGATCAGCTGGCTGTCGTTATACCATACCGGGGCCAGTCCCATGGCGGCCAGGACATCATTGCCGGCGAATGTGACTTTATCCAGGGATTGTACTTTTTGCCCTTTCATGGCTTCGGCGAATACCGGATCGTTACCGAGATTGTCGCCGAAAAGCCCGGGATCGTGGCCGCGAGCCAATACTGTCCCGCGGTTATCAATGATAGTCAGAAAATCGAGATTAAGCAGTTTCTTTGTTTCCGCGGCGAAAGCGATCAAGCCCTGCTGATCGATAAAACCGTTTCTATCCTTGACCAGAAGATAACGTGTTAAAACCGGATCGCCCGAGAGGTGGCTCATCTGGGAGAGGATATCGCTGCCCTTGCGTTCATAAAGGCTGACCGCTCCGCCATAGACGCTGTTCAGCTTCATATCGACAAGGGACAGCCGCTGGGAGTTGGCGTATATATTTAAGGAAATAAATATAGCGAACATAGGCAAAACCGCCGCCACGATCAGCAGGAATATGATTCGTCCGCGAAGCCTCATTTGCCCGATCCTATATGGGCGCCCCGCAAATCGATATACCCTTCGGGCGTCGGCTTAAGTCCGCCAATATCGCTTTTTGATATCAGGGTCAGATGAGGCTGATACAGGATTATAGCCGGAGGCTCGATGGACAACGCTTTGGAGAGACCCAACGAAACGCTCCTGCGGCGGCCGGGATCGGTTTCCGGCCGGAATTTTTCCAGAAACGCCTGGAACGCTTCATCATCGTAATAGAGAAAATTGGTCTGCCCGGCAAGCCTGTAGCTATATAATGGATAAAGCAGGCAGTCGGGATCATGCGACACCGGATTATAATATGTGAGATACAAATCGAGATCGGACATGATCCGTTCCTCATCCAGGGTCGAAAGATCGGCTTTCTTTTCGGTGATTTTCACGCCTCTGTTCTGAAGCTGGCCGGAAATATAGCCTGCTATTTTATTCAACGCGGGAAATCTCGAATCTATATATAAGGTGGCCGCCCTGGGCAATTTATCGATGGTATTAAAATAGTAATCGGCGGAATCGGGGAAAGCGCTGTAATCAGAATCGATATCGAGATCCCGAAATCCGGGAACCGGGCTTTCAGGCATCCTCGCGGAACTTCCCAAAAGTACCCTGATAATCGTCTCTCTGTCCAGCTGAAACGAAAGAGCTTTGGAAAACCGGCTGCCCTTTTGGAATTTTCTTTTGCTGTTTACGCCCAGAATCGCGCAGTTGTTGGTCTGAGAGATGGAGGATGTAATTTCCCGGTTGGAGAAAATCCTGGGCGGGGGTTCACCCAGAATCGAGACCAGGTCGAGGTTACCCAGTTCAAGTGATAGAGCCGCTTCCTCGGCGCTGCTGAATTTTAAAAATATCAGGCTGTCGAGATAGGCTGATTTGCCGGACTGTTCGAAAGGCTCGAGGGCCAACTCGCGGCTGTTTCGCCATTTAATCTTATACTGACCCGCTCCTATAACATATCCTCCCGGCTGAGCCAGCCCGGGACGGGGGATAATATACCCTGCAGGTCCGGCCAGGTAATCCTCGAAGGCCGGAAAAGATCTCCTGAGAGTTATGGAAATAGTCTTCTTATCGATCAGGAATATTCCGGGGATCTCGTTTCTGTTGCCGTGACGATACTCCTCGGCGCCGCGGATTTCCAGCACGAAGCAGGAGGCCGGAGTCAATCTTGATGAGCGAGCCAGCTGTTGTATGGAATAGAGTACGTCCGATGACTCCACCGGACGGCCCGAATGGAATCGAGCGTCAGGAGATATATAAAATGTATAGGTCAAATCTCTCACTTCGAAAGTCCCGCAAAGATCGGGAACAATCGACCCGTCGCCGTTTCTGGTCAGAAGTCCTCTATGGATCAAGCGTGACACCATCTTATCGTCGGGAGTGTCAATCGAGGACGGTTCCAGATTCAGATCGCTGAAATAAGGGATATTCAGGAACCCTCCTTTGGCGGAAGGGGCTACATACAAACGGATTTTGGCGGAAAGATCATCGGAATAATATATCAACGAGAACAAAGATGAATCGATCTCTTCCGATCGCGAGATATTCCGGTCCGACCAGGCTATCCTGCCAGTGGCGATAATCCTCTGGTCGTAATAGATTTCGAAATTTTCTCCCGGAGTTACGCCGTCTTCGGTACCGGCGCTAAAATAGACGACGTTCGGTTTTTTATAAACGATATCACATTTTATATAGTCCTGAGTATCGGCCAGTAGAATTTTGCCGATGGACAGACAAAACAGCAATAGTATCCATTTTTTCATGACGCCATCTCTCACCCCTTTGCTGCGGTATAATAGCCTTTATCTATTTTACGCTAAATTCGTGCCCTCGGCAAATATTATTTGAGATTCCCTAATCGCTTGAAATATTTTAAGTTATAAATCCGGGTTAGATTCTCCGGCTGAAAAAACGTGGGTGTTTTGACACGTCCGATGTGGATTTACACATATCTAACCTGATAGCGGCAAATCCGTATCAAACTCCGGCGATTTTGATCAGGTACATAATAAAGATTCCCAAAACCAGCCAGATAAAGGGGGAGGCCTTTTCTTTATCCACATGAAACGCTTCCGGCAATAGATCGAGGGTAGCTACATATAAAAAAGTACCGGCAGTGATTCCGGTGGGAATCGCCAGACTGACATCGCTCAATGACTTCAGAAAGGGAATCGATATCAAAGCGCCCAGCGGGGTCATTATAGAGAATAACAGAATATAACCCATGGTTTTCTTTATGGAAAAGTTCGCCAGTCTGAATATGGTGGCCAGCGAAAATGATTCTATCCCCTTATGAGCGATAATAGCGATGAAAATAACCAGGCCCAACTCCGGTTCGATCATCCCTACACCCATCACAAAACCGGCGGTTATGGCATGGACCGACAGGCCAATGAGCGCGATGATCCCGACGACCTCGTGTCTATGGTCGCAATTGTCGCCGCAATGCACTTTATGGCTTCCCAGAAGGATTCTCTCTATCAAGAGCACCAGAACGAATCCGAGAAGCACCATACCGCTGGCCAGATCTCCGGAGCCTTGAGTCAGTGCGTCGGGAAGAAGATGCAAAAAAATCGCCCCCAGAAAAACTCCCGCGCCAAAAGCTATAAAAAGATGAAGCTGGCGATCGCTCCATTTCCCAAACAGCGGCGGTAACGCCCCTATAACCGCCACCAGAAATATTCCCAGCGTATACAGAATCAATGTCGTCGAATAGTCCGGCATTCCTTCTCCAATATTCAGGTGGAACAAATAATCGATCAGCCGTTATTTTTTTTCAGGTGCTTAATGCCGTCCATTCCTGCAATAATTACATCGGACGCGATCCCCAGAAACAGCCCGTGTTCGACAATACCGGCTTTAACACTCAATTTCTCCGCCAATTCAGCGGGATTGTCTATGGGTCCGAAACGGCAATCGAGAATATGATTTCCCTCGTCGGTGCGGAAAGGTTTTCCTTCGCTCATTTCGCGAACTTCCACTTTCGCTCCCAGAGAGACTATATATTCGGCCACCGGCCTCATCCCGAACGGTATGACTTCGACCGGAACAACCCATTTGGTTCCCAGCTTATCGCTGGTTTTCGAATCATCGGCGATTATGATGACCTGCCTGGACGCTTCGGCCACGATTTTCTCACGGAGCAACGCTCCGCCGCCTCCTTTGATCAGATTGAGATCGGGATCTATCTCATCCGCGCCGTCGATAGTCAGGTCAATGACGGGATGATCCCTAAGGGTGGTCAACGGGATACCATTGCGCCAGGCTATCCGCTCGGTTTCTTTTGATGTGGGAATAGCTATTATATCGGTTAACTCCCCTCTGACCAGCAGCTCCCCCAGCCTGTTCATGGCGAATACAGCGGTGGAACCTGTGCCCAGCCCCAGGATCATTCCGGAATTGACAAATTCCACGGCTCGTTCCGCGGCTGATCTTTTCAGTTCATTTATCCGGTCGATCTCCGGATTTCCCATAATTCCCTCTAGACTCGCTCCCCGTAAAATAATTATAGGCGGTAATTCCATAATCAGTCAATAACAGTTCTATAAATTATTTTTATGATACGGCTATAGACGGGATATCTTATCAAAATAGCTGGAAAGGGATAACTGAACGCCGCGGCCCTATAGGCTTTCGAAAGAAATTCTTCCGGGGAAAATCCGGATTACTTTCCGAGCTCATCCCGAACAGCCATCGCTAATTGCGTTATCCTCAGAGGTTTTTGAACGAGCGCCCCGGCTCCGAGATTCAAAGCCTCATCTATCCTGGTCGACCTGGCAAAACCGGAAATCATAATAGCTTTCTGGCCTGGATTGATTTCCCTGGCGCGGCGAAACGTCTCGGTTCCGTCTATGCCATGGGGCATAAAAATATCCAGGATCAGTAGATCAAGCGGATTTCCTCTGATAAAGTCAATGGCTTCCTCGCCGCTGCTGACAGCTGCGGCGGCATATCCCAGTTCCCGCAGCAATTCCAAGATCACATCTCTTTGTATAGGATCGTCATCAACCACTAGAACTCGTTGGCCCGCTCCTTGTATTTCGCTAATTTCCGCTTTTTCAGCCTTGACACGAACGACAGGGAAATAGAGGTGAAACGAAGTCCCTTTACCCTGAACGCTCTGGCAATCGATATAACCGTGATGCTCTTCGATCACGGAATGAACGACGCTTAAGCCCAACCCCGAACCTCTGATCTGTTCAGCCGTTTTCGTGGAGAAAAAAGGATCATATATTCTGGCTATATTTTCCGGCGGGATGCCTATACCGGTATCCGTTACGGAGAGTTTGATATATTTGCCTTTGGGTACCCGGGCGCGTTCAGGAGAGAGCTGATCAACATAATAATTCTCGGTTTTAATTGTCAGACGACCAATATCCTCCATCGCTTCACGGGCATTGGAAACAAGATTGGTCAGGGCCCGCTGGATCTGAGACGAAGCGCATTTGACCGGGGCCAGTCCTTTATCCAAAACAGTTTCTACGGCTAAAGTCGACGGGAAATCGTCAAACTGATTTATTACCTGGATTACGATGTTATTGAGATCGAGCGGCTCGGGCATATTGTGCCCTCCCCTGGCCAGAGCTAACAATTGCTGATTGATATCGGCCATTCGTTCAGCGGATTTTTCAATTGCCCCCGCGTATTTCTGTACTAATCCGTTCTCGGGAAACAGATCGCGGATAAAATGAGGATAAGCCATTATAGGTGCCAAAAGATTATTGAAATCGTGCGCCACCTGCCCGGCTATCTTACCGGCTGTTTCCAGCCTGTGAGCCCGACCGGCGAATTCGAGCAAACGCCGCGATTCTGAAAGATCCTTGAATATCAATACCGCGCCCACTATCCGGCTATCGCCGCTTCTTATTGGAGCGATACTCTGAGAAATGGTCCGCTCCCTGCCGTCACGGGAGATCAGGGTCAAATCCTCCTCGCGCGAAACGATCTCGCCGTAGCCGATTACCCGTTGGATAAAATCCGGGGAGATATGTCTGGATTTTGAATCGACACAATTGAATATTTCGTTTATATTCTCTCCGACGGCAGTATCCGATAGCCACCCGGTATATATTTCGGCGGCCTTATTCATATACGCGATTTTGCCGTAGTTATCGATCGATATAACTCCTTCGCTGATAGCGTCAAGAGTAATATCCAGTTTTTCTTTTTCCGAGGCCAAAAGCCCTTCGGCATATTTCATGTCGGAGATATCATGGATGATTCCCTGATATTCCATCACCTGACCATCGCTATTAAATCTCGGGGACGATGTCAGCAGACAATCGACAGTTCGGCCGTTTTTCCGGCGAAGTTTCACTTCGAAATTACTGATACGGCCGTTTTTGATACTTTCCCGGATGAACTTGCGCCAGTCGAGATCGGAGGCAAACAGCTTCATGGCTTTCATACCTGTCATTTCTTCCAAGGAATACTCAAACAACTCCAATCCGGATTGATTCATCATGGTGATTTTGCCGTCAGGCGAGACATTAAAAATGGCATTCGATGAACCCTCGAACAAAGCCCGATATCTGGCCTCGCTTTCACGCAGATAATTCTCGGCGATTTTACGTTCGCTGATATCTCTTAAAATACCCAATATTCCGATGCAGCGATTGCGTTCGTCGTATAGAAACGCAGTTTTCAGATCGGCCCAGACTATTGAGTTGTCAATTTTCAGATACTCCAACTCCTGCGCGCTGGACCGGAAAAGACTCAGCTGCCCGTCCAATGCCAAAGCCAGTTCCCGATCGATCAGTTTTTGGATTTTTTCCTGTGATTCCGGAGTCAGAGAGCTAAACAGTATCCCCGATTTCGCCTCATCCGCGTTATACCCGAGAAGTTCGTAAACCGACGGACTGACATAGGTTATCCGGCGATTTAAGTCCATTATCCAGATTACGTCATTGACGTTCCGGACCAGGATCTCGCGTTGTCCAAGGCTCCGAAAGAGCGTCTGATCATCGAGTTTCCCGCTGATTGCCGGCCGTGATATAAAGATGTAACCAAGAAATACGCAACATAAAATGAAAATAATTATTCCGCTGAAAATAGCGCCCGGATTGGATAACTCAGTGAAATATATCGGTATGAAAAAGCCTGCAAAAAAAACAGATAAGATCGCCACAAAAAGAAACAGGCTTATAGTGCCACTATCGGTTTTTTTCATCTTTCCCCCAGGATCCCGGTTGCATTCTGTAGATTTTTCACGGAACTACAGACAAATCGTAAATTGTTTTTTTGTTCTTATATAAGCCCATTATAATTATCATTCCGAATATCCGGCTCTTTTGCGTTGGCGGCCGGAGAAATCGGAGAAGGCCTGCGGTACTGATCAAAATATCTATAACTAATTTGACAAACTGTTTTTCAGAAACTATTTTTTGATTACCGATGCACTCGGGCATTGCTGATATCCACTGAAAGGGTTTTTCTCTATTGCCGTTAATAACTCGCCTGAATACCGATTACGGAAATAATTGCGATAAAATTCGGTTACTCGGCAGGCAAAAACGCGTCGCGGTAGTTCCCCTCCAGGAAAATAAATCGGCCATGAGGCTGTAATTGCATGAAATTAATTTATGTCCACGGCCTCGCTTTCCGCTTTTTCGAGCGCGTTTTTGATCTTTTCCACCATCAGATCGACTTTGAATGGTTTATAAACGAATTCGTTAACCCCGGCCAGCTTGTCTTTTATCCGAGTCTTTTTCAAGTTTACTCCCGACATAAGAATAATCGGAATGCGAGAATCGATTTTTCTTATTTTCCGAGCCAAACTCAAACCGTCATCCGTAGGCAGGCCGAGATCTATCAGGCTCAGATGAATTCTGGTTTTATCGAGCTTTATGAGCGCTGCCTCGCTGTCGCCGGCCACAACCGGTTTATGCTCGAGCGATTTTACAATATCGACTAATAGATCGCGGATAGACTTTTCGTCCTCCACTATTAGTATATTTCTCTTTGACGATTTAGACATTCAGCCCCGCCTGAATCGTTTTTCAATTAGCTTACCGCGGTTCGGTTTTTTCGCGGCAACGTTCTAAATATAACGCCGCGATAACGATAGTCAGATTTTTCTCTGTCTGAATTCGTATCGCAAAAGCCGATTCCGCCCGCATCACCCATCACGTTATGAAAAAAATAAAGAAGGGCTGAATTGTCAAGAAGTATCTTTTACTATAAAGACCACTATATGGACAGAATACTGCATGTTTCCATCGTAATTATCGGGCGATCTTATCCTCGCAGTACAACCGCGATTCCCTGGCCGCCTTCAACCGGAATAGAAACCGCCCCGTATTGAGCGTCGCGACGGTTCATCTCATAGACCAGAGTCAACGCCATACGAGCTCCGGAAGCCGCCATTGGGTGCCCAAAGGCTATCGCCCCGCCATTGACGTTCACCTTTTCCCGGTTCAGATTCATCTCTTTTTCGCAAACCAGGTACTGGGCGGCGAAACCCTCATGAATTTCCAGCAGATCCAGATCGCCGATCTCTATCCCGGATTCTTTTACTGCGTTACCCAACGCGGCTACCGCCCCCATAGCCACCTGGTCGGGATCTACCCCCGCTATTCCAAAAGAAGCCAGTCGCGCTCTGGGCCGCAATCCAAGCTGGCCGGCTTTCTCGGCCGACATTATTATCAGAACCGCGGCGCCGTCAGCCAGACTCGACGAGTTGCCCAAAGTTATTCCGCCATCATGTCTGATTGCCGGTTTCATTTTGATCAGTTCCCTGATAGAAATTTCCCTGACATAATCATCCAGCCAGGTAGCCACTTCATTGCCTCGGCTATCTTTCAGCACCACAGAAATAGTTTCTTCTTTCAGAATTCCCATATTGCGGGCGTTTACCGCCGCCTGGTACGAGCGTAACGCGTATTCATCCTGTTCTATGCGGCCGATATTGAATTTTCGAGCCATCTTCTCAACTGCCGTCGCCAGGGTCATTCCGTTGTACGAATCCCTGACGACCATATCCAAAAGATCCTCGATCATGGAATTTCCATAATAAGACATTCCTCGAGCGCCCCTGATTACGTGCGGCGTCTGGGACATATTCTCTATTCCTCCGACCAGGCAGATATCCGCTTCCCCCAACTGAATCGTCCTGGCGCCCTGAATAAGGGCCAGCAGTCCCGAACCGCTGATCATATTGACGGTAACAGCCGGAACTGAAAACGGGATACCGGCCTTTAAGGCCACATGTCTGGCGGCGTAATGAGAATCAGCCGATGTTTGAAGAGCGTTGCCGAGAATCACCTGATCGATCTGATCTCCTCTGAGACCGCAGCGCTCAATAGCTCCCCTGGCCGCGATGGCTCCGAGATCATTGGCGATAACATCGTTAAAGGAACCGCACAGTCCTCCAAATGGCGTCCTGGCCCCGTCGATTATGACAACTTCCTTCAGCCTGCCTCCCGATCGCGGTTCATATCAAAACTCTATTCACAATAACCCGGCTGCCCGGCGGTAATTCCCCGTAATATTCACAGCCGTTGTTGATATTACGCGATAACAGGAACATCGGCAAGAGAATTTCCCCGATTCGGGATAGCCTCATGGAACAGAAAAACAGTTATTGCTATTGACTTGAGGGACCGCTGTCGGTAGTTTTCCTCTCATGAAAAATTTCGAGAAACTTGTGGAGATAATGGCTACACTGCGAGGTCCCGGCGGATGCCCATGGGATAGAGAACAGGACCATGAATCATTGAAGCCATATCTGATCGAGGAAGCCTACGAGGTTATCTCGGCGATCGAAGAGGGAAATGACGAACAGCTTGCCGAAGAATTAGGTGACCTGTTGTCGCAGGTAGTGATGCACGCCCAATTGGCCAGGGAACGAAAAGCCTTCGATATAGAGACTGTCGCCGGGAAAATCGCCCTCAAGCTGACAGTCCGTCACCCGCATGTCTTCGGCGATAAGCGGGATCTCACATCGCGGGAAGTCCTGCACAACTGGGAAAAAATCAAACATGAAAATGCCGAAAACCGAGACTACTCGGTATTGCAGGGTGTGCCTGTTTCGCTTCCGGCCCTGCTCAAGGCGTTTCGGGTACAGGAGAAAGTCGGTCGTTACGGCTTCGACTGGCCCCGAACCGAAGATGTAATCCTCAAGATCAGAGAGGAAATTGCCGAGTTCGAAGAGGCTCTGGAATCAGGTGAAAAACAGAAACAACATGACGAATTCGGCGATTTGCTTTTTTCTCTGGTGAATCTGGGACGGCATGTCGGTTTGCAGGCGGAGGAGGCTCTCAACGGCTCGATACGAAAATTCACCGCCCGATTCCAGTATGTCGAGGATAGACTCCGGGAAAAAGGACGAAGCCTGGCCGATTCCAATCTCGAGGAGATGGACATTCTATGGAATGAGGCCAAGAAACAGAAGTGACGATTAGAATCGCTCAAAAAGAAAATGGCGGGGATTTTGCCCCCGCCATTCTTATTTTCCTCAAGACCGATTTACTATTGCTGCGGAACCGGTTCTATCTCAACCCGACGGTTTTTCTGTCTGCCTTCGGGCGTGGCGTTATCTCCAATGAAGTATTTCGGATCCTCGCCATATCCATGAACAGTCATCCTATCGGCCGCGATCCCTTTATCCCGAATGTAGAGCATCACAGCTTCGGCTCTTTTGGTCGAGAGTTTCAGATTTCCGCGAGCCGACCCTAAAGCATCGGTGTAACCATTGACCTCGATCTTGAGATTCGGATAGGCGTTCATCGATTCGACCACGTCGTCGAGTATCTTACGGGCCGGAGCGTCCGGCTGGAATGATCCGGCGGCGTACTGGATATTCAGAATTATTTTTTCCACTAACGGTTTGGCTTTGGGACATCCCAACTCATCCACCTGCACACCCTCGGCGGTTTCGGGACATTTATCTATACCGTCGGCTACTCCGTCTCTATCGCCGTCGAGAGCGATACCGTTCTCGTCGACAATCGCTCCGCGCGGCGAATTCATCTCCTGATCCTTGAAATCCGGAACGCCATCTCCATCGGTATCCAGCGGACAGCCTCTTTCGTCGACTGTGACATCAAGAGGAGTATCTGGACATTGGTCGATACCGTCATAAACACCATCCTGGTCGGTATCCAGAGGACAGCCGATAATATCGACAAAAGCGCCGGCCGGAGTATTATCACAAGCGTCGATACCGTCGAAAACAGTGTCGCCATCGGAATCCCTGGGGCAACCATACTCATCGACCAGCGCTCCTTTGGGAGTATCCGGACACTGATCGAATTTGTCAGAGATCCCATCCTTATCGCTGTCGGGAGTTCCGGTGATGAAGTAGGTAAGTCCGATAGACGGCTCCAAGTATCCGCCGAACGGCCTGGTTTTGAAATCGGTCCAGTCGACCGCTCCGTAATATCCGGGCAGATCGTCGGCCGAAATACTTGCCAGATCGTAGGTCAGTTTTCCCTGCAGATCCAGAGAGAACCTGTCGCCCAGCCAGAAATTGATCCCGGCGCCGACTTTTCCTCCCAGATCCTTGAAACTATAGGTAGTGCCGGTGGTTTGACGTTCCAGAGTCCACATGTCTATTCCAAGACCGGCCAGCAGATACGGCTGAACATTTCCCTGGGTCAGGAAATAGTACTGCCCCTCCAGGCTGAACCTGATCCCGGTCATTTTCACGCTGGCGTTGTCGGCTTTGTTTAGCTTGAAGGTCTGATCGCTGGCAGCGGTAGTGTCGTCATAGGTAATATTGTAAGCTCCGGAGAGATTGATCACAAAGCTCCTATTGAAACCGTACTTGATATGAGGACTGATATTCCAGCCCATCATGAAATTCTCGAAGCTGCCATTATAATTGAATTCGGAACCTTTAAACATCGGAGCGATAACCGGCCCTCGAATTCCAGCTCCGAGCCGCTTACTCCATTCGACCGCCTTTGAAGTTCCTGTCCAACCCAAGATCACTATCAAAAAACCGATAAGAGCTTCCCTGCTTTTCAAAATCCCTCCTTTATGTTCAATTTACAGATCCAATGATCGATTCAATCTCTCCCAAAATTTTATCTTTCGGCGTGATTCCGAGAAACCTGCCGCGCTCCTGACCGTCCGAGAAAAGCACCAATGCCGGAAGACTTCTGATACCGAGCCCGGCCGGAACCTGAGGATTGGTATCCACGTCGATCTTCGCCACAACAAGTCTTCCCTCATAATCCCTGGCGATCTCATCCATCAACGGCGCAATCGCCTTACATGGACCGCACCACTCGGCCCAAAAATCTACAATCACGGGATACTCTGATCTTAAAACAAACTCTTTAAAGTTCGAATCTTCTACTTCAATCGGTTTACCCAAAACAACGCTCCTGGAACAACCCAGAAAAACTAAAGAAATTATATGCCTATGCCACCCGATATGGCAAGACGTTTTTCTATATAAATTGTCGGTAACTCTCCGCTAATTATTAGCTTAATTCGGGAGGTGGAAACCTGCTTTCGAAAGAGCTCATTTCAGCTCGGGATAATATCCCGTCGCCCCCTTGAGATCAAGTCGAGCCGAGGCCAACCTGTAATATGCCGAATTCAGGCCTATTTGAGCCTTTGATCGCTCCACTTCCAGGTCCAGCAGATCGGATATTCCTAAAAGTCCTTCCCAGTAACGGGCTTCGGCTATGGCTAAACCTTTATCGGCCAACGTCAACCGCTGATTCGACAGAGTCAGCTCCTCGGTAGCTGCTTCTATGGCGATCTCGGAAGTTTCAATCGACATCCTAATATCTGTCAGCAAATCATCCATCAGGTTCCTGATCTTGTCGGTCTCCAGACGAGCCTGTCTGATCTTGCTTTTGCGTTCCCCTCCGTCGAACAAAAGCCAGTTGAGTGACACTCCCGCGCTCCAGGAATCCTCCAGTTTATCGATATCCGGCTGGTAGCCGTTCTGCCAATCATACCTGCCTGTAAGGCCCAGAACCGGATAGAAAGCGCTCTTATTCATTTTGATCGCCTCCATACCGGCTTGGAGACTCTTTTCGAGTTTCATGAACAATAATTGATTGTCCGGTATTATCCCTATGGAATCGGGGGCGGCTATCTCGAAATCCGCCAGTTCGCCCACTGGAAGGAATTCATGATCATAGCTCCACCCGATAATTTTTTTCAATGCCGAAATCGCCTGCTTATAATCGGTCCGGGAGGCGATTTCCTGGCTTCGGAATTCCGCTTCGAGAATCCTTGCTCTGACCAGATCATACTCACCGGCCAAACCTTCTCCGACGCGAGCTTCGACAATCTGCAGTTTTTCACCGGCCCTCTTGACATTATCCCTCTGAATATCGAGAATATCTCTGGCCAGCAATACTGATAGAAAACTCCTGGTAACTTGATTATAAATAAAGTACCTGTACTCTTCCCGTTCGAGCGCGGCTTTCTCCGCTCCTGCCTGTGAAGCTCTTATCGTCGCGCGTTTCGGCCGAAGGAATAGAGATCATGCGAAACCGCCAGACCGAAACCATACCTGTTTTCGGGCGTGAAAGTTATCTTCTGAACAGAGCCTGTAAGAGGATTGAGCAGTTCGATCTGATTTTGAAGGGAGCTTCTGGAATAGCTGGAAAAAACGCTTAGTCTGGGGAAATATGCTGCCCTGGCCTGACTGATTCTGGATTCTTCTATGATGACAGCGTCTTCCCGGGCGGCTAAACCGGCGTTGTTGGCAAACGCCATTTCGAGAGCCTGCTTGTATTCGAGGCTTGACGGGTTTTCCTGGGCGGCGGCCGGGGCGGACAGGCCGGCAATCAGGCAGATGAACAGCCCTTTTCTCATTCTATAATAATGGTGCTTTCCCGGGATTGGCCGGTGGAGATCAACCAGATAGGAACTCCCGTTTTCTCAGCGATATAATCGAGATATTTCCTGGCCTCCGACGGCAGTTGATCGAGCCGAGTTGCATCGGCGGTCGATTTACTCCATCCTTTGAATTTCTTTAGTACCGGTTTTGCCCTGACAAAATCCGGATGATTGGGAGGGATAACCATCGTACCGGCGCTATCCAGCTGATATGATTCGCATACAAATATATCGTCGAGCCCGTCCAGTACATCGAGCTTGGTGACAGCCAGCCTGGTAACTCCGTTTTGCCTGATTACCCTGACCAGCGCCGCCAGATCCAGCCAGCCGACTCTGCGCGGCCGGCCGGTAACAGAGCCGTACTCATTGCCGCTTTCCCTTAGTTTTTCAGCCAACTCGCCATCTAATTCCGACGGGAACGGGCCATGTCCGACCCTGGTCATATAGGCTTTGGTTACACCTACGGTTTCGCTAAGCATCGACGGCGGAATGCCCAGCCCGGTAAAGATACCGCCGATTGTAGTATGGGATGAGGTTACGTAGGGATAGGTTCCGAAATCTATATCCAGCAGCGCTCCCTGCGCCCCCTCGAACAGTACCTTTTTGCCGGCCAATAACTGCTCCATAATTTTCGGACCCACGTCGGCCACCAGCTTTTTCAAAAGAGGTTCGAATTGCGAGAGGTTTTGAGTCAGGCGGGTTTGATCCACCAGGGCCTCGTCGCCTAATCCCTCAAGACAATCCATATGCTCTGCAATCAGGTACTTTATTTTCAAGGATAACTGCTGTCGGTCGAAGATATCGGCCACCCGAATACCGACTCTGGAAGCCCTGTCGGCGTACGACGGCCCGATTCCTCGTCTGGTGGTATCGATAGCCCCGTCGCCTCTTTCCGAATCACGATAACCGTCGGCGAATCTATGAACGGGCAATACCAGATGCGAGGCATAATCCACAAACAGGCGTTCGGCGGTGGATATGCCGCGTTTTTCAAGCTCGGAAATTTCGTTCTGCAATACCTCGGGATCACAAGCCACGCCCGGCCCGATCAGGCAGAGTTTGCCTTTGTGAAGAATACCGGATGGGATCAGGCGCAGAATAAATTTCTCGCCCTGCACTACAAT
>JAHEDG010000011.1:44837-76800 GCA_024641335.1 Candidatus Zixiibacteriota bacterium
AACAACATCGCTGTTCTCGCTAAGGTAGTCGATTATCTTCCCTTTCCCCTCATCGCCCCATTGCAGCCCGAGGACCGCTACGCTGTTAGGTTTCATTATCTATCCTTTCGATTATCCATCGCCATATCAGATCATTGCCGTTCCCGCTAACAGCCGAATGCAGGATAGGCATGTGAACCAGTTCTCCGTAGGGCCCCAGGATAGCGGTTGTTTCCCTGACTATTTGAGATCCCTGGCTCCGGTTCAATTTATCCGATTTGGTCAGAACGGGACAGGTATTCTTGCCGTGAGCGATTAAATATTCAACCAGTTGAATTTCTTCCTCCTGAAGCCCCCGTCTGGAATCGATCAGCAGGATAAAACCTCTAAGCTGTTCGGATCCCTCGATATACGCCTCAACGAAACCCTGCCAGCCGCGGCGAGTTTCGGCCGATACCCTGGCGTAACCGAATCCGGGGAGATCAACCAGGAAAAGCTGTTCCTTTTTTTTGCCATCGGAAAGGGAAAAGAAATTCAGTAATTTTGTTTTTCCGGGGGTTTTGGATGTCTGGGCCAGATTTCTGCGCTTCACCAGGCAGTTAATCAGGGACGATTTCCCCACATTGGAGCGGCCCCCGAAAGATATCTCGGGCGCTCCCGATCGGGGAGCCATTTTGTAATCCGGGTATGACCCCACGTATTCGGCATTAGTGTATTTCATCGTTCTCTCCGCAGCAAGTATAGGGGAGAAGCGAGCTAAAGGCAAGGGATCAGAATTTAATTAAGAAAAATCAGTTTAAAACCATATCCGACTGTCAATTGGAGATTACCGGTTGCCATTTCCGGCCTTATGACTAAGCCGCGAAAAGTGGGAATGATCTCTTATTTATAAAGAAGCCCCCGACATTCAAATCGGGGGCTTTAGAATTTTCCATATTTGAAAGATTTACGCCGATTTTCGTTTTTTCTTGTAGATCATCACCGGTTCGGCCTTTTTCTCGATTACCTCTTTGGTGACGATACATTTTTCCAGTCCTTTTTCGGACGGCACATTATACATAATATCCATCATAACCGATTCCATTACGGCTCGCAACGCCCGTGCGCCGGTACCCCTCTTGATAGCATCCCTGACAATAGCCATCAGAGCGTCATTCTCGAACTCAAGCTCCACACCCTCGAGTGAGAGGAAACGTTTGTACTGCTTGACCAGGGCGTTTTTGGGTTCCCCCAGAATCCTGAAAAGCGCGTTCTCGTCCAGTTCATGCAAAGAACAAACCACCGGGAGTCTCCCGATTATCTCCGGTATTAAACCGTATTCCAGAAGATCCTGGTCCTCGATAAGAGTAAAAAGCTCGCCTATTTTCCCGCTGACTACCTTGCTGTCAGCTTTGAATCCGACGACCTTTTTCCCCGAACGGCGAGCGATAATCTTCTCCAGTCCGTCGAAAGCTCCGCCGCAAATAAACAGAATATTTCTGGTATTGATATGAACCAGCGGCTGCTCCGGGTGCTTTCGTCCTCCTTTGGGAGGAACCGCGGCGATCGTGCCTTCGAGTATCTTCAAAAGCCCCTGCTGAACTCCCTCGCCCGAGACATCGCGGGTTATCGACGGATTAGCCGACCGTCGGCTGATCTTATCTATCTCGTCGATATATATGATCCCGCGCTGGCAGGCTTCCACGTTATAATCGGCGGCCTGCAGAAGACGAACCAGAATATTCTCGACATCCTCGCCGACATATCCAGCCTCTGTCAGCACCGTAGCATCGGCAATGGTAAACGGGACATTCAGCATTTTCGCCAGTGACTGAGCAAGCAAAGTTTTCCCGGTACCTGTGGGGCCGGCCAGAAGGATATTCGATTTTTCCAACTCGACTTCGTCATCCCTAGTGGGCGGATTCATAATTCTCTTATAATGATTGTAGACCGCCACTGATACGACTTTTTTGGCCTGTTCCTGTCCGATAACATATCGATCCAGAAATTCGGCGATCTCGCTGGGAGGAGGAAGCTCTAAATCTCTCGGGGCCGCGGAGACCTTGTCCATTTCCAGAGCGTCATGGCACAACTCGACGCAGATTTCGCAGATGACCGCATTGCCGCCTCCGAACAGGCGGCCTGCTTGTTTGGCCGGACGGCCGCAGAAATCGCACTGGTTCTTCACGCTTTTCCTGATGATATCGTCTGATTTTTTCGGCATAGAAATCTCGGCTACTTGGTTTTACGCTCGTAGACTTCGTCTACCAGCCCGTAGTTTTTGGCGTCCTCCGCGCTCATGAAGAAATCCCTGTCGGTATCAGCGGTGACCTTCTCCAGGCTCTGCCCGGTATGTTTGGCCAGGATATTATTCAGCTGTTCCTTGGTTTTAATGATCTCCTTGGCATGGATTTCGATATCCGAAGCCGTACCCTGATAGCCTCCCCAGGGCTGATGAATCATAATTTTGGAATTTTTCAGAGCGGCTCTCTTCCCTTTCGCTCCGGCGGCCAGAAGGACCGCTCCCATTGACGCAGCCATACCGACGCAGGTGGTGTTGACATCCGGCTTGATGAACTGCATGGTATCATATATGGCCATACCGGCTGTTACCGATCCTCCGGGCGAATTGACATAGAGAAATATATCTTTCTCCGGGTCCTCGGCCTCCAGAAAAAGAAGCTGAGCGATTATCAGATTGGCGATATTGTCATCGATGGGAGTTCCTATAAAGACAATTCTATCTTTTAAAAGACGGGAATAGATATCATAAGATCTTTCCCCTCTCCCAGTCTGCTCAACTACAATCGGTATTAATGTCATTAAAGTTCCCCTCTCTATTTTTCAATCGTTTTAACTTCGGAATTTTTAATAATGTATTCCAGCGCCTTGCTCTCCAGTATCGATTCGTCGATATCCTGGAGTTTTTTGGATTTGCCCAGATACTCCCTGGCCTGCTCCTCGCTGATATTCCGGGACCTGGCGAAATTCCGAATCCAGACCTTGCGGTCTTCCTGAGTCACTTTCAAATCCTCGGCCCTGGCAATCTCGTAATAGAGAAAATTCCAGCGAATCATATTTTCGCCCAACGGCCTGTACTGATCTCTTATCTCTTTTTCATCGACATTTTCGGCTCTGGACTTGAAATCATTAACCACCGAATTAAGATAATTGTTCAAAAGGGAAATGGGCACTTCAAAATTATGCTCCTCGACTACTCTTTTGATCATTTCCGCCCGAAGCTCCCTGGTGGCATTGTCCTGAGCTTGCGCCTCGATATTGCGTTTCAGCGATTCCTTGAATTCGTCAACCGTCTTAAGCTGCGAAACTTTGGCCACAAATTCGTCATTTAGCTCCGGCAATATTTTACGCTTAATTTCCTTGACCAGGACGGTATAGGTTATTTCATTCCCTGCCAAAGCGTTATCTGAATACTCATGGGGGTATTTCACCAAAATATCTTTCATCTCGCCGATTTTCATGCCCAAAAGACCGTCCTGAAACTCCTTTAGAATCCCCTCGCCGCCCAGTAATATCTCGATATTCTCCAGATGGTCTTCTTTGAGCTTGCCCAGCTTATCGATTTTTTTGGTCAGATTGGCCACAATCATATCGCCATCGGCCGCAGGTCTTTCGACCGCTTCGAAACCAGCCATGCGGTCCCTCAGGTATTCCACTGATTCCTCGACATCCTTCTCGCCGATCTTTTTGATCTTCTTTTCGACCTTGAATCCCTTATATTTGCCCAACTTTATCTCGGGACGAACTTCGATTTCGGCCTTAAATTTCAACGGTCCGTTTTCGTCGAAATCGACATCAGACACCTTGGGATCTCCCAACGGCCATATTTTCTCCTGCACCAGCGATTCCCGGTAGGCTTCGGAAACCAGCGATTCCAGAACTTCAATTTTCACTTCGTCGGCAAACCGTTTCTTTATAACCGGCATGGGCGTTTTTCCCGGTCGGAATCCGGGGATCTTGGCTTTTTGCCTGAAATCCTCATAAACCGCGGCAAAGCTTGATGTTACCCTTTCAGCCGGCACCTCGATATCGAGGAATCTGGTCCAGGACGGTCCTTTGGATATACTTACTTTGAAGCTCTTGGCCGGCTTATCAGATTCTGCCGGATCATCTTTCTCTTTTTCCCTGTCGCTGTTTGGTTCAGTCATTCCCAATCCTTACCGTTATAATCATTCTCTGCGAAAGGGGGGATTTGAACCCCCACCCCAAACGGGACTGGATCCTAAGTCCAGCGCGTCTGCCAGTTCCGCCACTTTCGCTCTTTCGTCAGGTTCAATTAAGCATCAGAACACCTTATCGTCAAGCTGATTTGGTTTATCTTCGAGATAGTTAACCGCTTAAGCCATCCTGCGGTTTCAGTACTTCAAATAAATATCATCATTATTTAAATACCATCTGGCGAACAGCCCGACAATAATTTATATAGAGATATTGCAGGAGCCGGAGAAACCCGTGATTACTTTCGAAAAGCTGACACAAGAGACCAAAAGCAGATATCCGGGCTATAATTTCAGTTGGGAGATCCTGACCCGGCTAATTTTGGGTAACGTGGCAAAACGGCCATTCTGGCTGGACATCGGCGCCGGATCGAATATCCTGATCGAGGAACAGCCGGGAGCCGATTTCGCGGTCGGTATGGATATAGAAAAGCCGGATAGCGTCTTTTACGATAACAATACAGGCGCCTACTGCCTGGGCTCGGTCTACACAACGCCGTTTAAGGCGAGTACTTTCGATTTTATAACCAGCCGCTATACTTTTGAGCATCTGGAGACCCCCGAAACAGCCTTACTGGAGATCGGGAGAGTTTTAAAGCCTGACGGCTTATTTATCATGCAAACTACAAATACCAGGAATCCCCTGGTGATGATGGCCAGAATAATACCGTTCCCTGTCAAAAAAATGCTCTTCCGGCGGCTGTTCAGGGACAATCCATCGGGGACATTCAAAACTTTCTATAAAATCAATACACCCGCCTCGATCAGAAAATCCTATGGTCAATTGGTTCTGGAAAAGCTGATTCTGGTCGAGGATATCCTCTGCCAATCCGAACCGCTTCATCTGATATCCCGGCTGTTGTACGATCTGATGGAGAGATTCGGGGCGGAGGATCGTCGAGGCAATATGATCGCTATATTCCGTAAATCAAGGGAGAAATAAAAAAGCCGGCTGTCCATACCGGCTTTCAGATCAAATTTTCTGAGTTCTATTATTGCTCGATCATTTCCACATTGGCCCGAGGGATCACAGCCTTTTCACCGCCGTCGAACTGTACTTCCAAAACCCTGGCCTTCGACTCGGATTCGAGCGCCCGGAGTTCCGCGGGCAGCGCGGAAACCGTTCCCAGCCTGCCAAAATAAGGCTGACGAATAACCCTGACCGGCGATCCGATTGTCAGGCCGATGTTTTCGGCTTCCTCATGGGCATCCTTTTCATTTATATCGCCCGGCTTGGGTATAACAACTTCGGGTCGAATTACGCCCGCCCTGATTTGAGTAGCGCCATTAATACAAGCCTCCTGGCCTTCATTGGCCTTGAGGAGTTCGTAGGTCTTGCTGGCCATAGTAATCTGCCCGAAACCTTCCGTAACAACCAAGGTAATCCCTTTATCCTCGTTGCCGGTAATAGCCACCCCCAGATCGTAGCCCAGAAAGTCACGAAGATCCTTGTCATTAAAACCGCCGACAACAATTCCGACCGCTCCGACCTCTATGGCTTTGCGCAGTCCGGCAGCAGTCACCAACGAACCTCCGACAACAACCCGGCCTTTGCAGGAACTATCGAATTCGTTTTCTGTCAGAACATCGGAACTGGTTTTCGAGAGGATCTTGATGGGACCATGGGTTTCCGGACCAATGCCAAAAATCCCCTGTACAAAACTTCCCCAGGTGGTAACCTCCACCCCCTCGTTTTCGAAAACGTCGGTAATCACCCCGTTGATATAAGCCTTAACTTCGATCGGCACAGGAGCTCCTCGCAGAAGGACCTGTCCTGTGACCGATGAGATATTTTCGATAACAGCGGTTATTTTGGCTTTGGCAGTTGATGTAAACAACCCGAAAAACGATTTGGAATGAGCGATCGGCTCTCCCTGGGTAACATGATCCCCGACTTTTTTCAACATGGTATCGATAACATCCTGCGGCGGGACACCCAGAATATTGGCCACATTGATCGGTTCGACTATTCCGGGAAGCTCAGTCCGGGCAACTACCGTATCGGATGTGACCGAATCACCCTTGCCTACAACCACTTCGCCTTTCAGCGGCAAAATTCGTTTCTTTATGATCTTGAGCCGATCTGTAACCATTAAGCCGGGAGTATATGCGTGCGACATCCTATCCTCTTCAATTAATCTGAAATCTCCACTAAAAACCTCATACTGACGGTTTCATATTACGAAAAAAGGCCGGCTTGCGCAAGTATTAAGGCCTTTGGGAAACAGGATCGAATTTGCTGGCTCCCCTTAGATCTTTATTCAGGCAGTGCATCCGGGCCTTTGGCTAAATCAGACAGGAATGACGACGAAAACTCGCCGAAGCTGTCCTTTCTGATAGACTCCCTGATTTTCTCCATCATATTGAGATAAAAATAAATGTTATGAAGAGACGCCAGCCTTAACCCCAGTATCTCTCCTACAGACAAAAGATGCCTGATAAACGCTCTGCTGTAGCGACGGCAAGCGGGACACTGGCATTCGGAATCAACCGGATTTTGATCTTCGGCATAACGTGCCGCCTTTACCGTCATCTTCCCGAATCTGGTGAAAAGCGTGCCGTTGCGGGCGTTGCGGGTCGGCATGACACAATCGAACATATCGATCCCCAGCCCCACCGCTTCTATAATATCTTCCGGGGTGCCGACTCCCATCAGGTAACGCGGCCTGTCGTCCGGCAATAACGGTATTACACTTTCCAGAATTTTACGACGTTCTTCCTTGGGTTCTCCGACCGATAATCCTCCGATGGCTATACCATAAGGATTCAATTTCATAAGTGATTCCAGACAGGAAATTCTATGCTCGACATAGACCGAACCCTGCGCTATGGCGAAAAGAACCTGACCCTTCGATCCGAGTTCCAGTTCATGGAAACGGCGGAAGGAATCGTCGGCCCAGGCGATAGTTCTTTTCATATCGGCATATGACTGCTTTTCATCCGACGGGTAAGGAGTGCAAACATCCAGGGGCATGATAATATCGGATCCCATAGACGCCTGTATCTCCACCACGCCCTCCGGGGTGAAGCGATGCCGGGAACCATCAATATGCGATTGGAAACTGACCCCTCGGTCATCTATATTGTTGAGAGTTTTCAGCGAAAAGACCTGGTAGCCACCGGAATCGGTGAGGATCGATTCTTTCCAGCCGATAAAGTCATGCAATCCGCCCAAACGTCGAATCAGCTCATGACCCGGCCTAAGATACAAATGATAGGCGTTCCCCAGGATCAGACGCGCCCCGAATATCTCCAACTCTTCGTTGGAAAGCGTCTTAACCGTTCCTCTGGTCCCGACCGGCATGAAAACCGGGGTCGGGATTTCAGATCTGGATGTCGATAAAATTCCGTATCGGGCCGAGTCGGAGACGGCCTGCAGGCTATATTTCAACTGGTTTTCCGCGCCTTAAGCTTCTCGCCCGTGAACCCGTATCTGCCTTCGAGACGGGTCAGTCCCGACCAGTATTGACGGGCTTTGGTGCAGTAAACAAGCGGGTCGAGTTTTTCGATATCGATATGACCATCCCGCCCCAAAACGCTATCGTCGACATGCGTGGCTACGATTTCGGCGATGAATATGTCGTGCGATCCCAACTCCATTCTGCTCCGCGTCTGGCATTCCAGATTTATGGGGCATTCCGCGATCATAGGCACTCGAATCACAGTCGAATCTCGAGTGGTCAGGCCGGTCAGTTCGAATTTATCGACTTCCGATCCGGAGACTACTCCGCAGATATCGGTAGCTTCGGCCAAGCGATGATTGGTGATGTTCACCACGAATTCGCCGGTGGATTTTATTATCTCGTAAGAATATCTTTTTTTCCTGATACTAATAGAGATCATCGGCGGCTCGCTGTTGACTATGCCGGTCCACGATATAGTAATTATATTTGGTTTTTCGTCAGGTCTCTGACAGGTTACCATAACAGCCGGTAATGGAATAAGGGCTGTTGCGGGATCAACCAACTTCTTCATCTTTGTCTCCCTTGCTGCCGAAATAAATATGTCTATCTAAAAGTCGGGCGAAGTTCGACCATTTTACTCCCGGTCGATTCTCCTTTTTCTCTATCCGCCGCAATGCCGACAACTTCGAATCCAGGAGGTCGGCGATATAAAGCGCCATACCCTCCGATGTCATCGGCGGAACCGGCGATGACTGCTCCGGACTGCCTTGATGAGATAAAATCAAATGTCTGAGCTTCAGTTCCTTTTCCTCCGGAAATCCCGGTACGCTCACTATTGCTTCGGTGACCATTCTATCGCCGATCACTATATGTCCCAGCAATCGTCCCGAATCGGTGTACTCGATGGCGTTGGCCATCGAATAGCTCTGCACCTTGCCGATATCATGTAGCAATGCGCCGGTCAGGATAAGATCCTTCTCCAGTTCTTCGTACCTATTCGAAAAATCGAGGCACAGATCGAAAACCGAAAGACTATGCTCGGCCAATCCCCCGATGTAATTATGATGCCAGAGCTTGCCTCCCACCCCTTGAAGGAAACTTCTTCGAAGTCGGCCATCCGAGAAAATTATATCGAGAAGTTCGCGGTAATGGCTGTCGACGATCTCTCCGATAGCCAGGGTCAGTCTTTCGTCCAGCTGATCGTACAAATACGGACCCCGCGGAACAAAATCTTCAGGATCATATTCCGTTTGAGGTTCGATCCGATTAACTGTTAACTGGCTTTCACCTTTGTAGGTAGTCACCGAGCCCTCGATTTTATAGACTCCTCCGGGCACCAACGTTTTGATTAGTTCCCTCGCGCTGTTCCAAACAACTCCATTAATACGGCCCGATCTGTCCACCAGTTCCAGACTTATCATCTTCCCGCCGGAATACTCGCGCAGGTCCACTTTTCGAATGGCGAAAAGCTCGCAAATATCATCGCCCGGAGAAAGATCTACAACAAATGTGGATTTCATGGTTTTTCAATAATCGTACTTGGGCGGTTCAAGTCAAGCAGAATTTGCTTGAGATAAGCATATTATGGGAATATAATCAAAATGATGAAGATATTATCGCGTTACGTCCTGAAAGAGTCGGCCGGACCTTTTGTTTTCGGATTATCCGTTATCACTCTTGTACTTATCATGGATTTTCTGGTTGACATAATGAACCTGATAATTAACCGGGGAGTCAGACCGTTATCGGTAATAGAGCTTTTCGCCATGAACCTCGCCTGGATGCTGGCGCTGTCTGTTCCGATGGCGGTGATGGTGGCGGCGCTGATGGTATTCGGCAGGTTGGCCTCGGATAATGAGATAACCGCCAGCCGAGCTTTAGGGGTCTCTTTTTACAGGCTGCTGATTCCCATGCTGGGAGCCGGAATAGTTCTGACAGCATTAATGATATGGTTCAATGACAGGGTACTGCCGGAAGCCAACCACAGGGCACGCATGCTTTTAACCGATATCACCAGGAAAAAGCCGACCTGGTCGTTGGAGGAGAATATATTCCTTAATCATTTTGAGGGTTACAGCATACGGGTAAAAACAATCGCCCGGGAAACATCGGAGATCGCCGATATTATCATCATTCAAACCATCAATGCCGAGAGGATTATCACCGCCAAAAGGGGGAAAATGTTTTTCGACGATAACGGCACCACACTGATGCTGGAACTCGAGGACGGCGAAATTCTCGAAGTTGATTCCAAAGAGGGGGAGGGAATCACCCGTACCGATTTTGTCAAGCAGATCATAGCCATTCCGGGAGCTTCATCCGAGCTCGAGCGGACATCTCAGAGCGCCAGAGGAGACCGAGAAATGACAGTGGGTATGATGCTGGAGCAAAATCGTGAACGCCGGGACCTGGTCGAGGATACAATAAAGCGGACCGACAGTCTGACCGCGGCAGCCATCTCCGCGATCTTCAATCCCGGTAAAAACGGTACCGCCGGAACCAGGCCCAGAAGCCGGGCGGTAAATTCGGCTTATAATGCCAACAGGGATATTCTCGGCAAGCTCACTTTTATCGCAAGAACCGCTGAAAATTACAATCGGGAAATAAATTCCATGAACGTCGAGATTCATAAGAAATTTTCAATACCTGCCGCCTGCATCGCTTTTATTCTGATAGGCGCGCCATTGGGCTCTATTGCCCGTAAAGGAGGCTTTGCCACCGGTATCGCGCTTTCGCTGTTTTTCTTTATTGTCTATTGGGCCTTTCTAATAGGAGGCGAGCAGCTGGCCGACAAAGGCAAACTTCCGGCTTTCTGGGCAATGTGGCTTCCGAATTTCACAATCGGAGGCATCGGGATATTGCTTGGTATCGCTTTCGTGCGGCAGACAGCATTCGTCTCCACCGTTCAGACCATACAGTCGTTTTTCACCGCGAAACTCAATCGAACCACCGGCAGGGCGAATGAAAATTCTCGATAGATATATATTAGGGAAATTCCTCGCCTCGCTATCCGCTACTATCGCGGCGTTCAGCCTGATCGTCCTGGTTGTGGATTTCGTTGAACGCGGATGGCGGATGATAGAACGTTACGATGTCGGCCTCGATATCATGGCCTGGTATTATGTCAATTACATGCCCTTCTATATTATACTGGCTTTTCCAGTGGCTATGCTGGTATCGACTCTGTTTTCGATAGGATCCCTGGCTAAAAACAGGGAGCTCGATGTAATGAAGGCGTCGGGGCTAAGCCTGTACCGCATCTCCGCCCCGATATTGATATCCGGATTCGTATTGTCTATAGCGGTTATGATTTTCGCTGAATTCGTCCTGACCGACTGCGAACGACGAAAAAACGAGATCAAAACCACACATATCGAGAAAAAAGCTCCTATGTCGAAAGTAGTTCGAAGCGATATAAAAGTTCCCGGCGAAGGAGGCTGGATTATACTGGCCCAAAGGTATAATATCAATACGGAAAAAGCCGAGGGCGTGAAGATCCATCACATCGTGGAGAACCGGATCATAAAAACATATTTCGCCGAGCGGATGATCAATTCCGATTCCGGCTGGATACTCATCCGGGGAGCCGCCCAGGAGTTTTCCGATTCGCTATCCGGACCGGGGCAATATACGCAGTTCGATACGCTCTGGACGCCGTTCCTTACTCAGACTCCGGAAATGCTGGCCGAGCTGCCGGTCTCTCCGCGGGAGATTGATTTCTTCGAGCTGTTGAGAAAGATAAAGCAGAAGCTGATAATCGGCGAGCCGGTGCGCAAGGACTGGGTCGAGCTTTACCTGAAAATAACTTTTCCTTTTGCCAATTTTATTTTAGTGCTGATCGGCGCCCCGCTGGCGGCCAATCCCCGACGTTCGGGGCCGTCGGTTGGATTCGGTTTATCCATAATTATATCTTTTATATTTTTCGTGCTGATTCGAATCGGCCAGAGTCTCGGCAATAACGGGAAACTCCCGCCGCTGTTAGCGGCATCATTGGGGGATATTTTTTTCCTGGCAGTAGGTATAGTTATGCTCTATAAAGCCAGGAAATAAAACCGGCACACCAGGATAAAACATTCCGGCCGCCTTCCGCCAACAGTAGTATATATTTGCTCTAATCAGGATTTTATAGCTTGACCACCTCTGTAGCGCTCGGTCCTTTGGGACCCTGTGTGAAGCAGAACTCAACCATCTGTCCGGCTGTCAAAGTCTTGAAGCCCTCATCCTTGATTGAAGAGTAGTGAACGAAAACATCATCTCCACCGTCCGGCGGTGTGATGAACCCGAATCCCTTCTTCTCGTTAAACCATTTCACTACGCCCTTTGGCATTAAATAACCTCCTTAAAAAATTAAAATCTCTATTTATATTTCGGCCGGACAAGGCGAAATATTAGCCACAATATCGATAAAAAGGAAATTATGGAAAACAAAGTAAACGCCGGGCGGTGCGAAAGGCTTATGCTATGTGCCTATCTCCCACGATGCCAGGTAGTGTTTCTGCCTGGGTGTCAGCTTATCAACAGAAACTCCCATAGAGGAAAGCTTCAGTCGGGCTATTTCCATATCGATCTTCTCCGGGATGGAGTAGACTTTTTTCTCGAGTTTAGCGCCGTTCTTGAGCATCCATTCGGCGCCCAGAGATTGATTGGCGAAACTCATATCCATGACCGACGCCGGATGGCCCTCGGCGGAAGCCAGGTTTACCAGCCGTCCTTCGGCCAGCACCAGGATTTTCTTTTTTCCCGCGATAGTATATTCCATCACATTCGGACGAACTTCTCTTTTCTTTGAGGACATTTTATTGAGCGATTTCAGATCGATCTCGACGTCGAAATGCCCGGAGTTGGCCACGACCGCGCCATCCTTCATGAGCTTGAAATGCTCGGCGCGGATGACATCGATATCGCCGGTCAGGGTAACGAAGATATCGCCGATTTTAGCGGCTGAGGACATCGGCATGACCCGGTAACCGTCCATGACCGCTTCGAGGGCTCTCAAGGGATTTATCTCGGTAACAATTACATTGGCCCCCATGCCCATGGCTCTTCTGGCCAGACCCCGTCCACACCAACCGTAACCGGAAACGACGAAGTTGGTACCGGCGAGGAGCATATTAGTGGCCCTGAAGATGCCGTCAAGGGTCGATTGGCCTGTGCCGTAGCGGTTGTCAAACAAATGCTTGGTGTTGGAATCATTGATAGCCAGCACCGGGAAGAGAAGAACTCCTTTTTTCTCCATGGCTTTAAGACGAATAACGCCCGTTGTAGTTTCCTCGGAGCCGCCGATAATATCGTCGACCTGATGTTTTCTTTTGGTATGAAGCACGCTGACCAGATCGGCCCCGTCATCCATGGTGATCCTCGGTTTGATATCGAGACAGGCGTTGATATGATCGTAATAAACCTTGTTGGACTCTCCTCTGATGGCGAAAACCGGTATTTTATAATCCCTGACCAGCGAAGCGGCCACTTCATCCTGGGTGGAAAGAGGATTGGAGGCGCAAAGATACGGTTCGGCGCCTCCGGCTTTCAAGGTGATCATAAGATTTGCCGTCTCCGTAGTCACATGAAGACAGCAGGCCATCTTGATTCCCTTGAGCGGTTTTTCCCTGGCGAATCTCTTCTTTATCGAACGAAGCACCGGCATGAATTTCTCGGCCCATTCGATCTTGTTTTTCCCCGCCGGGGCCAGTTTAATGTCTTTAATATGATATTTCATTCCCCACTCCCTTTATGCGTCTTTTTTCAAATCTGCGGCTTTATCGGTTTTTTCCCAGGTGAATTCAGGCAGTTCCCGTCCAAAATGGCCATAGGCTGCCGTCTTTCGGTAAATCGGCCTGATCAAATCGAGGCTCTTGATAATACCTCGCGGAGTCAGATCGAAATGTTTCCTGACCAGTTCTGTCAGGCGGGTATCGGGTACTGCGCCGGTACCGTTGGTATAAACCATAACAGAGATCGGCTCCGGGACTCCAATAGCGTAGGCCAGTTGCACAAGACATTCCTTGCCAAGACCAGCCGCCACGATATTCTTGGCGATATACCTGGACATATAGGTGGCCGAACGATCGACCTTGGTAGGATCTTTGCCGGAGAACGCCCCGCCTCCATGCGGAGCGGAACCTCCATAAGTATCGACAATGATCTTCCGGCCGGTCATTCCAGTATCAGACTGCGGTCCGCCGATAACGAATTTGCCGGTGGGGTTGACCAGGAATTTGGTATTCTTATCGATAAACTCTTTAGGAACTATCGGCAGCACGGCTTTGTCGATTATTTCGTCCATGGATTGTTTGGTAATTTTCTTGCCGGTATTGTCGAGTATATCTTCGGTGTGCTGCGACGATATCAGAACTGTATCCACTCTGACCGGAAGGCCGTTATCATACTCCATGGTAACCTGAGATTTGCCGTCGGGACCGAGATACGAAAGGATACCGTTCTTGCGGATCTCGGATAATTTTATGGCAATTTTATGTGCCAGACTAATCGGCAGGGGCATTAGTTCGGGAGTATGATCGATGGCGTATCCCATCATCAGACCCTGATCGCCTGCGCCGCCGGTATCCACTCCCTGGGCAATATCGGGCGACTGCGCCCCTATAGCGTTCAGGATCGAGCAGGTTTTATAATTGAATCCGTATTTGGAATCGGTATAGCCGATATTCTTCAGGACATCTCTGGTCAAACCGTTGACATCGACATATCCATTAGTTGTTATCTCTCCTCCGACTATAACCAGCCCGACGGTGATAAAGGTCTCGCAGGCCACCCTGCCCTGAGGGTCCTGCTTTAAAACGTCGTCCAGCACAGCGTCGGAAACCTGATCGCAGACTTTGTCCGGATGTCCTTCGGTAACCGATTCAGAAGTGAAAAAGAACTTATCCTTGGTCATTTTTCCTCCAAAACTAAAGCTATTGCCCTCCAATAGCAAGATGGCAATTTATTAAATATAAAAATAATTAGCAAGCAATTCTTATTAGTAATTTATCGCCATCGACCTCTGAAATAGTCCGGCCGCCGCTATCTATTAGAGGGAGGTATGTGAATGTCCGAATCAGTAGAGGATCTCGGATGAATCTCCCAGATTGGCCTTTTTAAACTGTCCGGATATTAGCGAGTTGTTTCCTATCAGCGATGATTCGAGCAGGCAATCGATGACCTCGGCTCCTTCGGAGATGATGGAGTCTTTCACTATCGACCTGACGATTTTAGCGTTATCGCCTACCGAGACGTTCGGGCCGATAACCGAATTTTCGAGAACCGCCGACGGTGAAATGTAAACCGGCTGCAGAAGAACGCTGCCTTCCCGCTTGTCGACCGACTTAATCTGGGAGAGAAGATATTTATTTGTGGATAGCATGGTCTCCGGCTTGCCGCAATCGAACCAGCCGTCGACATTGTGAGTAGTCATTTTGCAGCCATATTTGATCATCAATGATAATGCGTCAGTAAGCTGGTACTCATCACGGGTAGTTATCTGCCTGGCCACAATCTCCTCCAGGCAACGGGAGAAAAGATCGGTGGATTTGATATAATAAATTCCAACCAGAGCCTGGTTTGACGTCGGATTATCGGGTTTCTCTATGAGCGAAGTAACGAATTCGCCGTCGGTTTCCGCTATTCCGAAGCGTCGTGGGTCTTCGACTATTTTGGTACCGATGGAATCGTATTCGCCGCCGATAATGCTGGCCAGGTCGGTTTCGAAAATAGTATCGCCGAGAATAATAAGCACCGGTTCATCAGAGATATGCTCTCTGGTGATATAGATCGCCCAGCCTAGCCCTTTCAGTTCTTTCTGCGTGATGAAACTCGAACGGATCTTATAATTATCGCGGACGTACTCTATGATTTTTTCCCCGAGGAAACCGACCACGAAAACAACTTCATCCACTCCATAAGCGATAAGCTCGTCGAGTATATGCCCCAGGATCGGCTTTCCGGCCACGTGCAGAAGAGCTTTGGGCGCGGTATGAGTATGCGGCCTAAGCCGGGTACCGATACCGGCCGCGGGAATTATAGCTTTCATAAGTACCTCACCCTGTTTCCGATAATTTCGTTTTCAGGTAGTCTATAACCTTCACCGGAGTCGGATCGACTCCGTTGAGCAAGCCCAGGTAATAGCTGGCAAAATCGACGAATTGAATTGTACGGAATATTCGTTCAAGATAACCTCCGGCGCCGGTGGGTATCTCTATTACGTCGACCCCTTTTTCCCTGAGATAGACTTTTACGATATCCATTCTGGCCTTATTCCTGGCGTGATCCTCTCTGTCTCGGAGCATCAGAACCGAGAGTTTATCCTTAAATTCGTATAGTTCCCCCCATCCGACCAGTTCGTTATGATTGAATTCGGGGAAGATATTAGCGAAGGCCAGACATTTGGAGTTTTCGCAGATTTGTCCTTTAAACCGAGTAGCCACCGCGTCGAAATGATCCTGGCTTCCGTATATAATCGGTATCGATCCATGCAGCTGTTCGGCCAGTTTCAAGGCGGGATTATCTTCTGCGTCGGGGCTGTAAGCAGCCAGTTCGCCGCGCATGGCGGCGGCGGCCAACCTGATATCGTTATCTGCATTATCGCATAACCCCAGACGGGAGATAATTGTAATCAGCGGCGCGAAAGAATAACCGAGAGCGGCCCGGGGAGCTAACCCTGAGGGGATCGTCACCACCGGCATTTTGTCGGCCGCCGCTTTCCGAGCCAGCGTGCCTCCTGTGGTGATGGCGATTATTTTCGCTCCTCTGCTCAGAGCGTCGTCATAGGCCGCCAGAGTTTCCTCTGTGTTGCCTGAATAAGATGAGCAAATAACTATGGTATGCTTATTGACAAAATTCGGCAGGGCATAATGCCTTTGAACAGCAAAGGGTATCTGGATGCTCGACGACAGATAGCTTTTAACCAGGTCCCCGCCGATAGCCGAACCACCCATTCCGGCAACCACAAGATACCTGAACGTTTCCACTTCCATGCCGTGGAGTTTTGCCTCTCTGCCGATAGATACTCCGTGTTCCAGATGCTCGGGCATGGAAGAGATTTTGCCGTACATGTCCGTAGAATCCAGCTGTTTTTTCAGGGAGATAATGTTTTTCACCTTCAACCTCTCATGACGAACCGCATCACAGAATTCAGATCCGGAAAACGATTCTCGATCTCGTTTTTCATATAACGCTCTATTTCAGAATTAGTTCGCATTTGCAGAGCGTGTTCCGCCATTCGGCGAGATTCTCTATAACTGACCGATCTTACGATTTTCTTCAATATTCCCACCGATTGGAAACTAACCGAGAGAGTATCGACACCCAATCCGATCAAGAGGATCGCCCCTATCGGATCGGCGGCCATCTCGCCGCAAACGCTGAGTTTGATATTTCGGGAATGAGCGGCCTCGACGGATTTCTTAATCAGCATAAGATGAGCCGGATGATAGCTCTGGTATAATTTCGACAGAAACTCATTACCCCGGTCCACGGCCAGGGTATACTGGATCAAATCGTTGGTACCGACTGAAAAGAAATCCGAATCTCCAGCCAGGCTATCAGCGATCAAAGCCGCCGAGGGCACCTCGATCATCACACCCAATGGTACATTCTCTTTGAATATTTTCTTTTGTTCACGGAGTTCCTGTTTACATTCTTCGAATATCTTTCTTACGGCCGCCAATTCCTCATAATTCGAGATCATAGGAATCATTATGGAGAGGTTCCCCCAACGCGAAGCCCTGAGCAGAGCTTTGAGCTGAGGCTTGAATACTTCCGGTCGGTCGAGACAGACCCTGATAGCGCGCCAGCCCAAAAAAGGATTGAGTTCAAAGCCCTTTCCGGCAGCCCCGGGGAATTTATCTCCCCCCATGTCGAATGTCCTGATGACCACCGGTTTTCCCCCCATCCTCCGCAATACCGAGGAATAGGTCTTATACTGCTCCTCAAAGGTGGGAAATTCCAGACGAGTCAGGAACATATATTCGGTTCGGTAAAGTCCTATTCCCGATGCTCCGGCCGCCAGCACCTTGGGGATTTCATTGGGAAGCTCAATATTGGCCATTATCTCAATGTTCTTTTTATCCAGGGTGACGGCGGATTTTGATTTGAGCTGGGTCAGCTGACGTTTCAGCTGGTTTTCAGATTCCTTGAGTTTTTTAAAACGTCGGACAGTCTCAGGTGATGGATTGACCACGAAAACGCCTTTATAACCGTCGATGATTACCCTGGCGCCGGATTTGACCCGCTCGGCTACTTCACCTACACCTATCACGGCCGGTATGGAGAGCGATTTGGCGATTAGGGCCAGATGCGATGTTGGGCCGCCGATCCCGGTAGCGAATCCGAGATTCCGTCTTATGGTTAACGGCAATAAATCTCCCGGATACAGATATCGGGCCAGCACGACAGTCGAACCCCGAAGCCCTTTGAGAGTCGCCCGTTTCTCGCCTTTCAATCTTCCTATCAAGCGATGCGTTACCGACTCGATATCCTGCATCCGTTCGCGCAGATAAGCGTCCTTCGATTCGCCCAGACGACGGATAACCTTTTGGGCTTCGTCATGATAAATATACTCCGCGCAAAGTTTTTCTTTTCTTATCCGGATTACGATATTATCGTTCCAGACCTTATCGGAGGCTATCATAACCTGGGCTTCGAAAATTCTGACGAACTCGGAACCCAATCTCTGATTGATCTTCTTGCCGGTTTCTTCCAGGGTCTTTTTCACCTGGTCAATGGCCAATTTGAAAGTCCGGATTTCGTTCTCGGGATCGGCGATCGGCTGGGGAAGCACGTCCTCGGAATCGATATTCAGGGACCGGGCTATACCGATAATTATCCCCGGCGACGCTGGAATACCTTGAAAGATCATTTCCTTTTCCGCAGGCATCGAACTACTCCTCGCCAAATTTGGAATTGAAAACGTGAGCCACAGCTTCGGCGGCTTCCTTTTCATCGGGACCATCGGCTATTATGGTGATCTTCGAACCCATTTCGGCCGCCAGCATCATTACTCCCATTATGCTTTTGGCGTTGACTTCGAGATTCTCCTTTTTGAGTATTATCTCGGAGTTGAATTTCGAAGCGGTCTGAACCAACTGCGCCGCCGGCCGAGCATGCAGGCCCAGCCTGTTCATAATTACTATCTCGAGTTTAACCATCAGGCTATCACCACATAGTTACCGGGCTTGCGAATTATAAAGCCTTTCAGCTCCAACTTCAAGAGAACTTCAGCGGTTTTGCCCGGGCCCAATCCCACTTTTCGACCCAGTTCGTCCAGATGAACCGGCTGGACAGAAAGATGATTGTAAATGAGTTTTTCATCCGAATTGAGCTTGTCCGGATCGATAGCCGATCTCTGTTTGCCTTTAGCCGGATGCCAGCCGAAATTATTGAAAATATCTTCGGCGGATGTCACCGGCACCGCTCCCTGCTTTATCAGCTCGTTGGAACCGGCGCTCAAACGGCTGTCCACACTTCCGGGGATCGCCAGGATATCGCGCCCCTGGTCAAGACCGAGTTTGGCGGTTACCAACGCCCCCGATTTCTCCAGCGCCTCGACTACCAGGACACCATCGGATAGTCCGGATATAATTCTGTTCCTGACAGGGAAATTATAGGGGATCGGTTTTGTTGCCCTGGGAAATTCCGAGATCAAGCATCCGGCCTCGATAATCCTCCCGGCCAGCTTTCTGTTCCCCGCGGGGTAAAAAATATCCAGACCATTTCCGAAAACAGCCGTGGTTCGACCGCCGACATCGAGAGTCGCTTCATGGGCGGCGGAATCGATACCGTGGGCCAGTCCGGAGACTATCATCACCCCGGCCGAGGCCAGGTCTCTGACTATTCTGGACGTTATCCTCAAGCCGTAATCGGACGCGGTTCTGGAACCGACAACCGCCAGCGATGGATTCTCGAAGCTATCGAGTTTTCCTTTATAATAGAATAAGGCCGGTGGATCGGGAATATTCCTTAGTTTGGCCGGATATTCCGGATCGGTTAAGACGACAACCTTCGCTCCCGCAGGAATGGTATCGTCGAACTGCTTTGCTGTCAGATCCCAGTCGCGATCGGCCGTGATTTTCTCAACCAGCAGTTTCCGGACACCTTCGACGGCGGCCAATTTATCAATAGGGCATTCGAAAACGTCCGCGGCCGATCCGAAAATTTCGATCAGTCTTCTCATCGAAGCGGGACCGAGACCATCGATACACGAAAGAACCCATACGGCTAATTTTTCATTAATCATTTTCGAGCAATTTCCCGGATAGCTTTTTCAGAAAGTTATCGATATTCTCGCCGGAGGCGGCTGAAATATAACAGATTTCATCATCATCCGATGAGAATCCATCAATTCCGGCAGGTCTCTCGGCCATGAGATCTATTTTATTAAACGCAATTAGCGATTTTTTTTTTAATAAACCGGGGTCGAACGCCTTCATTTCCGATTTTAATGTTTCGAGATCCTCGCCAGGATCGGGCGACATGATATCGAGCAGGTACACGAGGATTCTGGTTCTCTGGATATGCCTGAGAAACCTGACACCCATTCCCTTACCCGAATGCGCGCCCTCAATAAGACCGGGAATATCAGCCATAACGAAACTTCGATACTCGGAGATTCTTACAATTCCCAGGTTGGGTGTTTTGGTCGTAAAAGGATAATCGGCGATTTTAGGATGCGCGGCGGATAGCCTGGCCAGGAGCGTGGATTTTCCGACATTAGGGAATCCGACCAACCCGACATCGGCGATGCTTTTCAGCTCCAGGGAAACAGTATACTTTTCACCCGGAATTCCCGGTTCGGCTTTTCTGGGAGCCTGGTGCGTAGATGACTTGAATTTAGTATTGCCTCTTCCTCCCTTACCGCCTCTGGCGATGAGAATATCGACACCGTCCGTGGTTAAATCAGCTAACACCCGTTTTGATTTAGTATCGGCAATCACGGTTCCTATAGGAAGCTCTATAACCAGAGGGGGTCCGCTTTCGCCGGTCCGATTGTTTTTTCCTCCCCGCTTGCCGTGGGGAGCCTGAAACATTTTCTTATATCTGAAATCCAGCAGCGTGGCCATATTGGACGAGCCTCTTACGAAGATATCTCCGCCTTTGCCGCCGTCACCGCCATCGGGGCCGCCTTTGGGCTCATACTTTTCCCTACGGAAACTCACGGCTCCGGAACCGCCGTCACCGGCGGCTAATTCTATTTCAGCATAGTCTACGAACAAGGGGTTAATTTCCCTGGCCGAAATATTCCGTCAGGATCTTTTCCAGTTCCTGGGGAGAGACATCTCTGTTTAAATGACCGTCGACCGCGTAGGAAATCTGTCCTGTTTCTTCCGATACGATTAAAACAACCGAGTCGGAATCTTCAGTGACGCCGACGCCGGCCTTATGCCTCATTCCATGCAAACGGTGATAAGCGGGATTCTGCGATAACGGCAGAGTACAACTGGCCGCCAATATCCGGTCCCCGCGGATTATCACCGCTCCGTCATGCAACGGTGTATACGGGGTGAAAATGGTCTGAAGAATTTCCGACGATATATGAGAATTGAGAGGCTTGCCAGATTCTATAATGCTCTTTAGCTTCACATTGCGCTCGAGCACTATTAACGCTCCATAATGCATGTCGGAAAGCTTCGAAACGGCAACCACGATGGAACCGGTTGTACCTCTGGCTTCAGGTTGAATAATGAAGCGGACGAAACGGTTTTGACCAAGTTTGGCTAGCGCTCCCCGAAGTTCCGGCTGGAAAAGGACCGCCATTATTATAACTCCGGCAATAAATATATTGGAGAATATCCATCGTACCATACTGAACTCGAACCAGAAGGCAGAAAAGCCGACTGTAAAAACCACAAACAAAACCGCGATCAACTGCATCGATCTGGCTTCCTGCAGGAACAATAAGACTCTGTAGAAAAAATAGGAGACTATAGCGATATCGATAATATCCACTACGGAGACGCTGATAAATCCGACTTGAAATAGGGTCATTTTCTTTCCGCCGCCGCTATTTTTTCGATTATAGCGATGGCCCGTTTGGTTTCGGCGACATCGTGAACCCTGACAATATCCGCGCCGTTCAGAACCGCGTAACAGGCAGCGGCCAGAGAGCCCTCGAGCCTCTGATCGGTATCCAGATCCAATGTCTTTCCGATGAATGATTTTCTGGAAGCCCCGACCATCACAGGGTATCCGAGTTGAACCAGACTATCGAGGTTTTTCAAGATCGAAAAATTCCCTTCCACCGATTTTCCGAAACCGATCCCCGGATCGATAATTATTTTTTCATTAGATACGCCATAATCGGCTGCTTTGCAAGCGGCATCATTCAGAAAACCGGAAATTTCCCCCATCAGATCGCCGTATTCGGTGTTTTCCTGCATATTTTCGGGAGTTCCCCTCATATGCATAAGCGTCAGATAGGCATCACGACCGGCCGCGGCCTCAGCTATCTTCGGGTCAAGACGAAGCGCCGAGATATCGTTGATCATGATCGCTCCGGCTTTCAACGCCTTCTTTGCGACCTCGGATTTGGATGTGTCGATGGAAATCGGGATATCTGTCTTACGAGCCAGGCTTTCTATCACCGGGATTACCCTGGACAGTTCTTCCTTTTCCGAAACCGATTCGGCTCCCGGCCGGGTCGATTCACCTCCGATATCGATAATATCCGCTCCTTCGATTATCAGCTTTAGAGCTTGCTCGATAGCTTTATCCGAATCAAGAAACCTGCCTCCGTCGGAAAACGAATCCGGAGTAATATTCAGTATGCCCATAACCAGGGGACGTTCACCCAGGCCTTTGATTTGCGCCAATTATTCCCTCCCGAAACCAGAACTAAATAGATTTTATCAACGCTAAGGCTTCCTGCCGCGTAGCTTCATTTTTCAACGCGCCTCTGACGGCAGAGCTTATGGTCTTTATCCCCGGCTGCCGCATGCCCCGCATGGTCAGACAGAGCTGTTCGGCCTCCACTATCACCAGGACACCTTTAGGGCTGAGAACATCATTGATTGTGTCGGCGATCTGGGTGGTCATTCGCTCCTGTATCTGCGGACGTCTCGAAAGCAGTTCGACAACCCTGACCAGACGGGAGAAGCCGGTAATGCTGTTATTCTCGGGAATGTAGGCCAGATGTACTTTGCCGAAAAAAGGGAGAAGATGATGTTCACAGATGGAATAAAACGATATATCCCTGGCAATGATAAGCTCGTCCCTGTTATCAGCGTGATAGAGCTTTAAGGATGCCCCGGGATCTTCCTCGAGCCCGGAAAAGAATTCAGAATAGAATTCCGCGACTCTTCTGGATGTATCACGGAGACCCTCGGATGACCTGTCGAGCCCCAGGCCGTCCAGCATCATCTCGACTCCCCTGGAGACGGCCGCCTTATCCATTTTATTCAGCCTCATCCGATTTGGAGGATTTACCCGCGATTTCCGATGCCCCGGGAACATAATCGTCTTTTAATATAACGTCGATTTGATCTCCGTCGAGTATTTCTCTTTCCAGAAGGGCTTCGGCCAACTTTTCCAATTTATCCAAATTGACTTTCAGAAGCTCCATCGCCTTAAGCTCTGCTTCCAGCACTATCCGCCTTATTTCATTGTCGATAGATTCGGCGGTAGCATCGGAATAATCTCTGCGTTTGGCGAAATCGCGGCCGATAAAAACCTCTTCATCGCGGCTGCTGAACGATAACGGGCCGATTTTTTCTGACATTCCCCAATCGCAAACCATCTTCCTGGCCAGATTGGTGGCCTGCTGAAGATCGTTGCCCGCTCCGGTTGTCAGATGATCGAATTTCAATTTTTCAGCAGACCGTCCGCCCATCATGTGAACCAGCCTGGTCTCCAGATAATCCTTGGCCAGGGTGTGACGCTCATCAATGGGCAGGTAGTGTGTCAGCCCCAGCGCCATGCCTCTGGGAATAATAGTCACTTTATGAACCGGATCGGACCCCGGTATGAGCTTGGCTACCAGCGCGTGACCAGCTTCATGATAAGCGGTTGTTTTCTTCTCATTGGGAGATATCACCAGCGATCTGCGTTCGGTGCCCATCATAACCTTGTCTTTGGCTTCCTCGAAATCGACCATTCCCACCGACGAACGCTCCTTCCGGGCGGCCAACAGGGCAGCTTCATTGACCAGATTGGCCAGATCCGCGCCAGACATTCCGGGAGTACCCCTGGCTATGACACTAAGATCGATATCATCGCCCAATTTTACTTTCTTGGCATGAACTTTCAGTATCCCCTCGCGCCCTTTGACATCCGGCTGATCAACTACTATTTGCCGGTCGAAACGGCCGGGACGAAGCAAGGCCGGATCGAGAACATCGGGGCGGTTGGTAGCGGCGATCATTATGACACCCTCGTTCGATTCGAAACCGTCCATCTCCACCAGAAGCTGGTTCAATGTCTGTTCTCTTTCATCATGGCCACCACCGAGCCCCGCTCCGCGATGCCTGCCGACGGCGTCAATTTCATCTATGAAAATAATGCAGGGAGCGTTACGTTTGCCCTGCTCGAAAAGATCTCTGACTCTCGAAGCTCCCACTCCCACGAACATTTCGACAAAATCGGATCCCGACATGGAGAAAAACGGCACCTGAGCCTCTCCGGCCACAGCCCTGGCCAGCAGTGTTTTGCCAGTTCCCGGAGCCCCCAGCAGCAACGCCCCTTTGGGAATCTTGCCGCCGAGCTTCTGGAATTTTCCCGGGTCTTTCAAAAAATCGATAATTTCCTCGAGTTCCTGCTTGGCTTCGTCACATCCGGCCACATCGTTGAATGTCACTTTTGGTCTCGAGCCGGAAAGAAGCCTGGCTTTGGATTTGCCGAATGAGAAAATCCCTTTGGGTCCTCCCTGCATCTGACGAAGCATAAACACCCAGAAAAAGATCAGAAATATCCAGGGAAGCGAATAGGTTAAAAGGCTGCCCCAGTTGGAACCTGCCTTGGCTTCTATTAGGACTCCGTTATCCTGCATAAGCTTCAATAGCTCATCGTCCCCGGTAAACGGTATCATGCTGAGGAATTTGGTAGCGGTCATCTCCCGACCATGGACTACTTTGGTAAACTCGGCTTTAAACTCGCCGCTGACCTTGCGTTCCTCGAACACAGCCCTGGTGATATTTCCACCCTCGATCTGGCCCTTAAGTTCGGTATACGAAATTTCCACGGTATCCTGGCCGGGACCGAAATAATAATTGAAGGCCATAAACGAAAGCAAAACAATAACCGCCCAAAAGGCCATGGTCTTGACAGTCCGCTGCCAGTTATAACCAGGCCCGCCTCCTTCGGGAGGCGTACCCCTGGGAGGTTCGTTTCGGCCCCCCTGATGCTGGCGGTTCTGATTGTCATCGGAATTGTAGTTTTCACTTAAATCTTTAATCATTTTTCATTCCTTCGCGATGTAAGATAGCTGCCTGAATTTCTCACCGTAATCCAGACCATAGCCGACAACAAACACGTCAGCCATCTCAAACCCTACGTATTTTATGTCTATGTCAACCTTTCGTGCCTGTTTTTTATCAAGCAGCGCCACGAATTCTATCGATTTCGGCTGCCTTAGCTGCAGATATTGCCGGATATAACCGGCGGTCAGACCACTGTCGATAATATCCTCGACTATCAACACATGACGGCCCCGGATATTGAGATTAATATCCTTCAATAACCGGACCACTCCGGCCCCTCTTTTGGCATGCCCGTAAGAGGCCACGCTCATAAAATCGACTTCGCATTCCATATCGGCCGCCCTGATCAGATCCGCCATGAATATAAAACTTCCTTTCAGAATCCCGATAAATATCGGGCTCTTGTCGGCGTAGTCCGAGGCTATTCTGCGGGCGATAGCCCTGACCCTGGCCTGCAATGCTCTTTTGGCTATCAGGACCCGCATAACCTTATTCTCAAGACATCCGCGGTTTCAGGACGAACCTTGAAATCATCGGCCATCATCACGCCGGCTATCCAGGCGATTTCGCCTCCGGATATCAACAACGGGATTTCCTGCCTTTCGAAAGTCGGTATCTTCCTGTCGGTAAAGACATCGGATAGAAGCCTGGCCCCTCGCATCCCCAATGGTCTGATTTTATCCCCTTCTCTCCAAAATCTGATCCTCATTTTTGTCATTCCGGCCATATCGAAGATAGCCGTATCCGGTCCGGTCTTCAGCTTTTTTATCTCGGATCTTTTTAGTATCTCCGCGCTGAAATGTTTCTCCGAGAGCGGGATCCTGGTAATTCCCGGGATATTCAGCTTAATATCCTTTCGGCCGGAAATAATTTTGCGCAACGATACCTGATTTTGCGATTTCTCTATCCAGATACCTTGTCCCAGATGCGTTTTATTGCCGCTTTTGCCGTCGCATATCCCCATCGCCCGCTCGAATGCGTCATAAGAAAGTCCATCCCCAACCCCGCCAAACCGAGAAAAAACCTCGGCTATCGTCAATTTCCTTAAACTTTTATCATAACCCTTCAGTTTCCCTAAATCAAGGACAATTTTATTGTTAGACGACTTCACCAGAGCGTTTTCATAAGACGATACAGCCGAGAAACGGAGATATTCAAGATCCCCGGCGATATTCCTGGAAAAACGGGAAAGCGCTCCGGCAAATAACGGATTCAATTTTTTGAATTGGGGGATAATATTTTTTCTAATCCTGTTTCTGGCATAATCGGATGATAAATTCGATTTATCCAGAGCGAACGGGATTTTCTTAGATTTGAGCCAGGCAAGCAGTTCGCTTTTTTCTATTTCCAGAAGCGGACGGATGATAGCCCCGCGTTTGAACGGTATGCCGGCCAGACCTTTAAGCCCGGCGCCTCGCGCCAAATTGAATATTACCGTTTCGGCGTTATCGTCGGATGTATGCCCGGTGGCGATTCTGGCATATCCGTATTTCAGGCTGAGTTTCTGAAAATACTCGTAGCGGCAATTCCGGCCGGCCTCCTCGATCGATAGTTTTCTCTTTTTGGCCTGAGCGGGGATATCGATTTTCAAGGAATGGAATTTTATCTTCAGCGATCGGCAGGTCTGACGGCAGAATTCCCGATCACTCGCGGACTCGGATCGGATACCGTGATCCAGATGGGCCGCGACTAATTTCAAGCTATATTTGCTTTTAAGCTGATCGAACAGGTATAAGAGGGCTGTCGAATCGGGGCCCCCGGAAAAAGCCACCAAAATCGAATCGTTCTTTTTAATCAACCCGAAATCGCGGATAGTTTTTTCCATCCGCTCGACTAAACTCTCCATAAGCTAAAGATAATTATGGATATCGTCAAAGTCAATTGTTGCAGGCTATAATGATTACAAAACAGGATTATTCCCTGATATCGAGCAACTTGCTTAAGTATTCGGAGTTATGCAAGAGCATATGGGCCGAATGATCGTATTTCCTTATCCGCATGACAGATCGGGTGATAAGATAGATCCCCAGAATAAAGAGTCCGAAACAGAAAAGTGCCAGGGGAATAGCTATCTGCAGGGCGGTCTCGATATCGTAGTACCGGCTGGTGGCCAAAAGAACTGTCATTACCGAAAGAGGAAGCAAAAGCACCGTGATTCCGGTCCGCAGTACCGATAGAGAGGTACGCTTTTCGGCGAGGATCAGCTGCATCTCATTGATGATATGCTTTACCGGTTTTTGCTCTATTTCCTTAAGATCGATCATGATTTCACCAATGATATTATCGACAATCGGTGATAAATAAGTAGCGGAATTTTTATTCTGTTTCAGGCGGCGGCTGGTAGAGCATGAATTCACTTCCGGATGGACCGTCGAAAAAGGCAGCCTTATCCCCTCCACCGAGAGTCTTGACAGGCTCTTTGAATTCGATACCTTTATCCGAAAGTCTGACGTAATCGGCATTTATATCGTCGGTTTCGATAGTTATGAGCGATGAATTACCGTCTGATCTGGCTACGAAGATGGGAAAGCCGTCAAGCTCGAACCGGGCCATATTCTCACTCGAGTAAGGCCGGGGCAGTTCCAGGATTTCTTCGAAAAAGGCTACCGCTTTTTCGAACTCCCCGGCTGTAAATATTAGCGATTCTATCTTTTTGAGCATCCACGGCCTCGTCAATGATCGGTTCTTGTTTCCCTCAAATAGCGGGCGGAATCTTCAGGAGGCATACTATTGATATAGATCCCCGAACCGATTTCAAATCCCGCCGGGGTGGCGATCTTCGGAATTATCACTATGTACCAATGGAGGTAACGGGCATGGTCATCCCCCACCGGCGCGGACCGGATGACATAATTATAGTCTGGATTGCCCAGGCAGTTATAGAGTTTCAGCATGACATTGCGCAAAACCCAGGCAAGTTCTTCAATCTCTTCATCGTTAATCCGGGAAAATGTGGCCGAGTGACGTTTGGGATAGATCCTGGCCTCGAAAGGAGTGCGGGCGGCGAAGGGGCAAAAGGCCAGAAAATTATCCGAATCGAAAATAATCCTCTCTTTCTGACGGCGTTCTTCCTCGATCATCTCACAATACACGCAGCTTCCGAACTGGTCGTAATGCACTACGGCCTGTTCTATGGGATATCGGACATGCGGGGGAACTATCGGGGTGGCGATTATCTGGGAATGAGGATGTTCCAGGGAGGTACCGGCCCTGGATCCGTGGTTTCGGAAAATGGTTATCAGGTTGATATCCTTATTGCCGGCTATCTCTATATGACGCTGCCGGTAAGCCGTGAGCGTCAGGGCCACGTCGGCCATCTCCATTAAGGCTATGCTCTTATTATGCTCCGGCGTTTCGATCAGTACCTCGGCGATACCGAACCCTTTGGTCGCTAAAAATGAGCCGATATACGACCTGGTGGCGGTCAGATTTGATTGCAGGGCCGCGAATTTATTCGGGACCACTCTGATCTTCCAGGGACCCTCGGATGGAAAACGGTATATATCGTCCGGTGTCTGACCCTCGTTGCCGGGGCAGAACGGGCACTCCGCTACAAAGGGGGCGGGAGGCTCCCTTTTCCCCATTTCCTTTATAAAGTCCGATGGCCGTTTGGCTCTTTCCGGTGAGATTATGACCCATTCCTTGGTAGCCATATTCTGTCTGAATTCAGGCATAGATTCTCCCTCGACGGTTACTCCGCGCTATGATCGACAAAATCCTATACTACAATTTCACCGGCCGGTCAATACTCAGTAAAGAAACCCCGGCCCTATTTATCAGGATGCGCGGGTTTTCCTTGTGACCGTTATAACGATCAAAATGAGGACTACAGCTGATAAAACCGTGCCTATGGCCAGATACCAGAGGGATAGCGCCGCCATGATCCCGGTCAGATAATATCCCCATCTGCGGTTTTTTATTACCCCGATTCCGCCGACTATCCAGTCTATCCCGAAAGCTACGAAGACCAGACCGAACCGGGCGGGATCGAACCCCAGGGCCGAGATAACAGCTGTCCAGGGACCCGGCTTATCCGGCCCGAAATATTTCCCCAGCAAAACCGAGTGAAGCCCGTCAAAAACCATCCATCCGCCGACAAGAAGGGCGATTATGAAGATCGTAATTCTCATAAACTCATCCTCCGCCCGGATTATGCGAAAGATATGGAATACCTGCCAAGGCGTAAAAAGGCGATCCGGAAAGCCGTCGAATCTATCGAATATATCTCAAGATCTTCGCAGCCGTCGTTACCGCCGCTGCCATACTCAAAAACAATATCAATGGTCGAATCACCGTTGATATCCTTGAAATAGCAAACAGGGCTTTTGTCGGCATGATTATCGCAAAAATTCCACGGCCCCATGAATTGCCATATTCTGGACTTTACCAGTATTTTACCATCCAGAGAAATCTCGAACTGACGCCCATATTCGTCACAATCCGGGGTGAACGGATAATATATTTCCTTTATCGTATATCCATTTTCCTCGAATTCCCCGACCAATTTCGGCGGGTTGATTTTCTGGGAGATTATCGGCGACGCCCCGATCAGGCACAAGCATACCACAAGATAACGCTTTTTCATTTAAGCTCCCTTACCGTCGCGATTCTGAAATTCCATCCCACCATTGAGTTTTTTGCAGGTGTTGTTCGCCTACCAAAACGATTCCTGCAATTCTTTTAGAAATTTGTTGTACCCGAAATACTTCTTGAAAGCCTCCAATTCGGAGGTCCTGGCCAGCTCGTCCAAAGGCCAGCAGGCGTTAAAAAGGCTGTCGGCGATTTCAGATTTCCCGGCGTAATAGAGGGTTATCACGGTGCCCCAGTCCTCACCGCAGGGAAGATGGGCAAGATCATAATCTTTTAGAATATAATCGGAATAGCGGTAATTGGCCAGCCGGTACTTTTCGCCGTCCCAACGCCAGATCAGAAGTGGAAGATAGCATCGATAACAATCCTGCCAATGCGCGAAAAGATTGTCGAAATAAACGAACTCCGGTATACGGTCTTTGTCCAGATCGATCAGCGAATAATCACGCAGATTCGGCTCGATATGGAATTGCAATTCGAGGGTATCGCCGACAGAATACAGATAAGCGCCGAAACAGCAGTTGGCGCCGCCGGTATAATAGCTGATTAAAAACTCGCGTTTGCCGTCGGCGTTGATATCGCAGAAATAAGGATTTTTGCATCGCGTCGAATCGAATCCGCGCAGGTCCGCGAATGAGGCCCCGCCTTCGTCTATCGTTATAAGCTCGTCCTGCCCCTTGAATATCCCGATTTCATTATTCAAATAAGATTTATGACCGTGATCATAATGGTCGAAAAGTATGGCATAATACGCGCCCAATTCCACAGTGTCGGCGGCAATCCTGTCGTACCCTGTGAATTCGTAATCCTGGGCGAATAACACGGAATTGACGGAATATAGAGCAAATGATAAAACGCATGCTATGAGGTGTTTTGAACCGTTTTTCATTTTCATTCGATAATCGCGCCGGACGATCTATTGTATGGACGTGATGGGATTTTGTCAAGATGATTTTCAAGCATGCTCGGGACGATCTTAGATCGTCCCCTACGGATGGGTTCGGTTTCTTTCGCAAAAGCGAGGTTCCCTCGCCCGACGGAGGCCCTGACGGCCCGCCCCCCTGTCATTCCAAACTTGATTTGGCCATACGGCCCGTAGGGAATCCATGCATAGCCCTCTCCCTATCATTCCGGACTTGATCCGGCCATACGGCCCGTAGGGAATCCATGCGCAGGCCATTGGGGGGAATAATCACAATTCATCATAAAGGTCTCGCCAATCCGGATTATCCTTCTCGATCAGTTCGATTTTCCACTGACGCTTCCACCTTTTCAATTGCTTCTCCCTGGCAATGGCCGCATTCACATCCGTCGTTATTTCGAAATACACAAGCCTGTGCACAAAATATCTCCTGGTAAATCCTTCGATCAGTCCGTTCCTATGTTCGTAAACCCTTCTCTTGATATCGCTGGTCATTCCTACATACAATACACCATGTTTCTTGCTGGCCATTATGTAAACGTAGTAAGTTTTCAGCATAACGGTCTAAATAAGATTCCTGCTTTCGCAGGAATGACAAGATTGATCACTCCCTGTCATCCCGCATTCGATGCGGGATCTTTAGTTGTCTTCATCGTCCGAATACAGGCTTTCACCGTACCGGCCTGCGCAAGATTCCTGCTTTCGCAGGAATGACAGTGTATTTTTCTCTGTCATCCCGCATTTAATGCGGGATCTTGCCTGGACACTATTAGCTAATTATTTAAAAACCTCTTCTCAATGGCTTGAGAAAGATTCCTGCTTTCGCAGGAATGACAAGGTTGGAGCCTCCTTCATACGTGGTTAAGACCCATGGCCTTGAAGGCCTGCTCCTCTCCCCTGTCATTCCAAACTTGATTTGGCCATACGGCCCGTAGGGAATCCATGCATTGGCCTCTCCCTGTCATTCCGGACTTGATCCGGCCATACGGCCCGTAGGGAATCCATGCGCAGGCCATTGGGGGGAATAATCACAATTCATCATAAAGGTCTCGCCAGTCCGGATTATCCTTCTCGATCAGTTCGATTTTCCACTGACGTTTCCACCTTTTCAATTGCTTCTCCCTGGCAATGGCCGCATTCACATCCGTCGTCATTTCGAAATACACAAGCCTGTGCACAAAATATCTCCTGGTAAATCCTTCGATCAGTCCGTTCCTATGTTCGTAAACCCTTCTCTTGATATCGCTGGTCATTCCTACATACAATACACCATGTTTCTTGCTGGCCATTATGTAAACGTAGTAAGTTTTCAGCATAACGGTCTAAATAAGATTCCTGCTTTCGCAGGAATGACAGTGTATTTTTCTCTGTCATCCCGCATTTAATGCGGGATCTTGCCTGGACACTATTAGCTAATTATTTAAAAACCTCTTCTCAATGGCTTGAGAA
>JAHEDG010000044.1 GCA_024641335.1 Candidatus Zixiibacteriota bacterium
TAACATTCACATCGGCTTTGGATGATCTGGCGATCATACCCATTAGAGTCGATTTTCCTACGCCTGATCCGGAGAAGATACCCATCCTCTGCCCTTTGCCGCAGGTTGTGAAATTATCGATCGCTTTGATGCCCGTATAAATAGGATCGGATATTCTCCTGCGATCAAGTGGTTCGGGAGGACGGGCGTTGAGCGGACGTTGTACGGTCGAGAGTATCGGCCCTTTGCCGTCCAGCGGATTGACAAAACCATCCACCACGCGCCCCAAAAGTTCATCGCCCACCAACACCGAAAGCTGACGGCCGGACGACCATACCCTGGCCCCCGGAGAAATTCCCTCCATCTCCCCCAGGGGCATTATCAGAATCTTGCCTTCCCGGAAACCGACGACTTCGGCCATGATAACACCGTCCGGAGAGTATTGGCTCTCTATTAGAAGATGTTCTCCGACCTGCGACGGCGGCCCTGAAGCTTCGATAACCAACCCGATGACCGATTCCACCACTCCGCTCTGGCGAATCAGGTTGACGTTACGCAGCCGATTTGTAATGTTATTTAGCTTTGAATGAAGTACCGGCATACTACACCATCTGGAGAAAACTCTCTTTGATCAATTCAAACTGGCTTTCGATACGGCCGTCAATAGCACCGCCGCGCGATTCTATATAGCATCCACCGGGAGATATGGCGACATCCGGCTCGAATTCGAAGGCAAATTTGTCGCTGTCTTTATTCTTGAACGATTTGATATTATCCCGGGCAAAATCATAATCCGCCGGGTTGATTCTAATCTTCACCTGTCCGGCTCCGACCAGAGCGTCGAGACAGCGTTTCAGATTGTATTCCAAAAGCTCTCTCGATGATTTCATAACCGCTTCACCGATGACCGCTTCCGCTATCTCCAGAGATAAACCGGCCATGACCTTCTCGGCCTCCGATTTGATCTTCTCGAATTCCAGGAATATCTCCTCGCGAATACCGATCATCAGATCTTCGACCTTCTTGACCGTAGCCAAACCTTCTTCCGTGCCAGTCTTCTTCCCGGCTTCAAAACCCTGATTATAAGCCAGATCCTTCTCCCTGCGGAATTCTTCCCGCGCCAGGAGAAGTTTCTCACCGACTATGCCGTCTATGTATGCCTGATCTATAATCGGCTCCGGTGGCTTGCGAGTATCGGATACCGTATCCCCGGAATCCGGGATTCCCACGGATAACGCAGAATCAGAATCTACTTCAAGAGTTGTAGTCCCTAATTTTTCTTTGGACCGGCCTGCTGTCAGAACAATCTGGCCGGATGGTATTATCTTGCCCTGCCTGGCGAATTCCATCGGCAGGCCGGGCACATACTTATAAGACTTTTTTTTTATTATCTTATCAAACAACCAGTTCTTCCTTTCCGCCGCGGCCGGAAATAATAATCTGGCCTTCCTCCTGCAGACGTCTGATGACTTCCACAATCTTCTGCTGAGTAGCTTCCACGTCGGAAAGCCGCATCGGACCCATATATTCCATTTCCTCTTTTATCATCGAGCCCACGCGTTCCGAAATATTGGTAAATATCTTCTGCTTGACCTCCTCCGACGCCGCCTTTAAGGCGATAGCCAGATCCTTTGTTTCCACCTCTTTTAATATTCTTTGAATGGAACGGTTGTCCAGCAGGATCAAATCCTCGAATACGAACATCAGGTTTTTTATCTCCGAAGCCAGATCAGGATTCTCGGATTCAAGCGTCTCCATAATCGCTTTTTCAGCCGAGGCCTCTATCAGGTTTAAAATCTCGGCGATAGTCTTGGTACCGCCTGAAAATGATAAATCTCCCGTACCCACATCCTCGAACTGTTTCTCCAGCATAACCTCGAGCTCATTAACCACGTCAGGTGAAATCTTCTCCATAGTCGCGATCCTGTAGGAAACGTCGGACTGCAATTCCGCGGGAAGATCCGATAATATTATGGCCGCGGTCGATGCCGGCAGCTGAGTTAATATCAGCGATATCGTTTGAGGATGCTCGTTTTGTATGAAGTTGATCAGCTGCTTGGGATCGATATTCCTGAGCATGCCGAAACCGGTGGTCTGTAAAGAACCTTCCAGCCGGCGAAGTATCTCATTGGTTCTGTCTTTTCCTACCGCTTTTTCCAATAGATCGCGGGCATAGTCGACACCGCCCTGCGAAATATACTTCTGGGCCATTATTATGGTCGAGGCGTCACGCAATACCTGCTCTTCTAGAGCCGGAGAAATGTCCCGCAGGTTGGCGATTTCGAGAGTCAATAGCTCAATCTCGGTCTCGGTAAGTTCCTTCAGAACCTTCGGAGAAACTTCCGAACCGAGCGAGACTATAAGTACCGCCGCTTTCTGAACATTGCTCATTTCTTCGTATCGGGATGCCATCTGCTAATCCTCGGCGATCATTGTTTTTACGACCCTGGCTATCTCCAGCGGATTCTGATTGGCTATTTCTTTCATGTGATCCACCAACTTGGGTTCGTTCCTTATCTTGGGAAGCAGTTCCTGACGTTTTCTTTCGGCTTCCATCTCCGCCGCTCTTCTCCTGGCTTCGATTCTCTTTCTGGTCATATATTCTTTATATCTTTTCCGAGCCTTGAAGAAGATAGTTGCCATGATCAGGAAAATGAATAATTTATAGGCGATCTCAATCAATACATCGAATCTCTCCATAGTGAAAAAGCCATCCGAATATTCGAAATTCTCCCTCTGGAACGGAACGTTGGTGATCTCCAAAATATCTTCCCGATCGGAGTCGAATCCGATCGCGCCCTTGACCATAGTGGCGATCTGGTCCAACTCTTCCTGGCTGCGCGGCACATACTTTTCTACAGGGCCATCGGGGCCTTGCGTAATCTCGGTCGCGCCGTCAACCACGATCGAAACCCACAACCTATCCAGATTGCCCACCTGACTGACCACATGCTGAACCGTGCGATTGACCTCATAGTTGGTTACCACATTCTCGGATTTATTGCTGGTGGTCTTTCCTCTGCCGTCGGCGTTGGTATTTTCCTCCAGAGATTCGTCAGCCACCTTCTCTTCCGAACGAACAGTCGTATTATCCGGATCGTAATTCTCAATAGTCTTCTCCACCTGCTCGAAATTCAGATTGGCCGATATTTTAACCACCGATTTGCCCGGTCCGACAACCGGGTCGAGCATGCTTAACGCCTTTTCTTCAAGATATGACTCCACATGCCTCTGAAGTTCCATCTGCGACGCTGACAGAGCGCCGAGTTCAGTACCTTGTTTCTTGCTGGATAATAATCGCCCGCCCGAATCCAGGATTGTCACATTATCCGGGTTTAATCCTTCCACCGACGATGACACGAGGTAAATAATCCCCTCTACCTGCCCGGACGATATTCCCCCGGCGCCGCCCAAAGCCAGCACTACCGACGCGGTCGCTTCTTTCTTATCTTCCTTAAAAAGCCTTTGCTCCGGAATAACTATATGGACTCTCGCGGATTTGACACCTTTGATACTGGCGATCGATTTGGCGATCTCCCCTTCCATGGCCCTTCTGTAATTTATCTTTTGCAGAAAATCAGTCATGCCGAGATTGGACTTATCCAAAATCTCGTAACCCATGCTGCCTGTACGCGGAAGACCTTCGGAGGCCAGCTTAAGCCGGACATCATAAATATCCTTCCGGGCCACATTGATAGTCGTACCCCCGTTTTCAAGCTGATAAGCGACTTTATACTCCTTGAGCTTCTCCACCACCTGTCCGGCTTCTTCCATATCAAGCCCGACATAAAGCGTCTCAAAACGGGGCCGCAGGAAAAATATTGTCGAGATTATTATAGCCGCCAGTAGAGCGATGGATACGGAAACATAAATGACTCTGGTGCCCTTGTCGAGAGGATCCCACCAAGGTTTTATCTGATTATTGAGAAATTCCTTAATCATATCCATAGTCTACACCTGCATTCTCATAAATTCCTGGTAAGCCTCTATCAGTTTGTTGCGGATCTCCAGAACCAGTTCGAAAGCCACGCCGGCCTTCTCCGCGGCGATCATTACCTCGTGAATATCAGAAACCTCGCCTAACGCGAATTTCTGCGCCAGGTCCGCCGCCTCGCTCTGGAGACTATTGGTATCGGTAATCATATTCTTGAATATCTGCCCGAACGATTGCTGGGAATCGCCCATATCCGCCGGTAGTTTCTGCTGACGGGAGTCCGGCAGATTGATTGGATAATATCCGGGTAAAATTCTGGTCATCAGATCTTTATATCTATGAATTTCCCGAGGGGTATAGACCCCAACCTGCCCTCGACACGGGCATCCCTGTCGAGCGGCGCTCCATTCTTATCCACTTTGAAATCGCCAAATAGTTTCTGAATTTCGGCCGCTTCCGACGGTTTCAGCTGCTCTTTCAAAACCGCTTCGAATTTCCCTGTCGCGTCAGGCTTTTTAGCCGCCTGCGGTTGAGGCATTGCCCTGGGCTTGGAACCGGCAGCTCTCGCCGGGAAATAGGTCGCGCCTGAAATCAAATCAATCTTCATGGTTTAGCCTCAAATGCTTAGTGCTTCCTTATACATGGCCTTGGCCGCTCTTACCGCCGAGACATTGGCCTCGTAAGCTCGGGTAGCCGTCATCATATCCACCATCTCCGTTATTATATTGATATCCGGAAGAGCCACATAGCCGTTCTCGTCGGAATCCGGATGAGTGGGATCATAAACCATCTTGAATGTCTCCGGCTCTATAGAGATCTCATTGGACTCCACCGCCGGAATATCGGCCCTTTTGGTCGGGCTATTGGTCGAATCGGCTATATGCCTGCCGTTGGTCCTGTGCATGTTGGTTACAGCGTTTTTCAGACTGGATATAAAACTGCCCTGCGATGTATCCTGCTCGAATACGACCTGCTTTCGACGATACGGCCCGCCTTCAGGGGTCCGGGTCGTTTCAACATTGGCGATATTCTCGGCCACCGCGTTTAACTTCTTTCGCTGAGCCGAGAGACCGGTGCCGCTTATTTGAAATATCCCGAATACGCTGCTCATTATGCCTTCCCTCTAATTGCTGTTCTTAGTATACCGAATGTCCTGGCCAGCTTCTTGGAACCGAATTCATAAAGAATCTGGTTTTCCGAAAGATCCATCATCTCCTTTTCGATATCCACGCTGTTGACCCCGGTCGATGTCTCGGTATCCTCGATCTCCTTTATTTTTATTATCTCATGAGGCGATCCCGGAGATATATGCTTCGAATCGGTGGCCTGAGGAATTACTGTCTTCTGCGATGAGACAAACCTCCTCATTTCGGTCTTGAAATCGATGTTCCTGGCCTTATATCCCGGAGTGGAAACGTTGGCGATATTGGCGGATGTGGCCTTTTGCGCCGATGATGCCACCTTCAAAAGGCGATCATAAAGCGGAATCCCGGCTTTTTCGAAAAGTTTTCCCTTAATTAGCATAGTCCATTCCTCCGGCTCCGGAAAAAGCAAAGGGCATGCCATTAATGAAATATATGATGTTTTAGCTTATCTTGTTGAATTGCAAGCGCTTAGAAATCGAGAGAATTCCCCCCCGCAGGATTAATTGGGATTTCCCCGGAATATTTTTCCTCAGTTGAAGAAATATCTTCTTCATTTCTCAATGGTTCGTTCTTTATATCTTCCATATTCAAAACAATAATATCGACCCGTCTGTTCTTGTTTCTGCCATCAACTGTATCGTTGGATGCTATCGGACGGTATTCGCCATAACCCAAAGCCGCTATTTTCTCAGGATTAAATCCATGCTTTTCAATCAGATACCGAACACAAACCGTAGCCCGGTTAACCGAAAGCTCCCAGTTTGACGGGTACCTGGCGCTTTTTATTGGGAGATTATCAGTATGTCCTTCGACCCTTATATGGTTGGGGATTTTAGTGATCAGCTCCGTTATCAAATCAAGCACGCTGGCTGCCTGGGGCATAAGATCGGCCGAACCCAGATCAAAGAACGTCGATTCGGCGATTCTGATTACCAGACCTCGTTTTTCAAGGGTTGCTGTAATCTTCCCTTCCAACCCCTGATCGGCCAGCATTTTATCAAAACTCCTCTTGAGCACCTTCAGGTCGCCCGAACCAATTCCGCCGTCTCCCGAATTCTCTTCCAGAAGGCTGGCGTTGCCCAGTAATATCGCCTGGGAATTCCCTCGAAGCACCGATTGCAACGCCCTGGAAACCCGCTCGAACTTGGCGGTGTCAACTTTGGACATGGAATACATGATAATGAAAAAAGCCAAAAGAAGCGTGATCAGGTCCGAATAAGTTAAGAGCCAGCGCTCCAGATTCTCATGCTCGGCTTCATCTGTCGGCTTGCGAAACAATTATTTCCCTCGATGTTCTTTCGGATTGATAAAAGACAGCAGCTTGGTCCTGATTACCCTGGGATTCTCGCCCGCCTGCAGCGAGATCAACCCTTCGACTATCAGCTCCAGACTCTGCATCTCTTCGGAATTGCGATACTTGAGTTTGTCGCTGATCGGAAGATATACCAGGTTAGCCAGAGATATGCCCCAGAGAGTGGCTATAAAGGCCGCGGCGATATGGGTGGCCATCGATGCCGGATCGCCGGTAGTGCTTAAAGTGTTTATCAAGCCCAAAACAGTTCCGATGATACCCAGAGTAGGCGAGAAACCTCCCAGCTTCTGAAAGAAAGTCTGCCCGGTTTTGTGCCTTTCCGAGATATAAACCATTTCGGTTTCCATTATATTTCTAAGAACACCTATATCAGTGCCGTCGATTACCAATTGAAGCGCTTTTCTAAAAAACGGGTGCCTGGTTTTAATCAGGTCGGCTTCCAGACCAAGGATCCCTTCCCGACGGGCTTTTTCAGCCAGGACAATAATATTGTTTATGATTTTCTGAGGCTCTGTCGGCCGGCCGAAAAACGCGACTTTCAGCAGGTTCGGTATATTGGCCAGAGTATTGAATGTTGTGGTTACTGTGGCTGCCCCGATCGTGCCGAAAATTACTAATATCATTGCCGGCGCCTGCAGGACCGACGAAAAAACTCCGCCTTCCATTACAAAGGCTAAGACAACCGCCCCTATGCCTATTAATAACCCAGCTACAGATGCTATATCCATAACCTGAGTATCCTCCCTCATATAGGATATCGGCAGGCTCTAACATCTTTTTAGCTATAAGATTATATTCTCTTGACCGGATTAGTCGAATTTATCTGGAAATCGCGATCCGCCGGGGCCTAAAATCAATCGGAACCGGATAACCCATACTCATGCAACTTGTTACGAAGTGTCCGGGTGGAGATACCCAAAACCTCCGCAGCCTTGGATTTATTGCCGGCATGAGCTCTTAAGGTCTTCAATATCAATATCTTCTCAGCGTCCCCGATGCTAATCCCGACATCCATACCCCCGGATATCATAGTAGGTATCCCGGCGGTAATATCGGGCGGAAAATCGGCCGGACGAAGCTCCTGGGCTTTGGAAATGACCACCGCCCGCTCGATAACATTCTCCAACTCACGAACATTGCCGGGCCAGCTATAACCCATAAACATATGCATGACCTTATCGGACAGAGTCTTGGTCGGCAATCCCATTTTTTGAGAATATTTATTCAGAAAATACTCGGATAAAAGCGAAATATCATCCAGCCTCTGTCGAAGGGGGGGCAGGTCGATCGGTATGACATTCAAACGGTAATAAAGATCGCTTCGGAAATTGCCGTTATTGATCTCGTCTTTCAGGTCCCGGTTCGACGTGGCGATCACCCGCACGTCGATCTTGATAGTCTGACCGGAGCCTATTCTCTCGAATTCATTCTCCTGCAAAACTCTCAATAACTTGGCCTGTAAAGCCGGGGGGATTTCAGAAATCTCATCTAACAGCAAAGTTCCCCCGTCGGCCATCTCGAATCGGCCGCGGGTAGCTCTGATAGCCCCTGTAAACGCCCCCTTTTCATGCCCGAACAACTCCGATTCTATCAAGCCTTCCGGCAGCGCGGCGCAGTTCATCTTAATAAATGGAGCGTCGACCCGCGATGAATGATAATGTATCGCTTTGGCCACCAATTCCTTGCCAGTACCCGATTCGCCGTTTATCAGGATTGTGGAATCCGATGGGCTGGCGCGCCTGATCAGTTCGAAGACCTCCTGCATAACCGCCGATTTCCCTATGATATTCTCGAAAGAATACTTATCCCCGACTTCGCGTTTCAGCTGACGATTTTCGACTTTGAGAGTTTTATACTCCAGGGCTTTATTGATCACCATCTCCAGATGATCCGGGCTGATCGGCTTGGTCACATAATCATGTGCGCCTATTTTCATGGCATCCACCGCCTGCTCGATAGTCCCGAAAGCCGTTATGATAATCACCCGACAATCAGGCCAAAGCTGGAGAGTCCTTTTCAATACTCCGACCCCCGACATCCCCGGCATCTTAAAATCGGTAATGACCAGGTCGAACTCTCCCTGCTCCATATGCTCGACAGCCATCTCCCCGCTCGAGACCGATAGAGGAGCGTGCCCCATGCGGATCAATACCTCGGATATAAATTCCCTGACTATCTCTTCATCATCGACAATCAATATCTTGGGTTTCATTCAATGCTCCTCATATTCGTGGTATCTCGACCGTGAAGACGGCTCCGCCGCCGGATCTGTTGCCGGCAGTAACCCGTCCGCCGTGAAGCTCCGCCAACTTCTTGACCGTGGCCAGACCAAGCCCTATGCCGTTGGTTTTGGTCGTGAAAAACGGCGTGAACAGCTTATTCCTGATATCATCAGGTATCCCGGGTCCGTTATCTTCCACACGCAAAACCAGGCCGCGCGAATCGGAATCGGCCAACACCAACCGTACCGACCCCCCTTCAGGGCAGGTCTGTACAGCGTTCCTGGTCAGGTTATAAATGATTTGCCGGAAAAGATCGGGATCGAGCTTGACTCTAAGTCTTTTCGTTTCTCTTACTATCTCGAATTCGTGGTTGCTGCTTTCCGAATCGACTTTAAAATTGGATATCGTATCCTCGATAAGTGATACCGGATCAACCTCCACCGAATTAGGACTGACCGGCCGCGTAAAATCCAAAAGACTCCCGACTATGGTGTTGAGCGACTCCACCCCGTTGGATATTTTCTTTACAGTGCGCAGATTTCTATCCTGCGGATCCAAATCCCTTAAAAGCAGGGCAGTGAAACCGGATATACCGGCCAGAGGATTCCTGATTTCGTGAGCGACTGTGGCCGCCATCTCCCCCAATGCCGCCAGAGTGGAAACCCGCTTGAGATTATTTTCAAGCCTTTTAATCTCGGTAAGATCATACAATATCTCCACCACGCCCGACATCTGCTCGCCGTCATATTGCTTCAGCCTGGATATGGAAAAGGCAACCGGTCTTTCGGTTCCATCTATGCTTATATAGCGTTTCTCACCGGATATAGATTGCGATATTCCGTCGAATACCTTTTCCGTCTCCGGGGAAAGAGTCTCCAGAAAAACATCCTTATACCCTTTTCCCAGCGCTTCACCGGCTCTGATTCCGGTCAGTTTTTCCGCGGCCGAATTAAATATGTTGATCGTGCCGGATTGGTCGGTGACAATGATCCCCGAATCGGTGCTTTCCAGTATGTTGTTGAGATAATTGGCCAGACGGTTTCGTTCGGCCAGCGATTGACGAAGCAATTCGTTAACCCTGGCCAGACGAGAGTTGACATCCTCGAATTTCGATTCCAGCCTGGAATAGGAATCCCGCATAAGCTGGGTAAAATCACCCATGCTGGAGAACGATTCCGCTAATTCTTCCAGTCGATCCAGTTCATCATCTTTTTCGCTCATTAATACTGAATGTAGCTTACAGTGGCGAAAAATCAACCAAAATGTTATAAGTCGGCAATATTGAGTACGCTGAAAACCTATTTTGCGGGGCTACCGTGAATCTCCCTGATTGTCCACGTTAGCGTTCGGGTTGATTTCCTGAGATCGCTTTTCGCCGGGCGAACCGCGATAAATACTGGAAGAGCCTTTCCCGGAACCGATATTCTTATTAATCTTGATTTCGTCTCTGAGTCCACCGATATTGGATTCGAAATTGGAGGTCCTCTTCTTCAATTGCCTTATCTCCAGCCGTAACGCTCTCTCCCTGACCGCCCTTTTCAAGGATATCGAAATCTCTTCCAATTTGAAAGGCTTCAATATATAGTCGGACGCCCCCAAACGGATAGCCTTGATCGAGGAATCGAGCGTCGGGAATCCGGTCATTATTATGGTAACCAGATCGGGGGCTATTTTCGAAAGCTCCTCTATTGTCTGGAGACCGTCTATTCCCGGAAGCTTATAGTCGACTATGGCTACATCGAAATCAGCCGATCGTCCCGCTTCCAGGGCTTCCTCCCCGGTTGCCGCCAGTTGAACTGTGAAATCCTGATCCTTCAGAAAATCGCCCAAAAACGTCAAAACCTGAGGGTTATCGTCGACAACTAAAATCCTGGGCTGGGACATCCTATGCGGGGTTTTGGTTTCTCTCGATTGTAAATTACGTTCCATAACTGGCTTTTTGCTGTCCGGCTCCTATCGGGTCGATCATTGCCTGAAGGGCTCCGGTTCTGAACGTAATAAAACGATCCTGAACTGGAGCCTGATCGAGATTATTAGAAATTCTCTAAAGCGTTGGCTTCATTCTCGCAAATATCGAATATATTCGAAAGCTGGGTGATATCGAATATCTCCTTAACATAGGGAGCCAAATTGGAAATTCTTAATTTCCCCTGACTGTTTCTGACATCCTTGAGTATGGACACCAACGCTCCCAGGCCGGAACTGTTAATGAAATCGACCTTCTCCATATTGAGAATCAGCTTGCAGTTATCCATGCCGATATGTTCGCGCGACGCTTCCTTGAGTTTGTTGGCGCTGGTCAGATCCAGCCGTCCGTTCAAATTCAGTATCGCTATATTGCCGTCTATCTTCGACGAAATCTCCATGAAACCTCCCCTTTTCAGCATCGGGATCAATCCGCGAGCGCCGATTCCTTTGCCAATTTCTTGCTGGCCTTTATGCAAAATTTATCTCCTTTATCCATAAATAGTTGAATCCTGTCGCTAAGTTTATGAACTATTTTTATCCCTCTTCCCCCCTTGGACTCCGGCTCCGAAATGGAATCGACCATACTCCTGAATCTCTCCCTGGTAAATCCGGAACCCTGATCCTTGACAATAGCGACGAATTCATCGTCCTCAATTTCCAGAATAACATCGATATACTTGCTTTGATCAATTTTATTACCATGGAGATAAGCGTTCATAAAAAGCTCGGAGACTATTATCTTCATCCGATGCTTTTCCGATACGCTGCCCCCGAAAGTATCGATAACCGTGGCGAATACCGAATCCGAGATTCGGAATGCTTCTTCGGTGCTTGGAAACGAGAAAGAGTACTTGTTCATAATTAACCCACATCCGCTATAAGTAGTGTCGTGTCATCAATTCTATCGGGATCGGAACCGTAAGACTTAAGCAGTTCGGTAATTTTATCCAGAAATGTTTCAGGGCTCTCTTTGCGGTTCTCTTCGAAAAACTGTTTCAAACCGGAAATTCCCAGCATCTTGCCCGAACTGTTAAGGCTCTCGAAAGCCCCGTCGGTATAAAGGAATATTCTGGAACCGCGTTTAAGCGGTACAATCTCCTCGGAATACCGGAATCCCTCGAATTGACCCATCAAGGTACCACCTGTTTTCAACTCCCTTACCTTTCCGTCGGGGCCGGAGATCCAGGCCGGCGGATGGCCGGCGTTGACCGCCTTTAAAACTCCGTTCTGCAAATCGACGAAAATCATAATCATGGTCACAAACATCCCTTTTAAGGCGCGGGAATCGCCGCTAAGTTGATTATTGACCATAGCCGCCAATTCAGCGGGAGATTCGATCTTATGGGCAAAGGCCCTGATCAATCCCCTCGTGGTCGCCATTAATAAGGCCGCCGGAAAGCCCTTATTGGATACATCGGCTACCAAAATCAGGTATTTGTCCCTGGAAAGCGGCACCACATCATAAAAATCACCCCCGACCTGCATAGCCATCGTGTTGTAAGCGTTGACCTTAAGCCCGTCGAAAATCATCTTTTTTTCCGGCATCAGGGTATGCTGAAGCTGACGGGCCATATCCAGATCGACATCCAACTTCTGTTTCAACAGCGCCTGGGCATACAGGGTGCTGTTTTCCACCGCTACCGCGGCAAACCTGGCTATGGTCTCGAGTACAAAATCATCATCCTCGTCAAAACAATCGCCGTCGATCTTATTGGCGACAACGATCGCTCCCACGATCCTGTTCTTGGCGAAAAGAGGAGCGGCCACGAGAGAATTTATATGCGCGTGTTCCACCTCCAACCGCCAATCGGGATCGCTGGATAAGTCTTCCAGTTTCAACCAAGAAGAACTTTCTATTATATATTTCCACAGGCTGAGACCGGCCTGGTTCTTGATCGATTCCGTTACATTTTGAGTAATTCCCCAGCAGACCGAATCCGCTATGCCGCCGTCCTCATCGAAGACTACCATCTGGCCCACTTCCGCCCTGACCATAGTCAACGCCGACTCCATAACCATAGGCAGTATCCTGTCTAACTCTATAATGGATGTTATAACCGTGCCGATCCGGGAGATATCGGTGAACTTGTTTATCTGATATTCGAGTTTTTCTTCAAGATCAGTGATTTTTCGCTCAAGCTGCTCCCTGATTTTGGACGGTTCTACGAGTTTATTGGAATTTCCCATGCTTAATTACTTATCGGCCATCCGAAACCGGTGTTAAGAGAACCAGGAGATATTAGACCTAAAAACCGCCGGGTGAAACGTGCCACTTGAATCAGCTTATGCCCATATACTATATCTTTTCTTTATAGTACGTTAATATACCGCGATTTATGAGGTTATTTCAAGAGTTTCAAATCATGCCGGAAGCCGGAATCGAACCGGCACGGACGTTACCGCCCGAGGGATTTTAAGTCCCTTGCGTCTACCTATTCCGCCATTCCGGCAGTAATAAAGGCGGCTTCCGGATTCGAACCGGAGAATAGAGGTTTTGCAGACCTCTGCCTTACCACTTGGCTAAGCCGCCCTAATACCTAATTCGTAAAGAAGATAGACAGAAGATCAAAAACTGTCAAGAGAAAATGGTATTTGCCTGAATCGCTTTCCCCTCATATGCTTACCTAAATGAAACCCGGGTTTTAAGGTATCTCGAATACAATCATTTCTTAATTGCCGCCCTGACCACTCTCTAGTATCATGAGTGTATTAATCAGTTTATTGTCAGGAAATCCAAATGCGCGTTCTCGGACCCGGAAACCAACCGGCTGAAAAGCCATCTGAAACTGTTTTGTCGCGATGCGTATGAATATATTCGTATTGCGTACGCACTTTTATCGTATTGACAACCGCGATTAATCGGGCATCAATGATTCATTGAAATATTATCGGCCCGCTGGTAAATACTGACTCCATATGCCCGGAGTTAATCAGGGTTCGAAGATCACATATAAGGAAGGGAGGTGATGATTGGTTGCTGGAAACGAAATTTTCTCGTTCTATTACTAATTTAAGATGAAAGGGAGCTCCTATGAAATACTTGATAAGGTTATACCTTTTGATAATCGGCCTATTTTCTATTCTGGTATTGAACTGTAACGGTGATGGCCACGCCAGCATGCCCGGCCTCGATTGGGCTTATGTAAACGCGACCAACATCGACGTAAGAACAAGCGCTGTCAACGTAGCCATCGTGACCATCACTACACCCATGGCGGGTTATGTAGTAGTGCGTTTCGACGGTGCAGCTATTCCCACCAAGGGCGACAGATTGGTGCTGGCGGCAAGCAATCTCTCGGCAGCCTGGCTGCCCAACGATGGGAACGTGGGGGTTGAAGGCGACGGCCGATCTCATTCTTTCTCTCATTCGAGAGTATATGCGGTTGATTCGACCGGAACATACAACTTCTACGCTGTAGCCCAGAACTATGTCAATATGAACGGAGACGGAAAAGCCTCGATTTATGGAACATTAACCGCGGAATTCTTTTCGATGAGATATTAATCTTTGAGTCGTCTTCATTCTAACGACGACTAACGCGGATTAGTACAGTACCTGGTTAAGGAGGAACATATGCCGGTAAGAAATACTAAAATCGGTATGGGATGGCTCCCGGATTTACCCGATCACCGGGATATCTCGTTCGCCGAAGATAAAATCCCGGAAAAACAAGCCTCTCGCGGAGCCAAACATTCGATCAAAAGCATGCTCAAAAAAGTGGGGGTGGATCAGCTGGAGAAATTGAGCATTCCCGCCAAAATCAGCCTGAAACATTGGTGTTCGCCGATCGAGGATCAGGAGGATATCGGTTCCTGTACCGCGCAGGCGGGAGTCGGCATTCTCGAGTATTTTGAAAGGAGGGCCTATGGAAAACATATCAACGCGTCACGGCTGTTTCTATACAAGGTTACCCGAAACCTCATGCACCTGACCGGGGATACCGGAGCCTATCTCAGGACAACTATGGGCTCGATGGTTCTTTTCGGAGTACCGCCTGAAGAATACTGGCCGTACATTACATCCGACTTGGACATTGAACCTCCTGCCTTCTGCTATTCCTTCGCCCGGAATTATCAGGCCATTCAGTATTTCCGCCTCGATCCGCCGGGCATGACAAGAGAAGAGCTGCTTGATAGAATCAGGACTTTCATCGCCTTCGGGATTCCCTCTATGTTCGGATTCACCGTTTTCAGCTCATATCAACAGGCCGAGGATAATGAAGGAAAGATCCCGTTTCCGACAAGACGGGATACTATAGCGGGCGGGCACGCGGTGGTGGCGGTCGGATATGATGATAGTGTAACCATAAAGAACAATAACCTGGGCGGCGAAACAACCAAAGGCGCGTTGCTCATAAGAAATTCGTGGGGCAAAGAATGGGGCGACGCCGGCTACGGCTGGCTCCCCTATGAATACGTGCTGAAAGGGCTTGCCGATGACTGGTGGTCACTTCTGAAAAATGAATGGGTCGATAGCGGCGAATTCCGGATGGAGTAAGATGTCGATTCGTGGAGCCGCCCGACTTGAAAAATCACGGTGAATTTCGATTAATCCGGAACAACTATCGACAAAAATCCGAAATCGGTTCACACAGGCAGAATCGTAGCCGGCCTTAAAAGCGGGGGTCGATTTTAAAATCGACCCTATAGATATAACTTACATTTCGCTTGATAAAAAATCGGGAGACGAGGCTCGAAACCTACCGATCTTCGATCCCGCGGATTTCGATTCCTGCGGAATCTCGACTCGCGACAACACTTTTGAAGGATACTGCCGTTTCGCCAATTTCATCCAATAAAAAAAGCGGGAGACGAGGCTCGAACTCGCGACAACCACCTTGGCAAGGTGGAGCTCTACCAACTGAGCTACTCCCGCATCAACTCTTTTGGTCTCCATAACGAAGACCGCCCTAAAATTATCCCCAAACGACACTTTGTCAAGAACTTTTATCTGAGCAGAACCGCCTTCTTTGTCAGGGAGCGGTCAGGACCTGACAACCTGATAAAATAAACTCCGCTGGCCGCCGGTTTTCCGGCCGTATCGGTCCCGTCCCAGGTGTAACGGGAAAGCCCTGTTCCGCAGACGCCCTCAAAAATAGTGGCCTGTTTCCTGCCAAGAATATCCACTATTTCCAGGGTCACGGGCGATTCCTCGGCCGAGAAGAAGCTCACCGCCATGGAGCTGTTAAACGGGTTGGGATATGGAGAGGCCAGCCTGAATTTATCGGGGATCGAACGATTGCCATCGGAAACCCCTGTCGGCGTTATCCTCCCGGAAAAGACATCCTGGTTGCCGTTACGGGTATCTGTCCAGACCATCTGAACCTGCCCCTGCCGAGCATCCAAACCGATATATTCACCGATCAGCCCTCCTAACCTGGCGTCGCCGGGGCTTGACGATACCGAAGTGATTCTCTCGTTCGGGCTCCAGGTCTCTCCCCCGTCATCGGAACGGGTATAGAATAGATCGAAGAGAAAATTATTAGTATCCAGCCGCCGGTCATAGAAAATAGCGTGAATCGCGCCATTTTCATCCACCGAGATCCAGGGATGAAATTGGTCGGCGCCGTTTTGGCCGGGATCGTCGTTTATTCGCGATCGATTAGTCCAGCTCGAACCGCCATTAGTCGATTTGATGAAGAATATATCCATATCCGGGCCGGCATCGTCCATGAACGCGATATAGAGATTTCCATAATATGGCGATGATTGACTGACATCTGTCGCCATGGCCGGATACGGGAAAACGGTTATTTGGCCGTTGATATAAGCGGATAACGTGTTCAGATCGGCGATTAAAAGATCCGTTCCGAACGACCGCCCCTCATCTATGGAGATATCCAGATTAATCGCCTGATGTCTGAAATCGACCCAGGCGACATAAAGCTCGCCGAATATTCCCACAGCGGCGGTCGACCATTGCACCCTGGTATCATCAGAGACATTGACCGCTCCGGAATAGGTCAACCCCTGATCCCTGGAGGAGCAAATCACTATCCGGCTCGTCGAAAGATCGGACGAAAACCTGGTCCAGGGTATATAAATGTTCCCGTATGATTCGTTGCCGGTGCGATCTATGGCAATCCATTGTTTATCCTCGAAATAAGCCTGCATGGAATCAACTACCATGACCGGATCGCCCCAGTTCACTCCCCCGTCGGTCGATTTTTGGACATATATGCCTGACGGCTCATAGATCGACTCCTGAAGACAAAGTGTGCAGGCGAAATAATTGCCTTCATTGTCAACCACCAATACAGGATCTGATTGTTTCGGATGGGGCGGAACGTAAAGTAGCGTATCATGCCAGGTCTGTCCGCCGTCGAACGTGTATCCGACTCCCACTCTTCTGAATCCGAGCCTGAAATCTCTCCAGACCGCCACGGCATTGGCCGGATTTACCGGATTGACACAAACCATCTCCTCATTCTGGACCTCCCCACTGCCGTCGCTATTGATCTGGATGTTGTCGACATCCAGAATGCTCCAGGGATTATAATATGATTCCATGGATCTGTATTCGATTCTCGAAAGCGGGAACGGTCTGGAAAGATCTATTTCGCCGATATCGATAGCCGTTGAAACTGTCGGAATACCGCAGAATATCGCCGCCGACAGAATGACAACTAATCTCATAAAAATACCTCCCTATTTCCAACTCATTACGAGGGGAAACGTTGATATCCGGGTAAATCCTCTCCCCATATTTTAAAATAACCTATTAAAGGGATCAGTCAATCCAAAAAAATTAATATCTTCCAGCGATCCGACTTAAAAAAGGGGCGCCTGATCAAAAATCGCCTGTTCTTTAATCCTCCGCGAAAAGTCCTGATTAAATTGGACTGGCGTCAAAGACGAATTCGTCTTAAATTCAAGGTGATGAAATCAAACGTCGGAAACCATAATAGCGCGCGCGGACGACTGATTCTGAAACTGCTATACGGAATCTCGTTTCTTTTAATTTTTTATTTCTCATATACTGGATCCTCGTTTTACATGACCCCCTACTCACAACGTCCCAGGCATGATGCCTACCGCGATCTGAGACCGGCCGGAAATATCGGCCACGCCTTCGGGATAATCGGTTCGGCCATGATGCTCTTCATGCTGCTGTATTCCCTTCGAAAACGTACCCGCATGTTCGGGAAACTCGGAAACTTGAGTTACTGGCTGGATATCCATATATATTTCGGCGTTATCGGGCCGCTTCTGGTAATTTTGCATACTTCGTTCAAGGTGCAGGGGCTGGTGGCCGTCAGTTTCTGGTCTATGGTGGCGGTGGCCTCCAGCGGCGTATTCGGCCGCTATCTATACCGTCAAATACCTCGTGATATCGACGGTGAACAGCTAACCAACGTGGAGCTGGATTCCATGAAAAACCGATTGACGGAACAAATTTCCGTCGATGTTAAGTTAAATAAAGAGCAGTTAAACAAATTGGATGCTGAGCTTTCAGCCGGTTCTTTCGAAAATTACGGTTTGGCAAAATCCCTATGGTTTCTGATAATCAGCGACCTGTTGCGGCCGTTTAAAAGGAAAAAACTAAAACGTAAATACATGACCGAGCTCAATCTCCCACCCCACCTTCATGATCAGGTTTTCGATATCTTCTGGGAGAAATCGTTGCTGGAAAGAAGAATTTCTTTCTTGAATCAGGTTCAAACACTATTCCATTACTGGCATGTTTTCCATAAGCCGTTCGCCGTGATTATGTATCTGGTCATGATTGTTCACGTAGTTGTCGCGGTCTGGCTGGGATATGTATGGCTTTTTTAAAACTATATTCTAATTTTAAAAAATTATTCGAGCGGCTCGGCTTCGCGCTGATTTGTACAGCCGCGGCGGCTCTGACTATCGTCTGGTCGTCGATCGGATGGACCCAGCTCTCTCCAGGCGATCTTAACGCTGTGCATGCCGATCTTGAGGGTTTGAAAAATTGCGAAAAATGCCACCAAACAGGCAAACAAATTTCAAGCGATAACTGTCTCGAATGTCATACCCTGCTGAAAACCAGAATAGAATCGAAAACCGGTCTGCACTCAAGCGACGGCTATGCTGATTGCGTTAAATGCCACGTGGAGCATCTGGGAAAAAACAGCGAGCTGATCTGGTGGAACAACGGAATCGGTAATTTCGATCATTCTCTGACCGGTTATACCCTTGACGGCAAACATAAAAGACTCGAATGCCGCAAATGCCATACTAAAAATAATATCGCCGATAAGAAAGTTCTGGAGTCCCAATCAAAAAAATCGGATAGGACTTACCTGGGGCTCTCCCCATCCTGCCTGAACTGCCATATAGATGAGCACAGAGGCCGGTTATCGTCGGATTGCCTTAAATGCCACGATATGAACGGCTGGAAACCGCCATCACGCTTCAGTCACGCCAACACGGTATTTCAGCTCATAGGCAGGCATCAGGAAACTTCCTGCATAAAATGCCATCCTATGATAACCGATCATTTTAGCGAAGAAAACCCCGATTACCTTCAATTCGCGCCTGTGAAACATGATCTCTGTCTCGATTGCCATCGAGATCCCCATAAGGGAAAATTCGAACAAGCTTGCGAAAATTGTCATAGTCCGACGGGCTGGAAGTATGTTCAGAAAACCAATTTCAATCATAGCAAAACCGGTTTTCCGCTTTTAGGCAGACATGCCGCGGCTCTTTGCGAAAAATGCCATTCTCCGGAAAAACCGTTGACCGGTTTGAAATTCGCGCTTTGCTCCGATTGTCATGCCGATTACCACGACCGGCAGTTTGCCGATAGACCGCGCAAAGGCGCCTGCGAGGAATGTCACTCGGTGAACGGTTTCGCTCCGGCTAATTTCGGAATCGAGGAGCATAACCGAAGCAAATACCCTCTCGTCGGCTCGCACCTGGCCATACCATGCGCCGGCTGCCATCCGAAAACCGAACTGGACGCTCGAAGTACCGCTATCAGGTTCAGGTATGAATCGACCCGATGTATCGTCTGCCATCGTGATCCTCATAAAGGAGCGGCCGATAAATATCTCAAAACCGACGGCTGCGAGTATTGTCATTCTCCGCAAAGCTGGAAATCGAGCGCCTATGATCATTCCAGATCCCGATTCGCTCTTACCGGTCGGCATTCTTTGATCGCCTGCGAATCCTGTCATCATCCTGCCGGTATCGAACCGGCCGTTGACCGGCTCAAATTCGATGGATTGACCAAAGAGTGCCGCGATTGCCATATCGATATCCACCGCGGACAGTTTAAAGAAACCGTTGCGACTGAAGGAAATAGCCTGGAGATCGTGCTATGTTCCCGCTGTCATACGACCTCCAACTGGAAGCCGGATAATTTCGACCATAATACCAGGGCCTCATTTAAGCTGGAAGGGGCGCACTTGAAAATTCCTTGCGCCGGCTGTCATAAAAAGCTGGGATCGGGAGAAAAAACCTATATCTTATATAAGCCGCTGGAACATGCCTGCAGGAGCTGCCACCAGACGGTTAAAGCGCTGGAATAGGAAGTGACCATGAAGAAGTCAATCGGAATCGCTCTGGCCGTCACGGTTCTGGCGAGCCTATGGCTGGCTGTTACCGGCGGACAGACAATCAATAACCCGCACGGCGATATCCAATGGGATTGCCAATACTGCCATTCGGCGGAAGCCTGGTCGAAACTAAAAGAACCATCTGAATTCAATCATGATCAAACCGGATTTACCCTGACCGGCGCGCATTCCAACGCCGCCTGTAAAAACTGCCACGAAGATCTGACCTTTTCCCGCGTCGGCGCCGCCTGCGCCGATTGTCATACCGATATTCACAGAAATCAGTTCGGTATCGCGTGCTCCGAGTGCCATACGCCCATTGACTGGAGCAACAGACAGGACATTCTGCGGCAGCACTCTCAACGAGGCTTCACGCTCGTGGGGCTGCATGCCGTGGTTGATTGCGACGCCTGCCACCTTCGCCAGGGACGTGAGGAGTTTGCCGGGACTCCCGTTGATTGCGAGGGCTGCCATTTCGAAAATTATACTTCCAGCGATAACCCGAATCATAGCGCCGCGGGATTTTCCGGAGATTGCCAAATCTGCCATCTGCCTATAGCCGCTTCCTGGTCCGCCGCGGTGTTCGAGCATACCCCGACATTCGCCTTAAACGGCGCGCACAAACGAGCCGATTGCGCCGCCTGCCATACGGATACTTTCCACGGAACCCAAACCTCGTGCTACGATTGTCATGAGACCGATTTCCAATCCTCGGTCGACCCGGCGCATGCCGCCCTGGGATTCCCCACCGATTGCCGGACCTGCCATACCGAAATCCAATGGACCGGCGCGGAGTTCGATCATTTATCCGCCAGCGGATTTGCTATCGAAGGCGCTCACAATATCATCGGATGCGTAGATTGCCACGTTGAAAACCGACTCGATCTACCCACCGACTGTATGGGATGCCATATAGATGACTTCAATGGAACCGTTAACCCCAATCATGTTCAAAGCGGTTTCCCGGATGATTGTACTCTTTGCCATAATAACGTTGCCTGGAGTCCCTCTTCCTTCGACCACAACCAGACAGCCTTCCCGTTGACCGGTAATCATGCCGCCCTGCTATGCGAATCATGCCATCAGAACGGCCGGTTCGACGGTACTCCGTCCGAATGTATCGCCTGTCACCAGAATGATTATAACTCCGCCGCGGACCCCGATCACGCCGCCAACAATTTCAATACCGACTGTACCCTGTGCCATTCTACAAGCGGTTGGTCTCCATCACTGTTTAACCACTCATCTACTCAATTCCCCCTGACCGGTGCCCATGTTTCGCTATCTTGTATCTCCTGCCATGCCGACGGTTACGACAATACGCCTACCGCCTGTTTTGCCTGCCATGCCGATGACTACAATTCGGTTCAGGATCCCAACCATGTCAGCAATAATTTCAACACCGATTGCACTGTCTGCCATAATACAAATGG
>JAHEDG010000081.1 GCA_024641335.1 Candidatus Zixiibacteriota bacterium
AAAAGCTCCGATTTGAAGTTATCTATCCGATCGGACATTTGCCTGTTTCTGCTGATAAAGTAGTTATACCCGATCAGGGCCGGTATGGCTACGGCCAATCCGGCGGCTGTGGCGATCAGGGCCTCGGCGATGGCCGGAGCGACTACCGCCAGGGTGGCCGTCCCTCTGGCGCCGATATCTTTGAAAGCCACATAAATTCCGACGACCGTACCCAAAAGCCCCAGGAACGGCGCGGCATTGGCGGTGGTGGCGATAAATATGATTCCTTTATCCAGACGAACCACCTCTTCGGCTCCCGATCGATCGATAGTCTCGGCCATTATATCGAGATCATCATCGGCGATGAAGGCGCCGGATTCGGGATTGCTTGAAAGCCGTCGTCTTTCGACCAGCCCTTTGATCTCATCGAAAGCTGAATCGAGCATCGCTGAATAAGGGACTATACCGAAACGGCGGGATCCGTGATACAGCTCATCGATATTTTTCCGTTTGCGAAACATCCCCAGAAATCTTTCGGATTCTTTCCAGAGTTTCCTGGTCTGGAAATATCTGAATATCATAATCGCCCAGGAAACCACCGACATGAACAGCAGCACGATCATAATCCCCTTGGAGAAAAGGGTCATGCCGGCGATATCCTGCCAGAGATTCCCCTTGCCGGGATCGGGTACGAGCGGTGTCAGGTAAAACAATAAAAAACCAGGCAACTAAGTCCTCCCTCGACTAAAAGTTAAAACATCATCTTAAGGCGGCATACTGAAAGCGTCAAGCTATTTCGCCGTACCTGTCTTACGTTCCGAAAGGCAAAAATATTCGGATCATTTTTGGAATAATCGGATTTCGTCTTCAGAGAAAAACAGATCATAGGGATCAGTCTCATTTCCAGTTCCAGGCGGCCGATTTCAAGGATGAAGATATGAAAACCATCCGATAACATTTTATTGACAATTCCGGCTTTATTTGATAAAAAATATAAGGAAAATATCATGACCTGATGTAAGGTCGGGAAGATAGAGGAATTGAACGTCCTAAATAATATGGAAACGGTCGGCGCCCGCCGTTTCAAGAGAGGGGATAAAAAATGAAAAAATCGGCGATCCTGGCAGTCATAATACTCGGATTAGCCTTTTTGGCAGGATGCTCCGAGGAAAAAGAGGTTACGACGCCTATCGAGGTGACCGCCGGCTATATCGGGGTTGATGCCTGCGGGCTATGCCACGCGGATGTCGCAGACGAATACAGGCAGACCGGTCATGCCAACATACTCACGAGGGTGACGGGCGGCATGGCGCCCGCCTATCCCGATTTTGTGCCCTCTCTTCCGGGGCCTCCTGACGGCTATACCTGGAATAATATTTCCTATGTGATCGGAGGATTCGGCCGGAAAGCGCTTTTTGTGGATAGCGACGGTTATGTTATTACCGGAGACGCCGCCCAGTGGAATTTTCAGACGAGAGAATGGGTCGCTTATAATGCCGATCAAACGCCCGGCAGTCAATCCTATGACTGCGCAAAGTGCCACACAACCGCCTATGAAGCCTCCGAGACCGAACACCAGGACGGCCTGGCCGGAATAGTCGGGGTCTGGGCCGAAGAAGGGGTTACCTGCGAGCGTTGCCATGGCCCGGGCAGTCTGCACGCCGCCAGTCCCTACAATAACAGTATGGCTATCGACGAATCCCCGGAGCTTTGCGGAGAATGCCATTCTCGTACGGACGACCACAGGATAATGGCGTCGGGAGGTTTGGTGATGAACGAAGCCCAGTATGACGAGATCTTAGGCGCGGGGCACGCCAATATAGACTGCCAATTTTGCCACGATCCTCATAACAGCGCCAGGTATGACGTCGACCACGCGATTACCATCCAATGTACCGGCTGCCACGCGGATCGGGAGGTGGTCCATGACGGACCGGCCGAATGCAAGTACTGTCATATGCCTTATAGCGTAAAATCGGCGGTTTCGAGCGGAGCCGGAAACTACCTGAGGGGCGACATGAAATCTCATATCATGGCCATTAATTCGGATACGACCGTAGCCCAATTTTATGTTGACGGCGCCGATACGTTGTCCCGTGGATTTAACGGGTTAGGTTTCTCCTGCTTGTCGGCCTGCCATCTGAGTAAAACTCTTTCCTGGGCGGCGGCCAACGCTGGCAGTATTCACCCATAAATATTTCTGATTGGAAGATCCGGGTAAAAAGCGTCGTTAAAAAAGCGGCGCTTTTTTTCTAATTATCCGCCGGCTTTTATCGCGCGTAAGCTGGAGAAGACAAAAAAAATCCCGCCTCTTTCGAGGCGGGATTATCGAACATTCTAAAGTTCTGCTACCTTCCGCCCATCGCGGTAATGGAAGCGTTGAGAACGTCGTAGGCGTAGCCCGGATTATGAATTCCCTCAGAGCGATCTTCTTCGAACATGTTGAAATTATAAAGAGCTCCGGCCTGCGCTACAGTCAAGGTCTCAGGCACCACCGCTAACCCGGTAGAATCGATAATACCGGCGTTCAACAACAGAGTCTCGAGAGTAGTGAGCATTGCCAATACTGAATCCTGAACTCCGCCATAGCTGAAGTCGGTCAGGGTGCTGTGGCAACCGGCGGTTTCGCAGCCTGCGATCTGATCTTCTTCAGCGCCATGGTAGTCATAGGTCATATTCCAGGTATGGCCACCAGCCTGAGAACCGAACGGCGCCGACATATGACAGGTTACACAACCTTCCGAACTGGGCGATACGTAATGCGCGTGGGCAGTAGTATAGGTTTCCCCGGCGAATACATAAGCGCTGTTTCCGGAGAGGATATTGGCCTGCGGACCATGATGAGGACCCCAACGGCTGCTGGTGATAATCACCGTTCCGGTGTCAGGAACAGTCGGAGAAGCGGTGCGGTTCTGATGACATTGGGCGCAAAGATTCGCGTTACCCTTATCGAATGTAGCCCCGCCAACGGCGAGCACGACCGGATCGGATATTCTCAGGTTGAAATTGTAGTTGGTATGCGGTTCGTGGCAGGTAAAGCATCCGATAGCCGACGGATTATCAGGAGTGCCGGGATCGCCGGTATTCATTCTGGCCACAAATCCTTCGCTGGTATGACACCCCGAGCAGGGCGGCGTATTTCTCTCGTAGTTACCGCCATTGGCATGGGTTGAATTACCCCACTGGGCCGCGATAGCTACGATCTGCGTATCGTCATTATGACAGGTCACGCAGGTGGCTGTTCCAGAAGTCCCCGCAGGGCCCGGATCGCCTTCGCATCCGATCATAATGAATAGTGCCAGGGCCGCTATGGCCAGGACGACTAAACGCGCGTTTGACATAAATCCCTCCGTTTTTTTATTTTAAGGTTTGGCGCCATTTGTTTTTTTGCCTCTAATTCCCTCTCTGAAAGGCTTGTGAATTTTTTAGCAATCGTAAGTCATTATGACTTACCTCATATTTCCTATCGGCATTTTAAATAGGAAACATAAGCTGTGTCAATATATTTTATGCAAAAATATGCAGGTAAAGGGAATTGTGGATCTGTCTACTCCTCGAATTTGATCTATGGAAAAAGGCGGCTGAAGATGCCGCCCTAATCTATTGTTATATTTAATGTTAACTCAAACGTCAGGGGCTTAAAAGCTCTCCTATTCTCTGCAAAAGCATTTGTTCGGGGACCGCGCCTTCGATATGAAGATCCTCATTAATTACCGTCCTGGGAACTCCCTGGACTTTATATTTCATCGAGAGATGCGGAAACTCGGTGGCTTCCACCATATCGGCGGTAACCAGAGGAGATTCCATGGCTAATTTATGCGCCAGGCTGACCGCCCGGGGACAATACGGTCAGGTAGGTGTTACAAATACCTGAAGGTGCAGAGGCTGCTTTAGTTTTTTCAGGAGGTCTTTTGTTTTTTCGCTTAGATCCGATTGCCCAGCGGATACCATTTTGATGCTGTCGAGGAGACTGATAAATTCATATCCGGATGGAATCCCATAAAACCTGATACCTGTATCCTCATCTCCAGTTACAATCGCGGCCGGGATTTTATCAATTTTATATTTGTCGACAGCGTCCTTGTCATTCACAAAATCGAAAGTCTCCATGGTGATTTTATCGGAAAGGGCGGCTACCTCGCTCAAAAGTTCGTTGGTCTCCCGGCAATACATGCATTCCATTTCCTGAGTGAAGTTGATTATTCTGACCGGCCCTGTGAGACCGGCAAGTTCTTTTCTGATAGCTTCTTTGTCAGCGTCTTTTAAAATTCCCATTGCATCCTCCAGTCCGTCTCAAAAATCGTCTAAACACTCATCATGATATAAACCGGGAATCCCGATATCGGGTTTCCCGGAAAAAAAGAATATTGGAATTTATTATGTTAGAATTGCGCGGCTTCCGGCCGGATAAAATCTCTTACCGACAATCGCCGAACAAAGGCGCCGATCCGCCTTTGAGATAGTTCACAAGGTAAACAACATCCAGCCCGTTGACCGCGCAATCGCCGTTGGCATCGCCCCGCTCGATCGGATAGGGAACCGGTCCAAGGCCCTTAAAATAGTTAACCAGATAAATAACATCGAGACCGTTGACATCTCCCGAACCGTTGGCGTCCCCGGGCAGATAATCGAGACCGAATTCTACTCTGGCCAGAATGGCGGCCATTGCGGCGGCAGTCCGGGATACATCAGCCAACAAGTCCATGTCGAGATTACCGATCGTATCGGCGGTGGTGTGATAATATGGATACCAGTCGCTGCCGTCCCAGCCGTCGATGAAAAACATCGCCGGGAAACCTCTAATGGCGAAAGGATAATGATCAGAACCGTAAACCGGCGATCCGTCATAGTGGGTGATGGTATCGACATCGGTATATGTGATCATTGTCTCCGAAGCCAAACTGCCCAGCCAGTGTGACAGCGGATCGGAGAAGATATGCATGTCTGCCGGGTAGGGCCCGGTATACGCGATCATGTCGAGATTGATGACGGCCGCAATATTCTGTCCCTGGGAGAGCATTTCCTGGGCGTAGAAATCCGAGCCGATCAACCCCTGTTCCTCGCCGGAGAAAGTAATAAAACGGATTGTCAATTCGGACAGGTGAAGGCTTAAGACCCGAGCGGCTTCGATGACCGCGGCCGAACCCGAGCCGTTGTCTTCCGCTCCGGGAGCGTTGTTATATCGATCGTTGCTGGTACAGTCGAGATGGCCGCAGATGATGACTACCGATTCGGGAACCGCTGTTCCGGTCATCTGTCCGACGACATTCCTCATGTCGGTCCCCCCCAGATTGAATTGAAAAAACGACGAACTCAGACCAAAGGTGTTGAAGATATCGAATACCTGCTGTTCGGCCAGACGGCATTGCTGGGCATAGGAATAACGGGTATTAAAAGCGGTTAAGCCGATGAGCGTGGATTCGCATAATTCCGGGGTGATTCCGAGAATCATCGCGTCAATATCGGGATCGTATTCCGTAGTCATAGGCGGCCGATGGCCTGTTTCGAGAGCTTTGGTTACCGGTCGAGCGGCGATCCGGGTCAGACCCCAGCCATAAGCCGAAAGCTCCTCGACGCCG
>JAHEDG010000012.1 GCA_024641335.1 Candidatus Zixiibacteriota bacterium
AGGGCTGATAAGAGCTGAAAGCAGCGGCCCATCGGAGTAGCTGCCGGCGAGTTTGGTAGCCCAGAGGTTATCTCCGGAGTGTCCGGAACGCGGTCCGGAAGTGGGGGCTCCCCATTCCCAGTCGTTATCGCCGGTGAAGAAACCGTTGCCCAATTCGAAATCTTCGAGGTAAATATTAGTATAGGCATTGAACTCGGTTCGGAGAGTGTCATTTCCGATCAGTTCGTCGGATGAAAGTTCGGATATGGCCACCAATTCAAAAATCCCATCCTCGACGGGAGTAAATGGAGGAAAGGCAGCGTCCGCTGATTCGCTGGGGGGAAGATCAGCAACCTGCTCTACCTGATTATAGACCTGGCCGTTATGATTGATCAGCAATCTTGCCGGGAAGCTCTCATTGGCGATACCGCTGTTTAAAAATCTGACATTGAACGAAACAGAATCGCCGACCCGTCCGATCTCATTAAATCCAGGAAAGTCAGTGGGGCGAACATCATGCTCGGCGTAAAGAGGACCCTGCAGACCGAAATATATAGATGTCTCGGTTTCATCGCGCGATGTATTAAAGACATATTCCAGGCCGATATCACCGCCGCTGTTTTCGATTCCTATGCAATGAGAATCGGATACCCCGGTCATCGACAAGTACTGATAGAGAATATTACCATCGGCTGTGATTATAATCTCGAAGGTATAATCGCCATCGCCTGAATATCTGCCGAAATTGTGCCAGGCAATTACGCAGGTATCGGCGTCATTGGTATAGTAATAGGCAAAACCGCTTCGGGGATGAAGATCATCCCAGTAAACGGCCAGAAGATCATTCGGATCACCGGCGGTGGGGATCGTCTGGTTTCCGTAAGCGTTGGATCCCGAAGTAAAGGAGGCCCAGCCGTTGGAGCAGGCCCGGAAGGTGGTGTAGTCATTGCCATAGTAATTGAATGTAAAACCCAATTCGAAGGGTCCGACATTCTGATCGTCGGCGTTTATGCCCATATCTTCGCCGATACCAGAGATATCGATCCAATTGAAATCGGGGGCGTTATTGGCATCATCATCGGAATCGATAAAATAATACCCGAAATCGTCCGGGCCGCCGACATCGAGAATAGCGGGCGGGAGTTCGGGCCGAATAATAAGGCTTTGGGCGTTATCTTTGAGCCATTGTTCTTTTACAGACAGGGCGTTGGAATCGGAGTATGCCGCCAGGAAAGAAACAGCCGCCGCTATCGAGAAAAGCCAACGTAACCTTAAGAGATATTGCAAGTTATCCTCCGTCTCCGGGCAAAAGCCCAAGTCAGTTACCAATACTTTATCAGTATTTCCAATAGATCCTATGCCCTGAAACATCGATGAGGGCTCAAGATACGACTTTGCAGATAAAGATAAATAAACGACGGTTTTTGTCAAGTGCTTTTCACCTTGAGCGTCGGGGTCAATCATTAGAAGTGACGAACTATCGAGTGATTTGCCAGAGCTTATCGGGAATAGGTGGATTTATTTTTAGTTTTTTAATCCGGGCGGATATTCGCCATTTGCTGTTATCAGGGGTAATTTCTATCGAGGAGGGGTAATATCCGCCATCGAATTCTTTTCTACCGCTATAAGCCGCCATAAATCGCGAATTAACTTCGGCAAGAACAAACGAATTTTGTTTTTTCGGCTGATGAACGGCAAACTCGAACCGGCCGCTGATCAGGTTATCGCCTGAGAGGGATTCGGAGAATTTGATTCCGCCGAAATACAATTGGGGAAAGCAATAAATGCCCAGCAAGAACGGATTCAGCTCGACGATCTCATATTCGGGTATATCGAATAAATCCCCTGTATGATAAATCTCCCATTCAGGCAGGTTTTTGGATTTTATGAAGGCGGTATCTCCGATAACGGCCATTTGAAACAAATCGATTCCCAGGGGTCCTTCCACAAAAATCAGCAGAGAATCTTCGGATTTTGCCAGGAACTGGAACGAAGCCGATTCCGATGATCGGCCGTCATCGAATTCCATAGTGCCTTTCACCGCGATGGTCTCGGCATCTTTCAGGAAATCAGAGCCTATAGTAAACAGGAGTCGAGGATCGAGCGGTTTTTCCTGCTTAGGCGGCTGGCAAGAGACCAAAACGGCAATTGATAGAACAAGCGGGGCAAAAGAGTATTTAATAACCGGCGTTTTGCCCAAGAAGAAATCCTCCCAGGACCCTGATAAAGGGAGTAAAGATTATGGAGAATATATTGAATCCGGTGAAACTGCTAAGAAAAACCAACCCGAGCAAAAGCATCGGACCGACCGTTCTGATTCGCTGCAATTTCAGGTAGATCTCATTGGGAACCAATCCTTCGAGAATGTGGAAACCATCGAGGGGAGGCAAAGGCAGAAGATTGAAGACCATGAGAATAATATTCAAGGTGACTGAAAATCCGATCATATTGAGAAAGAAAATGCCTGTTTGAGATTCAGTCAGGATGGGGGCAAAGGTTCTGAATATCAGTCCCGAAAGAACCGCGAGGAGGAAATTGGAGGCCGGACCGGCCAGTGAGATCCAGAGATTATCTTTGACCGGGTTTTTCAGGTTAGCCAGATTGACCGGAACCGGCTTGGCCCATCCGAAATGAATGAGAAAGAGCGCGATAAATCCGAACAGATCGAAATGCGGGATGGGATTAAGAGTAATCCTGCCGAGGTTTTTGGCGGTCGGATCGCCCAGCCGGTCGGCGACATAGGCATGCGCGCTTTCATGGGCGGAGATGGCCAAAAGAAATGGCGGAACGAACAGAATGGCTGATCCCAGAAAATCGTTCATATCAGGCGTAGACTCCGCGAAGCATGGTGACTTCGAGCACTCTCTTGATAGCCAGCAAAAAGGCGGCAATTCTCATATTGCAGTTATACTCCAGAGAGACCTTCAGAACATCATTGAAAGCCTTGACCAGAATTATCTCCAGCCTTTTATTAACTTCTTCTTCTGTCCAGAAATACCCCATTCTGTCCTGCACCCATTCGAAGTAGCTTACGGTAACGCCTCCGGAATTGCAGAGGATATCCGGAATAACCATAATACCCCGCGATTGAAGGATTTTATCGGCGTTGGTAGTGGTCGGTCCGTTGGCGCCCTCTGCTACAATGACAGCCTTGATATCGTCGGCGTTTTTCGAAGTTATCACGTTCTCCAAAGCGGCCGGCACCAGGACCTCGCATTCCAATTTGAGAATTTCGTCATGAGTTATGGGCTGGGCTCCTTCGAATCCGACGACTTTGCGGTTCTTGGCGACATATTCCAGAAGGCCGAATATATCTATGCCTTCGGGATTATAAAGTCCGCCGTGAACGTCACAAACCGCGATTATTCTGGCGCCGTCACGGTATAGAAGATCGGCCGTAACGCTTCCGACGTTGCCGAACCCCTGGACGACGCATCGAGCGCCTTTCAATTCGATATTTTTATATTGGCAGGCTTCGCGTACCGCGAACAACACGCCCCGGCCGGTAGCCTCGCGTCTCCCCAGAGAGCCGCCAAGCTCAATAGGTTTGCCGGTAACCACCGATGTTACAGTATGTCTGGCATGCATTGAGAATGTATCCATGATCCAGGCCATCGTCTGGGAATCGGTGTTGACATCAGGCGCGGGGACATCGATTTCAGGTCCGATAACATCCGTCAGGTCGGCGGTGTAACGTCTGGTCAGCCTTTCGAGTTCGCTTTTGGAGAGTTTTGAGGGATCGCAGGCGATACCGCCCTTTCCACCACCGAAGGGAATACCGACGACAGCGCATTTCCAAGTCATCCAGGCTGCCAGGGCCGAAACCTCGTCGAGATTAACATCCTGATGAAACCTGATCCCTCCCTTGGCCGGTCCCCTGGCGATATTATGTTGGACCCGGTAGCCTGTAAATACCTGGAAATCCCCGTTATCCATCAATATCGGGAGCTTCACTATCACGGCTCGCCTGGGCTGTTTCAGGATCTCGAGCATCATTTTATCGACATTAAGAACCTCGGCGGCCTCGTCGAACTGCCGCATAGCGTTTTCCAGAGCTGAAAGCTTAATATCGTCAGATTGTCGCGTTGGCATCATTCCTCCATAATAAAATTCGCCCTAATCATATCAGCGGAGAGTGTTTTGTCAATATAATTCAATCATATGAAGTCCGAAAGTTAAGGAATATCGGTTTATATGGTCATTGGCGCAGGGAAAATCCATTTTTTCGGGCGTCGGCAAGCGGACGGCTCGATTCTTTGATCGAGCGGGTCTCGCCGGAAACATGGGGATTATCGCAGGCGTAGAATCTCCAGAGCTTATCACTTCCGGGATTCCCGATTCCTATCCTGGTCGAGGCCCAAATATCGGAGTCGACATTGCCGGGTCCGAGCAGCGAGATATCGCCTTTGACCAGATCGGCGCCGTTTTGGGCAGTGGTAATATCGAGGGATCGGGCCAGTTTTCCCGGGCCGGATGATATATTGAAATAATCATCGGTTTGCCGTCTGGCGGACATAACCTCGATATTGTATAACGGTTCCAGGCCGCGTAAGAGCACCGCCGCGGGGAATCCTTCTTTCTCAGTTACCACGTTAAGCATAAAGTGATTTCCGTAGGTAAAATAAACATAAAGGAAACCGGACGAACCGTACATTATTTTATTTCTCGGGGTAAGACCCCTGGAAGCGTGACAGGCGGGATCGTTCTCCCCGACATAGGCCTCGACTTCGACGATCATCCCTCCTGTTTTGATACCATCAGAATCGCGTATCAAGTGACATCCGAGCAAATCGAGGGCGACCTCCAGAGTGGGGCGGTTATAGAATTCGGCAGGGAGTCTTTTCATAGAGATCGGGGAAATTCTGGAGTAAGGTAATGTTTCCGCAAATACTGATATGCTTCGGGAATACCGGCGCCCAGATCTTCAGGTCTGTGGCTATCCGACCCGACCGAAACGATAGATACTCCGGCATCGATAGCCCTGTCCAGAATTTCCACAGTCGGGTGAAAGGCTTTCATACTTCTCTTGTAGGGTCCGGTATTGATCTCGATCCCCAATCTGTTGGCCGCGAGTATCTCGAAGACAGGATCGAACCGTTCGACCCGGATATCGTTTATCCGATGGCCGTAGTATCTCCAGGCGAATCGAACATAATAATCGAGGTGGCCGAGGGAATCGAAGGATTCGCATCGGGCCGCTGAAACCAGAAGGCTGATATAATCGTCCATCATGGTTTCCACTGATCTGGACTCGAAATAGGGCCGAGCCTCATGTTCGTCGGAGATGGCAATATTTTCTATGCAATGAACCGATCCGAGGACGAAGTCAATCGGGAACTTCTCCTTTATCCTGCGGGCCTCCTCCTCCACACCAGGGTAATAGTCGATCTCCAGGCCGCAGAGAACTCGAAGACCTTTATGGCGGAAGCTGCCATCGGCTCTATGAATATCATCGACGTAAATTTCCATCAGCCGATCGGAATATTTGGCGCGGGAACCGTTATGACCCCAGTAACCGTCGAGTCCCTCTCTAAGAGGATTGGTATCATAATGGGTGGTAAAACATACAGTATCGAGGCCGATCTGAAGCGCCCTGGCGCAGTACTGATCTATTGTCCCGGAGGCGTCGACCGAATAATCCGGGTGCACATGGAAATCGGTTAATTTCATCAGGCGATAAAGGGATTGAATTCCGATTCCTGCTCGATAGTGGTATCGACTCCGTGGCCCGAATAGACGACGGTATCCCCCGGCAGGGCTAACAGTTTTGATTTAATGGAATGGATAAGGGTTTCATAGGATCCGCCGGCAAAATCGGTTCGTCCGATGGAGCCGAAGAAAAGAGCGTCACCGGTAAAGACCGCGCCATGGCCAAATAGAGAAATGGAGCCGGGAGTATGTCCGGGAGTTTCCAGAACCTTGAATTTGAAACGTCCTACGGCAACAATATCTCCCTCTTTGAGCAGTTGGTCCGGCGGGCCGACGTCCAGGCTGCCTCCGCTCATAGTCGAGAGATTGGCCGACGGATCGGTGAGCATGGGAGCGTCCTTTTCTCCGATCAGCACAGGGACATTGAAGTGCTTTCTGATTTCGTACAGGGCTCCGATATGATCGGCATGGCCATGGGTGATGACGATATTTTCGATTTTCAGGTCGAATTTACCGACATGAGCGATAATCCTGTCGGGATCCCACGAGGGATCGATAATAATCCCCTGCCGTGTGTTCGGATCTCCGAGGATATAGCAATTTACGAAATAAGGGCCGAGCTCGAGTATTTCCAGTATCAGTTCATCATTCATTGTCACTCCGTTGATTGAATTGATCCCATATAGCCAAGGCGATCTTCTCCGGCAGACCTGGAACGGCCTTGAGATCGTCCAAGGATGAATTCCTTATTCTCTCCAGCGATCCGAAAACCGCCAGGAGATCCATCTTTCTTTTTCTGCCTACTCCCGGTATCTTATCGAGCAGAGAATCCTCGATATCCGCGGACCTGAGCTTACGGTGATAACTTACAGCAAACCGGTGGGCCTCGTCACGTATATTCTGCAGGATTTTGATCGATGAAGAGGTTTTGGGAATAGATATCGGCTCGGATCTGCCCGGCATATAGACTTCCTCGTATTTTTTAGCCAGCGAGACTGTTTGCTGGTCGGAAATGTTCAGATCCCGCAGAGCCTCGAGAGCGGCGTTTAGCTGTCCTTTGCCTCCGTCGATGAGGAGCAGATCGGGATTATCGAGACCGTTTTCGGCCAGCCGGGTGAAATATCTTCCGACGACCTCCCTAAGCATGGAGAAATCATCCTGCCCTTCCACAGTCCGGATTTTCATATGTCTGTATTCCGATTTTTTAGGGCGTCCATCGGTGAAATAGACGACCGATCCTACGGCGTTCTTTTCTCCAAGATTGGAGATATCGCAGGCGGCGATAGTTCGCGGAAGTTTTTCCAGATACAGATCCCTGGCCAGAGAGTGAATGGTCCCGGGTGCTTTTTTCTTAAAAGCGTCTTTTTGCGCCAGTCTCAATTCGAGATTATGCCGGGCGTTAGTCAGGGCCATTTTCAAAAGTTCGGCCTTGTTGCCGCGTTGTGGAACAACGAGGCTGATTTTCCTGCCTGATTTACCCTGAAGGAAATCAGCCACGAGGTCTATATCGTCGAAAGCCTCCGGTATCATGATTTCGTCGGGATAAATATCGGCGGTATTGTAGTATCTGGTCAGGAAGCCTCTGATAATATCGGGGACATCGAACCCGGCGGTACCGGCGTCAAAATGTTTCTGCCCCAACAAGACACCTTCGCGCACCTGCATCAGGACTACGCAGGCATCGTTGCCTTCGACCGCCACGGATATGACATCACGGTCGATCAGATCGTGACTCACGACCCTTTGTTTTTCTATAACTGAGGCTATTCCTTTGAGCTGATCCCTGACTTTGGCGGCCTCCTCGAATTTCAACTCGTCGGAGAGCGTTTCCATCCTGGCCCGCAGCCGGTTTCTGATCTCGTTGGATTTCCCCGCCAAGAACAGAATTACTTCGTCGATCATCCGGCGATACTCTTCCGGATCGCTTTTGCCCACTTCACAGCATCCGGGGCAACGTTCTATGAAATAGTCGAGGCAAACCCGGTATTTTCTTTTGGACGGCAATTCCAGCGCGCAGGAGCGTACGGGGAAAATCCGGCGGATCAATTTCAGGGTTCTCCTCATACCGGCGGCGCTGGTAAAGGGTCCGAAATATCCGGCCTTATCATCGAGAACCCGTCGGACCACGAGAAGCCTCGGATAAGTTTCATAGGTGGTGATTTTTATATACGGGTAGCGTTTGTCGTCCTTAAGATCGATATTATATCGCGGTTTGTGTTCCTTTACAAGGCTGGCTTCCAGAATCAGGGCTTCTTTTTCCGATGGTGTTATGATGTATTCGAGGCCGGCAATGGCAGCTATCAATTTTTCAGTTTTGGCATCCCGCGCCGATTTCTGAAAATAGGACCTGACTCTTTTTTTTAGGGAACCGGCTTTGCCTATATAAATTATTTTGTTTTCATCGTTTTTAAAAAGATAGCAACCGGGATTATCCGGTAGATTGGAGAGTTTAGTTTCAAGTTCGACGGCCGGTTTCACATGGGGAAAATAGGGCCGCCGTAATGAAAGTCAAGACGTTAGAATATTCCTAATTGAAAGGAACGAAAATAATCGTTAACACGGCTAAGAAGACCCCGATAATGACGGTCAGCATTCCCGCGCTCATTTTCCTGGGGTTTTCCTTGATTACGATCATCATCACAAGACTCCCTTTAAAAATTCCATGGGAGTGGCGGAGGGGGATCCCCGAATCATTCGGGGGGGCTGGTTGGTGGTCCAGCACACCACTCCCATGTTTTGCCCTACTTCTTTTCGCCTTCGAACTATACATTTTGCAAGAATGATGCCAATATTACCATAATTGCCTGTTATTATCAGACTCTTAATGTTTCTTGTCAAATTTGTTGATATAAAGGCAGTTATGAGACATGGCCCGAGAGGATTATTTCGGGAAGCAAAAGGATGGAGGATAGAAATCCCGCATAGAAATGCGGTATGAAGTTATAATGTGCAATAAAATGCAGCTACAATAATCTGTTCGGTCGTGAAAAGCGTGATATGATTACTTATAGTGTTCCAACTTATTTTTAACTTCAGAGATATCATTGACATAGATCTTTGGAGCCGTATTCAGGAACTCCTGGAAATAGATTCTGGCCATTCCAGAGTCTCCCATGATTTCGTAAATTTCCCCGATTCTCTTATTAGCTCCGAAAAAGCCGGTATCGAGCGCCAGAGATTGCTGGAAATTATTGATCGCTCCTTCGTAAATTCCAAGTGAGGCGAGTATCTCTCCGGAGTTATAGAAAGCTTCGGGCGAATTCGGATTAATTCCCATCGATTTTTCGGTAAAGATCCTGGCCGAATCCAATTTGCCCTGCACGGCCATAATCGCGCCGATATTAAGGAAGGCTTGATAATCGAGGGAATCGAACTTCATGGCTCCGTAATAATAAAACAGGGCGGAATCGGTTTCTCCCAGCATATCGAAGGAAAGGCCGTAATTATAATACAGGCTTTCCGGAGCAGGGGCAAAAGTAATAGCGTTCTTTAGGCAGGAATTCATATTTTCATAGTCTGAGAATATATCGTAAAGAAGCCCCAGATCGCGATATGATCGCCAAAAGGTGGAATCGTGTTTGACGGAGAGTTTGTAATATTCCATAGCCTGACCGATATTTTCGGAAAGATCGAAAACTTTACCGTATAAATAATATGCCCGGGCATTAAGGCTATCGACGGCGATATAATCTTTCAGAATTTTACCGGCGGATACATAATCTTCATGGTCTATATAGAAATTCGCCAGTTCGGAGACTTGTTCGAAATTTCCGGGCTGTTCGGCAACAGCCTGCCGAAGATCGTCTATGCGGTCCGCTTGAACCAGTTGAGGCGTATTTACCGCCAGCAACACCGCGATGATAACGCTGTTAATATGTTTCATGAGTTTATTATCGGCAAAAAAAAGGCGACCGTTATGAATCGGCCGCCCATGAGGTTAAATTTCAGATTTTTCTTTTCCATTTCGTGCCGGATGGGGTATCCTCGAGGATTATTCCCCTGTTTAGTAGATCGGCGCGGATTTGGTCGGCCTTTTTGTAGTCTTTATTTTTTTTGGCATCGATCCTGTTTTGAATAAGGGTTTCGATTTCGGAATCTATATCTCTTTCGGCGGTAAAAACTATCCCCAGGACACTATCGAATCGCCGGAGTGTATCCATAACCGCGGTCCTGTCGGACTCGGAGAGGCCGGTTTTGGCGATTATGGAATTAATCTCCCGAACAAAATCGAAAACCGCCGCTAAAGACGGCGAGATATTGAGATCGTCATCCATGCCGGCTTCGAACCCGGTTACGGCCTTATCGATTGTGGATCTGACGGCATTCGTATCGCTATCGCCATGAGCGTTTTCCACATTGGTTTTGAAGTCTTTCAGCCTGGTAATGGCGGCTTTAGCGCCTTCGAGCCCTTCTATGGTAAAATTAAGCTGCTGCCGATAATGGGTGGCCATGAGGACATATCGTATGGCCAGCGGATTGTGTCCCTGACCTACCAGATCCTCCACGGTAAAATAATTTCCTTCGGACTTGGCCATTTTCCTGCCCTCGACAATAAGATGCGCGTTGTGCATCCAGCAATTCACGAATTTTTCTCCGGTCGTTCCCTCTGATTGGGCGATCTCGTTTTCGTGATGCGGAAAGATATTATCAACACCTCCGGTATGAATATCGAAATGTTCGCCAAGATATTTCATGGACATGGCCGAGCACTCGATATGCCATCCGGGACGGCCCTTGCCGAGAGAGGTTTCCCAGAAGACAGGGCCGTCTTTATCTGTCCATCCTTTCCAGAGAGCAAAATCGGAGGCGGTCTCCTTTTCGTATTCGTCGGAATCGACCCTGGCTCCGGCCATGAGGTCTTCCATCTTCATATGGGAAAGAGATCCATACTTCGGAAAGGAGGAGATTTTGAAATATATCGAATGCCCTGAACGGTAAGCGCAACCATTTTCCAGAAGTTTATTGATCATCACGACCATCTCCGGGATATGCTCGGTAGCGGCGGGGTAATGTTCCGCCCTTTGGATATTGAGTCTGTCGAGATCGCGGAAGAACATGTCCTTGAATTTACGGGTATGGTCAGAGAGGGAGATACCGGCGGCGTTGGAATCGCGAATGGTTTTATCATCGATATCAGTTAGATTCATCACCTGGGTAACATGGTACTTCTTGTAAAGCAGGTAACGTCTTAAGATATCCTCGAAGGTATAGGCTCTGAAATTGCCGATATGGGCGGGCCCGTAAACGGTGGGTCCGCAGGTGTACATCCTGACAATGCCCTGTTCAATCGGTTCGAAGTTCTCGAGTTTTCTGGTTAAGGTGTTCAGGAATCTCAGCGCCATTTTTTCGTATCCTCCGGGATTTTCAGCCTAATGAAATTATCGAACGATGCCGGCGAAGCTTGAGCCAAAGATGTTATCTATTGGTAAAGGACGCCACGGTTTTGGCATCGAGTTTTTTAATGACCTCGACCATGAGCTTTACGAGGTTTTCAAAATCATCTTTATGAATTACGCCGGTGTGGCTATGAATATAGCGGGTGGCGACTCCCAGGTACAAGGCTGGTACTCCGGCCCTGCTGATATGAATCCGTCCGCCGTCCGTGCCGCCCCTGTCCAAGGCCGCGAAATGGAAGGGTATCTTGAACTCCGCGGCTGTATCGACCACGAAATCTCGCAGCTTTCTGTTGGGAATCATGGAGCCATCGAGAACAGTAATTGACGGCCCGGACCCGATCCTGCCGGATGATTCTTTGGAGGATCCCGGTCCGTCAGTAGCTAACGACACATCGGGGATCAGGGCGACATCGGGATCGATAACATGGGCGGCCGTACCCGCTCCGCGAAGGCCGACCTCTTCCTGAACTGTGCCGACACCATAAACCGTATTAGGGTGATCGATCCCGGCCAGTTCGTTTATCACAGCCACCGCGGCGGCGGCGCCGATCCGGTTATCGAAAGCTTTGTTCATATATAGATTGGGATTGGCCATAACTTTGAAGCTGGAATCCGGAACGATCGGATCACCCGGCCTGACACCGAGCGAGGCCACGTCGAAACCGTCGCAGGCGCCGATATCGATGAACATTTCTTTTAGCTGCTGGACTTTTTTTCGTTCCTCGTCTTCGAGAATATGAGGGGGTTTGGAGCCGATGATTCCGGGAATATCCCCTTTTGATGTCTTAACAATCACTCTCTGGGCCAGGGCGACATGCCCCCACCATCCGCCCAGAGGCAGGAATTTGATATAACCATCGGATGTAATTTCTTTGACTATGAACCCGATCTCGTCGATATGGCCGGCGATCATCACTTTGGGCTTATCGGATTTGCCTTTTTTCTTAGCGATCAGGCTTCCCATTTTATCGTAGGTGATTTCATCGGCGGCTTTGATATGTTTTTTCATAACCCCGACGGCTTCATCTTCGAAACCGGGAACGCCGTGGGCATCGGTTAGTTCCTGCAGCAACTTCTGATATTTTCCCAAAACTCCTCCTCGTTAGTTAAAAAAGAATATTTTCCAGCTCCCCTAATTCATGAATAGTGGCGAAAGGTTTGATATCGGCCGAATAATCTCGTCCGTCGGTATATTTCAGCACCCCGTCGATCCCTACGGACTGCGGCCCGCCGACATCCTCGATGAGCCTGTCTCCTATAAATATCGAGTTTTCCGGTTTGGTTCCGCCCAAGGAAAGAGCGGCCAGATAAAATTCCTTATTGGGTTTGCGGATTTTCCGCTCGGACGAGAAAAGAGTAAAGTCGAAGTAATCGAAAATTCCGAAATTTCTCATTTCCCGGCGGTGATATTCGGCGGGGAAAATGGTATTCGAAACCAGCCCAATTTTCATTCCGGCCTTTCTAATTTCGGTCAATATCTCGACCGCGCCCGGGATCAGGCTGACCTGCTCGGTAACCGGCTGATAATAAGCTTCGATGAATCTCAGCGGCAGTCCGTCGGTTACCCCGATTCCAAAATCGGCCAGGATTTCAGATGTAACGGCTCGCAGATCAATCTCTCTTAAGTCTTCAGTATTGACTTTAAACATTTGGTCGATAGTCAGGCTGAAAGCGTCCCAAAGCCTGGCCGGCGAGATTTCGATTCCGGTAACCTCTTTTATCATCGGCGCGGCGTTCCGGCAGCCCATCATCCCAAGTTCGGTCCAAGGGTGATTTTCGTAATTAATAAGGGTGCTGCCGAGATCGAATATAACCATTTCGTATTTCAAACATTTTTCCTTTTCTCGAAATCTTCGATGGCGATTTGGGCAATGCGGTCCAGAAGCTGATGGAATTCCATTCCCGCCGATTTGGCCGCTTTGGGTACAAGCGACGTTTGGGTCATGCCGGGAAGAGTATTGGCCTCCAGAAAATACCATTGGCTATCGGGAGAATATCTGAAATCTATACGGGCGTACCCTCTGCACCCCAGGGCTTTGAAGGCCGAGAGAGCCAGGGCCGAAACAATCTTCGTCTCCTCTTCGGTCAGAGGAGCCGGAACCAGGTATTCAGTCATTCCGGAGGTGTATTTATGATGGTAATCGTAAAAACCTCCTTTGGGACGGACCTCGGCTACCGGCAGCGGTTCATTGCCGAGTATGCCCACAGTCAGCTCACGGCCGGGAATGAATTTTTCGAACAGGACTTTATGGGAATATCCGGCGGCGGTTTTGGCTTTTTCGAACAGATCGTCGGGCGATTTGGAGATATCCAACCCGACTGATGATCCCTGATCGTGGGGCTTGACCACGAGAGGGAAACCGATAGTATTCAGGGCCTCGTCAATTAACGCTTTTTCGTCGGTGATTTCATCGGATGACCTGACGAAATAATCCGGGGTGGGGATACCGGAGGCGATCATAATCTTCTTGGCGACGATTTTATCCATAGCGGCCGCTGAAGCAAGAACACCGGATCCGGTATACGGTATTCCGACCATATCGAGAAGGGCCTGGATAGTGCCGTTTTCTCCGATTCCGCCGTGAAGAGCGATGAAAACCAGATCGACATTTTTCAGATCTGGAGAGCTGACAGTTCTGATGGTCGCCTCGCTGTCGATAGCCGCGAGATTTATTGTGTCGGGAGGATTCTCGTCGATACGAGCAGTTTCGGCATGTTCATTCGAGAGCTGACCGGTTCCCAGAGCGGTATCGATTCCGGTAACGTCATAGCCGGCCTTTCTCAAGCTGGCGACCACTCCCGCTCCGGAAGCCAGAGAAACATCCCGTTCGGCGGAATTACCGCCCATCAGGACGGCTATTTTTAGTTTTTTCTTTTGATCCATTTTGTTTTCAATATCAGAATTATAATTATTAACGCCCCGACTGACAACAATACGATATGGTATCTCTTAACCAGATCTATAATCATTATCCAGTTCGATTTGGTATATATCATCAACCCGATCAAAAAGCCGTTCCAGAGAATATTGCTGACCAATGAGAGGATCATCATACGAACCGGCGCAACATTGCCAACACCGGCGGCCAGGGCGATAGCCGATCGTATCCCGGCCATGAAACGGGAAAAAGTGATAACCGCGCCACCATACTTTTGAAATAGCGATTCGACCTTGAGCAACGATTCTCTTCCGAAATATCTGCTATCTCTTTTTTCAAAGAAGTGCCGGCCTTTTATCAAGCCTATGTAATACAGAGTCATAGCACCCAGAACTCCTCCCAGCGTTACCGATATCAGGACACCAATATAACCAATATTTCCCTCCCCCGCAACAAAAGCGCCAGCCAAAGTGGTGGTATCCCCCGGAAACGGCGGAAAGACATTCTCAATGAAGGCGCTGACAAAAAGAATAGCGTAGACAATAAACTCATTCTGCGATTGGATGAATCCGAGGATATCATGAAAACTCATTTATATAACAGGGCAATAGACAACGCGGCTATCCCCTCTCCCCTTCCCAACGCTCCCAGCCTCTCATGGGTAGTGGCTTTTACAGATATATTGTCAATCGGAACGGCGAGCGCTGAAGCCAACCTGTCTCTCATCTTCTCGATATAGGGGGACAGCTTTGGTTTTTCGGCGATGACCGTGATATCGATATTACCGATCGAATACCCTTTTTCAGAAAGCAAATTCAGGATAGAACCCAAAAGCGCCATAGAATCGGCGTTCTGATAGGCAGGATCAGTATCGGGGAAATGCGAACCGATATCCGCCAGCGCGGCGGCTCCCAGCAGAGAATCGATCAGCGCGTGGATTGCGACGTCAGCGTCGGAATGGCCGTCAAGCCCCAGATCGAACGGGATCTCGACGCCCGCAAGGATCAATTTGCGTCCGGATACCAATCTATGGATGTCGTACCCTTGTCCGATTCTAAAAGAGCTCATAAGATCTCCCCGGCCAGCACCTGGGCCATAGCGAAATCGCCTTTGGTGGTAATCTTGATATTGTTATAGCTTCCGCGAACAATGGCAACCTGACCGCAGTATTGTTCGTAAAGCTCGGCATCGTCAGTGGCTTCGTTACCAGCGGTTTCGGCCCGCCGATGAGCGTTGAGTATATCGTCAAATCTGAAAACCTGCGGGGTCTGCGCGATCCAGATAGTGTCCCGTTTCAATGTTCTTTCGATAACCTCGCCGTCGGCCAGTTTGATGCTCTCCCTGGCGGGCACCGCCAGGATCGCCGCGCCGGTTTTATCTGCTTTTACTACGAGCTGGTCGAGAAGATCCATCGAGAGGAAAGGCCTCACGGCATCGTGAATGACAGCCAGATCGATCCCGCCGGGACAGGCCGAAAGACCGGCGAATACCGATTCCTGTCGAGTTTCCCCTCCAGCTGTGATTTTTTTTATTTTTCTCAAGTTGTATTTATCCACGATCTCTCGTGAGGCGTAAGCTACGAATTGTTCCGGCACGACCAGTATTATTTCGTCAATCAACCTGTTTCGTTCAAAAAGCCCGAGGCAATGTACGGCAAGAGGTTTCCCGGCCAGTTCAACGAACTGTTTGGGGATCTCTCCTCCGAACCTGCTGCCGATACCGCTGGCAACTACGACCGCAATGTTTCTTCGAGTTTTCATATTATCAGCATGGCATCGCCATAGCTATAAAACCTGTATTCTTTTTTCACCGCTTCCTCGTAGGCGGCCAGCACCCGCTCCCGTCCGGCAAGGGCGGATATCATCAGAAGCAATGTTGATTTGGGCAGATGAAAATTAGTTAACAAACCGTTAATTACCTTAAATTTGTGAGGCGGTTTAATGAACAGATCGGTTGCTCGCCAATCGGCAGGCTCGACAGTACCATCGGGACCGATAGACGATTCCAGGGCGCGAACGGTCGTTGTGCCGACAGCAATTATCCGGCGTCCCTCGCTTTTGGCGAGATTGACCGCGTTGGCGGTTTCTACAGGGATCGAGTACTTTTCCTGGTGCATCTTATGCAGGTTTATATCGCTTGCGGTAATGGGGCGGAACGTACCCAGACCGGGGTGCAGAGTAAGGAAGGCGGTTCTCGCTCCCAGTTCATCGATCTCTTTGAACAGTCTGTCGGTAAAATGAAAACCGGCGGTCGGCGCCGCGACAGCTCCGACATTTTCAGCGTAGATAGTCTGGTAACGGGATTTATCCTCTTCCTCGGCATTACGGGCTATATATGGGGGAAGAGGTATCTCGCCATATTCCCAGATGATCGGCATGAGATCGCTATCGGTTTTGAACTCGACCTTTCTTCCGCCGCTTTCGGTCCTCTCCCCCAGGATCGCCGAGAGTTTATTTTCGAAGAATTCGATTTTTGTTCCCGGCGGGAGACGTCGTCCCGGACGGACCAGAGCTTCCCAGGAACCGTTATTCAGTTTCCCCAGGAGAAAGATCTCGACTTTGCCCCCGGTTCCTTTTTTCCGTCCGAAAAGCCTGGCAGGGAAAACCTTTGAGTTGTTCAGTACGAGCAGATCTCCGGAACGCAGGAAACCGGGCAGATCGGTGAATATTCCATGCTTTGTAACTCCACCGTTCAATGGCAGGATCAACAGCTTCGAGCTGTCTCGCGGTTCCGCCGGATAGAAGGCAATTCTCCCGTCGGGGAGATCATAATCGAAGAGATTTATATCGAACTTCATTTTTTCAGGTAGTTAATGAGAAAAAATACAGAGCTCAAAAGGAGGCTTAGCAAAATGGATGTGCCAAGCGGAAAATAGAATGAGAATTCTTGTTTTTTGATAATAATATCTCCGGGAAGTTTGCCCGGTAGGGGGAATCGACCGAAAAGCATAAGAACCGCTCCGAGAATCATAACCGCCGCCCCTGAGACAAGAAGTATTTTCCCCAAAGTTTCGGAATTCATAGCATATCCTGCTGAGATCCGCCTTTTTTCTTCAGCTTGAGATGTTTTAGCGCAAGATCGCCGACCTGTCTGCCGTTGCGGGTACGTTTTAGAAAGCCGATTTTAAGCAGAAACGGTTCGACCATCTCCTCCAGCGTTCCGGTTTCTTCGTTGAGAGTAGCCGCTATCGATTCGATTCCAACGGGTCCGCCGTTATAGAAATTCACCATTGTGGTCAGCAGACGTCTATCGAGATCATCGAGGCCCATGGAGTCAATCCCCTCCATATCGAGGGAATCGGCAACGGAGATCGAATCGATTGTCTCGATATTTTTCACCTGGCAGAAATCCCGCACCCTTCTCAGGAGCCTGTTGGCGATCCGAGGAGTTCCCCGACTCCTCCGGGCAATATCATAAGCCGACTCGTCATTAATATTTACATTCAGAATCCCGGCGGAACGTATCACTATTCGAGCCAATTCCTCCGGAGGATAAAAATCGAGATGATGGACGATTCCGAACCTGTCGCGCAGAGGGGCGGACAGTAATCCCGCTCTTGTTGTGGCGCCAATCAGCGTGAATTTTTTTAAAGCGACATTAATAACCCTGGCGAAGGCTCCTTTATCAACCACGAAATCGACTTTGAAATCCTCCATGGCCGGATAAATGAACTCTTCTACCGCCGGGGCTAGTCTGTGGATCTCGTCGATCAGCAGGACATCGCCCTCTTCGAGATTGGTCAGTATCCCCATCAGGTCACCTGTTCTCTGAAGTGTCGGGCCGGAAGAGACGATAAGACGGGTACCCATTTCGGCAGCCAGAATATGGGCCAGAGTTGTTTTTCCCAGCCCGGGCGGGCCATAAAGAAGCAGATGCTCATGTGATTCGCCCCGCTGGGTAGAGGCCATAATGGATACCGACAGTTTTTCGACTACTTTGGTTTGGCCGACATATTCCGAGAGGCGTCCGGGACGTAGACTGGCTATGTATTTCTCGTCGTCCTCGGAGAATTTATCGGGGGTAACTATACGTTCTCTCATTTAGCCGCTCCGGGCGAAGTCTGTCTGAATATCTGCTGGAGCAGTTCTTCCGACGATTTGTATCTTTTGCCTATAGCGATAGCCCGATCGAGCATCGCCTGGGCCTCGCTCCTTCTGTATTGAAGCTGGAGCAAAACAGCCAAAGTCTCTTCGGCGAAATCGGGTTTGACCTCGGGTTTGGCCAGCGGTTTGCTTTCTTTAGCCAGGGCGAAACGGGCAGTTTTTCCTTTCAGTTCGGCGATGATTTTCTCGGCCAGCCGTCCGCCGATACCCGGCAGTTTGGTAAGTGTGGACGTTTCCTCGGTTTCGATAGCCCGGGCTATTTCGCTTATGGGGATGGTCAGGGATTTCAGCGCCTTTTTGACTCCCAGGCCCGGTACCGATGTATAAACCCTGAAAAATTCTCTATCGATAGCATCGGCGAACCCGATCATGCGGGGATACTGATTTCCTACCTGGCCTCCCTCGATGTAATCGAGAATGTGCAGGGTAATATTGTTCCCGGGGGGGGCGTTTTGCCTGATAGACTCGGCCAGCGCGGAAGGAAGCATAATTTCGTAATATATTCCGCCGACGTTGATAACAGCCATACCGTCGTCGACATTATCGAGCAGTCCCTTGATTTTCGAGATCATTTGAAAGCCTCGATATGGCAGAGAGCGGCGGCAATGGCATCGGCAACATCCGGGGGCTCCGGCAATTTTTTCATTTTCAAGATATCTTTGACCATTCTTTGCATTTGCAGTTTGGAGGCTCGTCCGTTGCCGGTGAGAGCTTTCTTGATACGAGTTGAAGCGTAGCTCTCGACCGGGATATTATGATTGGCGGCGCACAAGAATATTATCCCCCTGGCATGTCCCATAACAACGGCGGTTTGTGGATGTTTGTAATGGGAATAAAGTTCCTCCACCGCCAAGGCGTCCGGCTGGAATTCGCTAACGACTTCCTCGACGTTGTCATAAATCGACTTCAATCGTACCGCCAGGCGCTGTTTATCATCAGTTTTAAAAATACCGGCCTCGCGCACGCTAACTCCCGAACCGTTTTCGGAAACAACCGCGTAGCCGGTGATACGCAATCCGGGATCTATGCCCAGTATGGTCCGCGCCATTTAAGCCTCGGAGAGCTCCTCCATGATCGATTCGTCGATATCGAAATTGGCGTAGACATTGACCACATCATCGTTATCATCGATTGCCTCGTAGAGCTTGAGCATCTGCTCGGCATGTTTGCGGTCTAATTTGATGGTATTTTGAGGAATCATAGTGGGTTCGGTGGAGGTCATCTCCACTCCTTCTTTTTCGAGGGCGGAGCGAACGGATTCAAGATTGGTGAATTCGGTATAGATCTCAAATACGTCCTCGCCTACCTGGATATCTTCGGCGCCGGCTTCGATAGCCTTTTCCATCAATTCTTCTTCGGAAATCTTGCTTTTATCGACCACAATGTATCCTTTGCGGTCGAACATCCAACCTACGCATCCGACCTCTCCGAGAGAGCCGCCGTACTTGGTGAAGATATGCCGGATTTCCGAAACCGTCCGGTTTTTATTATCCGTAAGAGATTCGACTAGAACGGCCACACCGCCGGGTCCGTAACCTTCGTAATTGGAGGATTCGTATCTGGCGCCTTCCAGCTCTCCCGTACCCTTCTGAATTCCTCTTTTTATATTATCCGCGGGCATATTGGCGGCTTTGGCCGCGGCTACCGCGGTTCTCAATCTGGGATTGGATTCGAGATCGCCGCCGCCTTCTTTGGCGGCAACCGTAATTTCGCGAATCAGCTTGGTAAATACCTTGCCCCTTTGAGCATCGGTTTTACCTTTTTTCCTTTTTATAGTGGACCATTTGGAATGGCCGGACATGGCTCCTCCTTCTCAGCAACAAAATGGCGTCAATAAGTCAAATTAACACAACTATAATTCAATGGCAATATGTTTCTAACGTTTTTCATTCTCAATCTGAATCCTTGAAATCGCCGCCGTTCATTTCGAATTTGCTCATCATGTGGTGAATCTGCGATCTATCCATTCCCGACAATCTGGCCGCTTTCATGATATTTCCATTGGCTTTTTGTAAAAGATGAACAAGGAACAATTTGTCCAGTTTGGATTTTTGGGCTTTCAGCTCGGCTTTGGTTGCGGGGATACTCAACCCAACGGGCGCGGCGTCACGCGAATTTTTCAGGGTTTTGATTTCGGCCGGCAAATGATCGATATCGATTAAATCGCCTTTGGAGAATATGATGGCCCGCTCGCAGATATTCTCCAGTTCTCTGACATTGCCCGGCCAGGGATAAAGCAGGAAGGTATCGACCGCGGCGGTGGAGAATGATTTTGGAGGGATTTTCATTTTATTGCATATCTTTTCAAGAAAATACCCGGCCAGAATAGGTATATCCTCACTCCTTTCCCGGAGGGGAGGCAGGGTTATGTTAACCACATTCAGGCGGTAATACAGGTCTTCGCGGAAATTTCCGGCTTTGACCTCGTCTTCGAGAGATTTGTTGGTAGCGGCCATAACACGGACATTGATAGAGCGGGTTTTGCTGTCTCCCACCCGCCTGATCTCGTTCTCCTGCAGGACCCTCAGCAGCTTGGCCTGAAAACCGGTGCTGGTGTTGGATATCTCATCGAGGAAGATCGCCCCTCCCTCGGCAACTTCGAATAAGCCGGCCCTGTCTGAGGCTGCTCCTGTGAAGGCTCCCTTGACATGGCCGAAAAGCTCGGATTCGAGCAGGGTTTCGGTAACCGCGCCGCAGTCGACCGGCACGAAACGGGCGTTCTTACGTGGACCTGTAAAGTGAATAGCCCTGGCGAGAAGCTCCTTGCCGGTTCCGGATTCTCCGGTGACAACTACGGTAACATCGGTACTGGCCACTGACTCGGCCATGCGAAACACCCTTTGCATGGGAGATGATCGTCCCACAATACTGCCGAAACCCCAGATGGATTCTACCTGCTTTTGGAGATAGACGTTTTTTTCTTCGAGTTTTTCGGCCATTCGAGCGTTATCTATGGCTATAGCAGCCAGATCGGCGAAACTGACCAAGAACTCAAGATCATCGTCGGAGAAGACAATTCCGGAGCGGCTGTCGATATAGACGATTCCGAGGATCTTACCCTTGACCGCCAGAGGCACGCAAAGCAGAGAAGATATCTTAAATTCCACTACCGACTGATGTGATGCGAGATCGTCGTCGGTGCGACTGACCACCAGCGGTTTGCCCGACCGGGCGACCTCCATAGCGCTCGACCGGGAGATAGTTGTTTCCCCGAGAATATCTTTCCGGGCGATATTGCGGGCCACGACAGTTTCGAGGGAGTTTTCGGAATAGAGCATGATAAATCCTCTTTCCGCCTCCAGGGTTTCCAGTGCCAGATCCAGGATCTTATTCAGAAGAGGATCCGACTCTCTGATCGAATTGATGGTTCGGGCGATCCTCAATAGAACCGCCAGACGTTCACTGCCGGAAATTTTACCCATGGAAATCTCACCGTCCTTCTCTCCCTCTTCTACTTTCAGGGAGAAAAACCGTTTTAAATTATCAACAATATTATCTTCCAATCCGGATGTAGACCCGGCGATTTCTTCGGAGAGCTTATCCCTTTGTCTGGCGGCGGCGAAGGTATCGCCGATCGATTCCAGAAGATCCGCTTTTTGAGCCATCAGCCTGAGACGTTCACCGTAATGAAAATACTTGTAGGAATTCCGGAGGGCTTCATCGAGGCGGGCGATCCAGATCTCCGGAGCCATCCCCGATTTTTCCGAGAGGGCGATTCGGCAACGCAGTCTGGTTATGATAGGTTCGATATCGGGGTTGTTTTCACTCAAGGCCGAAATTCTGGATTCTATTTCCCTGTGGTCAACATTCAGCTTTGCGGAGTAACCGGAAGCCAGAATCAGGGTCTTAATTCTCTGTCTCGGTTCGCCAAGACTGTCTGGGATTTCAAGAGATTGTCTTACTAAATTCAGGGATTCCGCGATATCTCCCATCTCGTGGCGTATTTCGGCCCAGAGCGGCATAATTACAGATAGTTGTTCTCTGTCATCGATCTCCCCGGCCAGTTCCGCGGCCGATCTGGCCGTATCATCCGCCCTGGAAAAATCGGCTACGGCGGCGAAATCTTCAGCCAGCCCTATACGATTGGCCAATTCGATCCTGGGCTGATTTATCTTCAGGCTGATCTCCAAACCGTTTTGATAATTAATAATAGAATTGAGAACCTCGCCCTTCCTGAAATACAGAAAACCGAGATTGTTGAAGGCGATGGCCTCGGAACCTTTATCTCCCACTCCTCTTAGTCTGTCAATCGCCTCGAAAAACCGTTTTTCAGCTTCATCGAGTCTGCCGATCTGGTTAAGAGCATGACCGATATTGAGCAGGTTGATACTTTCGATGCGCCGGTCGGAAATCTCTCTGGAGATTTCCAGTGATTTGGTGTAATATTCCCGTGCTTTATCATAATCGCCCCTGGATGAACTCAGATTGCCCAGATTGCCATAGAGGTTCATGGCCGACCATATGAATCCCTTTTCCAGGCAAATATCGAGCGCCCGCCTGTAAAAATCCTCGGCCCCGGCCAGATCACCTCTCCTCTTACGGGCAATTCCCAGGTAGTTGAGAATACGGCATGACCCTTCCGGGAAATCGACTCCGGCAAAAAGATCGAGGGCGTCCAGATATGACCGTTCGGCTTCGTCGAGTTTGCCCATTTTATCAAAAACAAATCCTCGCGCGACTTCCGCCTCGCCGAGCAGTTTTTTATTGGAGACGGCGTTAGCGGCTTTCCTGGCTTTTTCTATCGATTCGAGGGCATTTTCGTTTAAGCCTATATGAAGGTAGTTTTGGCCCAGGGCGATAGAGGCCTCGGCTAATTCAGCTCCGGCATGATCCAGAGATTCAGCAATGGCCACGGTTTTTTCCAGTATCGGGGCGGCGTCCTTGGGCGAGGTGTAATTGGCGGCCCTGCCCAGTCCCAGATTGACTTTGAAAAAACGGCTGTCGCGAGTTTCGAATTGAGGCGATTTCTCAAAACATTCGAGGGCCGCGCCATAAAGGCCGGCAGCCTGGTTATAGGAAAATATTTTTTCGGCGGCTACCGCGGAGTCGAACAGATATTTGAAACCGTTTTCGTTGTCTCCGGAGGCGGCGTAGTGATATCCAAGGAATTCGCCTCGCCCTCCTCTTTGGGCAAAATAATCGGCGATAATACCATGGTGTTTCCGACAAGAATCACGGGGCAAAGATTCATAGGCGGCCCGGGCCAATTGTCCATGGGCAAACGAGATCCTATTTTCCCGTCCGAATTCCGATTTTTGGAATATTCCGACCCTGATCAATTTATCGATATTGCGCGTTCCCGCTGATATATCAGCTATATCCAGAATTTCCGATTCGAGAAACGATTGTCCCCAGACAGCGGCGATTTCCACGAGTATTTTTTGATCTGGAGTCAGGCGATCGATTTTTCGGCTGTGCAATGTCCTGATGCCTTCGGGGACCTTGATATTATTTTCCCATCCGGGCCGCAATATCCAGGCGCCCCGCTTCCTGACCAGAAAGCCGGCGGCGACGAGCTCTTTGAGAACCTCTTCGGCAAAAAGGCAGTTGCCGCCGGTTTCCTCATACAATATCCGCGAGAGATCGTCGGTATAGTCGATCTCCCCGAGAAGTCCTTTGAGAAAATCGTGCCAGCATTCCGTATCGGCCGGGAACAGGATTCGATAATTTTCATTTTTCGCCGTCAGAAAATCGGGGTAAGAAAACTCCGCGTCGGTCTGGCCTACACAGAGCATGAAAACCGAACCGCGATCGGTATTCCGCGAGGTTAGAAACTCCAGGAAATCGACAGTATCCCGATCAGCCCACTGCAGATCCTCTATGGCGAAAATGAGTTTGTGTTTCCCGCTGAAATCGCCGAGGTATCGGAGAAGGTTATCGAACATTCGGCGACGGGTCGATTGGATATCGACATCGGTAGGCTCTACCGGACCGGAAATACCGGAGAATCGATCGGGAAACAACCTCTTCAAATCAGGCCCGTATCCCGAAAACAGTTTGGCATTTGGATCGAACTCGATGAAAATATATTCGAGCAATTTGATAAGCGGAGAAAGCGGCTTGAGATCATATTCCCGGCAATAAACTCTGAAGAATTTATGGCCGTCAATCTGCGCTTTGATTCTGAATTCATCTAGAAGCCTGCTTTTGCCCACGCCGGGAGCGCCGCCGATAAATAAAAGAATATCTCGTCCGGCGTTATGATGTTCCAGGCTTTCTGTCAGCCAGCGGAGTTCGTTGTCGCGGCCCACAAATTCGGAAATCTCGATAGAAGATATATTGATCCCGCCGGTCGAATCGCCGGTATCGAGAACGGCTTGAATATCATCCAGGACGGAGCCGGCGGAATTATAGCGGTTGGCGGGGTCCTGATGAATCATTTTAAGCAGGACTGTCCGCATGGATTTGCCGCCGAATTCATCCGGAACCTGAGGTATGCAGATCTCGCCGGATAATTTCTTGCCGATAATCTCGCCGGCCGACCCCTCAATTACAGGTTGGCCGAAGATCAATTCGGCGAATAATAGCCCGAGGGAATAAATATCGGAACGATTGGAGACTTTTTCCTTTCGAATAAGCTCGGGCGAAATGAAAGCGGCGCTGCCGGACGAACCGGTCTGGATATGACCGGCGGCAAATGACAGGCCAAAATCGACCAGCCGATAGTTTCCGTCAGAATCTACGAGTATATTGCTCGGTTTCAGATCGCCGTGAATCACTCCCCGGCCATGGATATAATCGAGGGCGGAGCAAATCGAGACCGACGCGGCGAAAAAGTCCTGTCCGGACATGCCGCTCAAGTCTCCCAGGTCGCCTCCTGAGGCGTAATCCATGGTAAAAAACGGACAACCATCATCGTCAGCGCCGAAATCGAAAACATTTATCAATCCCGGATGTCGTAGCTGGGATAGGATTTTAAATTCACGGGCCAGATCGTCTTTGCTTTCAAATTCCCCGCCCTTGAGAAGCTTTAGGCATATTTCCCGTTTTTCCCGAAGATCCCTGACCAGAAAAACATCGCCAATAGAGCCTGATCCGAGTTTTCGAATTTCCTGGTATCTTTTGCCGATGATTTTCATAATCAAAAAGTGTTGTATTTTTCTACAACACAATATAACATAATCTCCCGTCTTGACAAGAGGAAAAGATCGACTGGACACTTAAATTGTTGATTTGTTGTAAATTAAAGACCGCACCCGTATTTTACGGGTACGGTCTGATTGCTTTGTTAACCGTGACGATTTTTAAAACGGTAGGGTTTTAGAGGAGTTGATCTGCTTTTAGCTTATCGATCAGCATACCTATGACCTGCTCCGGCTCTCCCTGCAAAATTTCTCCCTGTGGTCTCGCCCGGGGAGGGTTTAATCCTTTAACTTGAATGAGGGAATCGGAAGTTAGCCCGAGATCAGGCAGCGAGAATTTGGTTATCTCGACTTTTTTAGCTCTCATTTTCCCTTTTAGGGAAGGGAGGCGCGGTTCGTTGATCTCCTTGACGACTGAACAGACAGCCGGGAGGTGGGCCTCGATTAAATCGTAGCCGAGGTCTGTTGTGCGGCGCGCAACTATTTTGGAATCATCTATCTGATCGATTTGTTTTACAAATCCGATCTGGGGCCAATCCAGATATGCGGCTACGGACGAGGCGACCATGGTGGAATCGTCGTCACAGGCCTGTTTTCCGGTCAAGACCAGATTTATATCCGGAATTTTTCGAATAGCCGCTGCCAGTATCATGGCGGCGTTTTGAGGGTCGATGGCCGAGTAGTTATCGGCTTCGATATGAACCGCCTCGTCGATACCGAGCGCCAGAACGTCTCTCAACGCCTGGACCGCAGCAGCCGGGCCATAGGTAATGGCAACTGTAGTTCCTCCGGTTTTTTCTTTGATTCTGAGAGCTTCCTCGACCGCATATTCGTCGAATGGATTAACCGCGAGAACATCATCGGACCACTTGAGGCTGTCTCCACCCCAGGCGACTTCGGACAGCTGGGGAGTCTGTTTAACCAGAACCGCTATTTTCATATTCCCGATCTCCTGAAATATTCAGATTCCATTTCACCAATTTCTATCATCATATCCGCTAATTCCCAATGTTATTTTTAATATTTTCCAATGCCATCCTGGCGGCGTTTTGTTCGGCTTCTTTTTTTGTCGAACCGCGTCCGTTGCCGACTTTTCTGGATTCGATCGAAACGGCCACGAAAAATTCCTTGCCGTGATCCGGACCGATTTCATCGACAACTTCGTATCTCGGAGTTCCCTTACCCTCGCCCTGCATCATCTCCAGGAGTTCCCCTTTGTAATTATAGGTGGCTTTATCATTGATAAGATCTTTGTAATCGCCGAGAATCATTCGGGCAATAACATTCTTTGCGGCCTTCAATCCGCCGTCCAAATAGACGGCGCCGAAAATAGCCTCGACGGAGTCTGCGGTGATGGACGGTTTGCTTCTTCCGCCTGATTTTTCCTCTTCGGGGCTCATCAAAATAAAATTACCAAGGTTGAATTTGGCCGAGACTTTCGAGAGGACCGCTTCATTAACCAGGGAGGATTTCATTTTGGTCAGATCGCCTTCGTTAAGCACGGGGAATTTTTCATAGAGAAATTCCGACACCACCAATCCGAGGACCGCGTCTCCGAGGTATTCGAGCCGTTCATTGGCCGGGCCGTTTTCCACGCTGGATCTGTGGGACAGTGCTTTTTGAATCAGTTCTTTATGATCGAATTTGTACTTAATGATTGTTTCGATCTCATCCAGGGGCTTTTGATCGCCCCCGGAAAAGATCCTTTTAATAATTGAAAAGGCCATTTATCCGTTATCTTGGTATTTTTTCAAAACCAGCGAAATATTATGCCCTCCGAATCCGAAGGAATTGGAGATGGCGCAATTAATCTCGGCTTTCCTGGCTTTATTGGGTACATAATCGAGATCACATTCGGGATCCGGGGTGTCGAGGTTGATGGTGGGATGCAGCATTCCATTGTTCATCTGCAGAATTGTGGCGGCGAGTTCGGCCGAACCGGCAGCTCCGAGCAGATGCCCGATCATCGATTTTGTGGAATTTATCGGTACATTATAGGCATGTTTGCCGAAAGCGGTCTTAATGGCAGTCGTTTCGGCTATATCTCCGAGACCGGTAGCAGTACCGTGGGCGTTGATATAATCAACATCTTCGGGCGATATTCCAGCGTCATCGAGAGCGGCTTTCATGCTTCTGGCGGCCCCGTTGCCATCGGGCGCTGGAGCTGTAATATGGTAAGCGTCGCCCGAAAGCCCCATACCGATTATCTCGGCATAGATTTTGGCGTTTCTGGATTTGGCGTGTTGGAGTTCTTCGGCAACAAAGACGGCGGAGCCTTCGCCCATAACGAAGCCATCGCGATCATTATCGAAGGGGCGGCAGGCTTTTTCAGGTTGATCATTTCTGGACGACAGAGCCTTGGCCGAACAGAATCCCGCCAATGATGTGATAGTGATGGAGGCTTCGGTTCCTCCTGTAAGCATCATATCGGCCGAGCCTCTCTGAATTAGCGAGTAAGCGTCGGCAATGGCGTTGCTGGAGGAGGCGCAGGCCGAAACGGTGGCGAAATTCGGCCCCCTGAATCCGAATTGGATACTGACCAAGCCTGCGGCCATATCGGCGATCATCATGGGGATGAAGAAAGGAGAGACTTTCAAGGGGCTGTTTCCGATGATAATGGAATGCTGTTTTTCGAAAGTCTCCAGCCCGCCCACGCCCGAGCCCAGCACGACCCCGGCCCTGTCCAGGTTGATCGAGGCCAGATCGATATTGGAATCCTCGACAGCTCCCGCGGCAGCGTGGATAGCATATTGCTGGGAGAGATCCATCCGTTTAGCGGATTTTTTATCGATGTACTTCAGGGGGTCAAAATCTCTAACCTGTGCCGCGATCCTGGTGGGCAATTCGGAAACATCGAGCCTATCGATGAGAGAGACTCCGGAATTGCCGGAGATCAGGTTATTCCAGAATTCTTCTATGGTGTTTCCGATAGGGGTAATAAGCCCAATACCGGTAATAACTACTCGTCGAGACACAGGCAATATCCTTACTCCTTCTTATCAGCGTGCGCGTTGATATAGTTAATAGCTTCGCCGACAGTGGTTATTTTGGAAGCTTCATCCTCGGGAATTGTGCAGTCGAATTCTTCTTCGAGCGCCAGGATCAATTCTACCTGGTCGAGAGAATCGGCATCCAGATCATCAACGAAAGAAGCATCAGGGACAACTTTCTCGGTATCCACGCCCAGATTCTCGGCGATGATCTCTTTTACTCTTTCCTCAATTGACGCCATTGCTACCTCCTGAATGTTAACGATTAGTTTATTTTCTTTGACATTATTATCATCACCCAAATATTACATTACCATTCCGCCGTCGCAATGAATTACCTGGCCGGTTACATATTCAGCTAAATCCGAAGCCAGGAATGAAACAACTCCGGCAACATCGACTGGTGTTCCGGGTCTTTTAAGCGGGATAACGGTCAGGAAAGCTTCCCTGGCGGCCTGCGGGAGTTTTTCGGTCATTTCGGTTTGAATGAACCCGGGCGCGACAGCGTTAACAGTGATATTTCTTCCGGCCAGTTCCTTAGCCGAGGTTTTAGTCAAACCGATCAGACCGGCTTTCGAAGCCGAGTAGTTGGCTTGTCCGGCATTGCCCATAACACCGACCACCGAGGAGATATTGATAATCCTGCCCCAGCGATTTTTCATCATGATTCTGGAGGCGGCTTTGGTGCAGAGAAAAGAGCCTTTCAGATTGATATTCATCACCAGATCCCAATCCTGCTCGCTCAATCGGAGAAGGAAATTATCCCTGGTAATACCGGCATTATTAACCAGCACGTCCACCCGGCCGAAACGATCGACGGCGGAGTTAAGCATCGAATCGACATCCTCCGGCTTGGAAACGTCGCCGGCAACAGCCATAGTTTCGATTCCACCCGCGGCAAGTTTGGCCGCCGAATCCTGGGCCACGCTCGAGAGGATATCAGCGATGATTATGGAATGACCGTCATTAGCCAATTTTTCGGCTATGGCATAGCCGATACCCCTGGCTCCGCCGGTTACCATCGCGACTCTTTTTTCCTGGCTCATACCGACCCAACTTTCGCGTTATTATTCAGGAATTGATCCAGACTTTCCAGGTTATCGATCCCTATTATTTCTATATCAGGATCGTCCAGCGAACGTTTTACCAGGCCCTGAAGGACTTTTCCCGGTCCGACCTCAACGAATTTGCGGACGCCGTCTCTGTACATATTCCTGATTGTCGGATACCAGAGAACCGGGCTGGAAATCTGTTTGGCCAGAGCTGATTTGAACCGGTCCTCATCCGAAAGCGGTTCGGCTTCGACATTGGAGTAGACGGGGAAATTGAATTTGGTAAAGTTCATTTGGTTTAAGATAAACTCCTTCATCAAATCGGACGACTTTTCCATAAGCGGGGAATGATAAGCTCCGCCCACCGGAATTGGCAAGGCTCTTTTCGCGCCGGCTTCTTTCAATTTATCGCAGGCCAGCAGAACCGCGGCAGATTCGCCCGCGATGACAACCTGGCCGGGCGAATTATAATTGGCGGGCACGACGATCCCGGAGAGGTCCTTCAGAGCGGCGACGACATCATCGAATTCCAGTCCGATAACGGCGGCCATAGTCCCCGGATTTTGATCGCAATCATTTTGCATGGATCGGCTTCTGATGGCAATAGCCTGGATACCGTCCTCGAAGCTGACCGCTCCGGCCGATACCAGAGCTGAGTACTCGCCGAGAGAATGACCGGCGGCGGTTTCAGGTATCACTCCGTTTTCTCTTAGAACCATATCCAGAGCGCAGGAATGAACAAAGACAGCCGGCTGGGTAAAAGCGGTCTGCCTGAGTTTTTCCTCCGGACCATTAAAACAGACATCGGCCAGATCGTACCGGAGTTTTTCGGAGGCCAGTTCGAACATCTCTTTTGCCGAGTCGAATTCTTCGAATAAATCTCTGGCCATTCCAACATATTGAGAGGCCTGGCCGGGAAAGACAAAGGTTGTTTTTTTCATTTCACCACTCTATCAGCGCCGATCCCCAAGTAAATCCGGCTCCGAAAGCCACAAGCATGACATTATCGCCGGGCTTAATCAGACCGTTTCGGTTGGCCTCATCAAGAGCTATGGGGATGGAGGCGGCGGAAGTATTTCCATATTTTTGAATGTTGACGAATACCCTATCCATAGGCAGTTTGATTCTCCTGGCGGTAGCTTCTATTATCCTGATATTGGCCTGATGAGGAATCATCAGGCTGATATTGTTCGAATCGATTCCGGTTTTCTCAATCAGCTTAGTGGCTGCCTCACCCATCGCCTTGACAGCCGATTTGAACACATCGGGTCCTTCCATTTGAATATACCTGGCTCCATTGCCAACGATCTCTGGTGTAATTGGCTGCCTGCCTCCGCCGGCAGGGACCTGTAACAGATGCGCCAGGGATCCATCGGCTTTGATATACGTATCCAGAATTCCTCCGGGTTGATCCGCCGCTGTTACGATAGCGGCGCCGGCTCCGTCGCCAAACAGGACGCAGGTATTTCTGTCCTTCCAGTTGACTATTCTGGAGAGAGTCTCCACTCCGATAACCAGTATTTTGTCATGCTGTCCGGTCATTATCAGAGCGCGGGCAAAGGATAACCCGTAGATAAATCCGGAGCAGGCGGCGACGATATCGACGACGGCCGCGTTGACCGCGCCGAGCTTATCCTGAAGGATACATGCGGTGGAAGGCAAAGGGGCGTCGGGGGTAACCGTGGCCAGGATAATCAAGTCGATTTCTCCAGCCGTAATTCCCGCCATCTCCATCGCCTTCAGAGAGGCTTGATAAGCGTAGTCGGAGGCGGCCATACCGTCAGGAGCTATTCGCCTTTCTTTAATTCCGGTTCTGGAGGTGATCCAATCGTCGGTCGTATCGACCATTTTTTCCAGATCGGCGTTGGTCAAGATATTATCCGGCGCGGCCGAGCCGGTTCCTGTAATTCGGGCATATTTCTTTTTCATGATTGTTTGACTTTCAAATCGGAGGCGATAAATGACCCGCTGGCGGCGATTCTGTTTTCTATTTGATCGTTTAAATTCTTTTCTATCATTGTCTTAGCCATCCTGACAGCATTTTTAAAAGCTTTGGGAGATGAGCCTCCGTGGCAGATTATGGAGACGCCGTTAATACCCAAAAGCGGGGCTCCCCCGTATTCGGCGTAATCCAGGTTTTTTTTCAGGTCTTTGAAAGCCGGTTTGAGGAGCAGGGCGCCTATCTTGGCGAAAATATTGGAGCGTACCCTTCTTCTGACCAGTTCTCCGAGAAAGCTTTCGATCGATTCGGCAAATTTCAGAATGATATTGCCTACGAAACCGTCACAAACAACAACATCCACCTTGCCCTTAAGAATATCCCGTCCTTCGATATTGCCGGAGAAATTTAGGTCGGCGGTGGAAATAAGCTTGTGTGAGGCTATAGTGAGTTCGTTGCCTTTGGATTTTTCCTCCCCGATAGACAAGAGGCCTACGCGGGGATTATCATTGGAGAACATTTGGGAGAAATAGAGCGCTCCCATGAGGGCGAACTGATAGAGATTGATGGCTTTGCAATCGGAGTTCGCTCCGACATCGAGAACAATGGCCGATCCTTTTTCTGTGGGGAAGAACGAGCCGATAGCCGGCCTGTTGACTCCTTTGAGCCTGCCGAGTGTCAGAAGGGAGGCAGCCATGACCGCGCCGGTATTGCCGGCCGAAATAAAACCGTCGGCTTTGCCTTCTTTATGGAGCTGGAGACCTACGACGATGGAGGAGTTCGGTTTTTTTCGAACAGATTCGGCCGGCTCGTCGCCCATACCGATAACCTCATCGCAATGAACTACCTCGATCGGGAGTTTCTCGGCGCCCAGGGTTTGCAGTTCGAGAGCTATTTTTCCGGCTTGTCCGACCAGAATCAGCTCGATAAAATCGCCGTAGCATTTTTCGGCCAGCACAGCGCCCGCTACAACGGATTGGGGGGCGTGATCTCCCCCCATAGCGTCTATGGCTATTCTGATTTTTTTCGTCTGGGGCATTATTCCGTTTCGGTTACGGCAACAACTTCCCGACCTTTATACCAGCCGCAATGAGGGCATATCTGATGCGAGAGCTTGGGCTCATGACAATGCGAGCATTCCGCCAGATTCGGTTTATCGAGTTTCCAGTGAGTACGTCTTTTCGCGCCTCTGGTGTGCGAATGTCTTCTTTTAGGTAACGGCATAACAATCCTCAATTCGAAAAAAATTACGACCGGCAGAACCGCCGGATACTCCACGAATTTCCAAAAAATTAATCTTCAAACAGCTGACGCAACGAATCCCATCTTTCGTCGGTTTTATCCGGAGCACAATCGCATTCGCTCTCGTTCAAATTAACGCCGCACATGGAGCAAAGCCCGCGGCAGGATTCAGAACAAAGGGCTTTTAGCGGGAGTTCCAGGATAATGACTTCCCTGACCCTCATCGAAAGGTCGTATTCCTGCGTGGTCTTCGGCAGGACCACGAAATCGTCATCGCCGGTTTCGTGTTTGCTGTTGTCATCCAGCAGCTGCACGACAAACTGCAGCTTTGAGCTAACCGGCTGCCGGAATTGTTCCAGGCATCTCGAGCACTCCATTTCCACTACGGTCGATGTGAATCCCTGAAAGATAATTTCGTCACCCGATTTGCTTACCGACAATTCGACCTCTATCGGTTCGGGGAAATCGAAGCCATCCGCCATGAGATCCAAGTCGTCCGCCGACGCCGAGTAACTTAACTCGACTCCTCCAGGTGTAACCTGCCGGAAATCGACCTTCATAAAGGCGCAAATTAATAGCGTTTAACCCAAAGTGTCAAGGCAATTTTAACCCGGCGGGGATTCCCGGAAACGCCGGCGGATCCGGGAAGCGGCCGAATCGGGCATTAAAACGGCGATATTTCGGGAGCCGGGTATGTCTTCCTGATATAATCGGGGGAATCGGCTTTTATTGCCGTTGATTTTTAGAATAATTTTCTTTATATACCGGTTCATAATGAATGGGAGATAATTTTGGATTATTTCAAACGCTCGAAAATAGCATCGATACTGAAAAACCCGGAAAAGTCTGATAGCGTTATTGTAATGGGCTGGGTAAGAACCCGGCGTGATTCGCAGAATTTGACATTTCTGGAGATCAACGACGGCAGCTCTCTGGCCAACCTTCAGATAGTAATCGAAAAACTGGAAAGATTTAAGGAACTGGAGAATATCAAACTGGGCGCGGCGGCGAGGATTGTCGGCAAGCTGGTTCCTGTTCCGGAGCGAAAGCATAAGATAGAACTGCATCCGGACGAACTTTTGCTTGTGGGAGACTGTCCGGCAGATTATCCGCTGCAAAAAAAGAGGCATTCGTTCGAATACCTGCGCGAGATCGCCCATCTGCGTCCCCGGACCAACACGTTCGGGGCTGTCAACCGTTTCCGAAGCAGGATCGCCTACGCTATTCATAAGTTTTTCCAGGAGCGGGGATTCTACTATATCCACTCCCCTATGATCACCGCCACGGACGCCGAGGGGGCGGGAGAGCAATTCTGGGTAACCACGTTCGATCTGGACAAGATCCCCATGAAGGACGGCGAAGTCGATTACGATCAGGATTTCTTCGGGCAGCAGGCGTTTCTGACCGTATCAGGGCAGTTGGAGGCCGAGATCATGGCCACGTCGTTGGGCGACGTTTACACGTTCGGGCCGACATTCCGGGCCGAGAAATCGAACACGTCGCGGCACCTCTCGGAATTCTGGATGATCGAGCCGGAGATGGCCTTCTGCGACCTGGCCGAGGATATGCGTCTGGCCGGCGAGTTCCTGATGTACCTCTTCCAATACGCTTTGGATAATTGCCAGGAGGAGATGGAGTTTTTCAACGCCTGGGTCGAGAAAAACCGGATCGCCACGTTGGAGTCGCTGTTGAAATCGAAATTCGAGATTATCACCTACACCGAGGCGGTGGCGATTCTCAAGAAAGCCAAAAAGACGTTTGAATTCCCGGTTGACTGGGGAGTCAGTCTGCAGGCCGAGCATGAAAGATACCTCTGTGAGGAGCATTTCAAGGCACCGGTCATGGTGCATGATTATCCCCGAGATATCAAGGCGTTCTATATGCGGCTCAACGACGACGAGAAGACTGTGGCCGCGGTGGACGTGCTGGTCCCGCAGATCGGCGAGATTATCGGCGGCAGTCAGAGGGAGGAGCGGCTCGATATTCTTAAAAAGCAGGTGGAGTTCTTCGGGGTCAAAGAGGAAAGCATCTGGTGGTATGAAGAGTTGCGCCGTTACGGTACCTGCCCGCATGCCGGGTTCGGATTGGGGTTCGATCGGGTGCTGATGTACATGTCCGGTATGGCCAATATCCGCGACGTGGTGCCGTTCCCGCGATATCCGAGAAGCGCCAAGTTTTAGGTGTTACATCATTGTTTATAACCGCGTAGGGGTTTGATTAATCAAACCCCTACAATCGTATTTTGAGGGCTAAAATCCTCGAATTATATGGAGGCAAGATAGATGGAAACAACGGAGAAAATAGTTGAAGCCTATGTGCGATACATCAAGGGATGGTTCACTATCCCCAACATCAAATGCAAGGGACAAATGGAAATCGATCTTCTTGCCATTGATGCCTCACGGCCAGGGATGATTGAACGATACCATATTGAAAGCGGTGTTTCCATTGCCGGTGGTTTTTCGAAATTGAACAACGAGCCGTATTCAGATGCCAAATTAAAGTCGAGGGTAAACCAGTCAAAGCAGAGACGGACGCTGGGATATTTTGCTAAGCGAAAGTTTGGGGACCGTGGAGTTAAAGAGAAATTGAAATCCATCGGTTTTCTGCCGGGTAAATACAAAAAGGTTATTGTTTCGTGGGGATGGGAGGATAATGTTCCAGTCGCTGCAAAAAAGGCAGGAATCGAACTATGGGATTTCAAAGATAATATCCTAAACGAGATTGCGTACCATACTAGAAAAAACAGCACATATTTCACGGATGATACAATGAGAACCTTACAACTGATGACGAAAGCCATTCGGTGATGCGCAATATCTCTGACTATTCGAGGCGTTGCCACATTAATTCTTCTATATTGTAATAGTTCACGGTGCCGAGGGAACGGATTTCCGGCAGCAAGCGTTATACTACTTCAAAGCATTCTGTAAAAGCTTTGTCTCACCTTGTAGGGATTTGATTATTCAAACCCTTACAGATATTATCATGATTCCTGATTTAGGAGAACTTAGTTAGATTATCGCGTCGTCCCGTCTTCGACGATACTCCTCATAATGACGAAGCAGGCACTCATCTCGCCCCGGGGTGCCCGTAATCCATGTTGTTCATATTCCCTATATGATAAATATACTCGCTTTGGGAGATATTATTCTGCCAATGGCCCGTGGCTATGGCCGCTATATAAAACGCCAGGAATATCGCCACTGCTCCTATTGCGAACGTTCGCCCCGAAATCGGCTTTCTGATTCCGGCAATCACCGGCTCCAATGTCTTCTCCACGGGGCAAATATCCACACAGGCCAAGCATCCCATGCACTCATCGGAGCGGACAATCGTCTCCTTGTGCACCTGGATCATAGCCGGGCAGACTTTCGTGCAGGCCAGGCAATCGGTGCAGGTAGGTATGTTACGTCGTATTTTTACAGGGCTTAGAAAACTGACCAATCCCAATAGGGCGCCGTAAGGGCAAAGATAGCGGCACCAGAAATTAGCTATAAACAGCGAAACGACGGCGAGAAGTAGAATAACTCCAAGAGCGAAGCCTGACATATCGGTGAAAAACAGGAGCATTTTGACATCGGCCACTTTGTTATACGGCGAATTAATAAAGGATTCGAGGGCGGAGGAACTCATAAGCAAAAGTATGGCGTTGACAAAGAAAGCCAGAAGCAGATATTTTATCGATCTTAAGGGGTAATCGATCCATTTGGGCAGGCGCCATCCCCAGGGGGCCGAGGCCTTTTTTCCGAATAGTTTATGACTCAATTTCCAAAACCATTCAGAGATAAGCCCGACAGGACAGACAAAGCCGCAGAAGCTTTTTTTGAAAATCAGGCTCATAGATATAATAGCCAGGAAAATGACCAGGGCCGACGGATGAACCATGGTAAAAATTCCTGTCAGAATCCAGTATTTCAGGTTGATAAGAGCCGAGATCGGCAGGAATCCCTCGACACCCGCGGGGCGGGAGACGCTGAAAAGCTTCCCCCCTGTCTGGTAGAATTTGTACCAGAGATAGAACTGGACGCCTATCCAGATGACAGTGAGGAAGAAGCCATACTGGATGATCTTCCGCAGCTTGTGGCCGTAGACAAGCCAGGATCTCCAACCTTTTACCCTGCGACTCATGAGATTTTCCTCTTCTCCCCGGTCATCCATAACGCGCTGTCAGGAGTCCTTCCCTGAAAGCGATTTGGAATCGTCAGGAAGGGATTCCCGACGACGCTGTCAAACTGCCGCTCCTTTGGCGAACCGGTTCTCATACTGTCTGCCAATATAGGATAATTTTTAGGATTTGGAATTGATAAAAATCAAAAGAGAGGAATTCTTTGTTGCGTCAGGATGTCGTCCGTACCGATAGACTCCTTCCTGACACATCAACTCAAAAAAATACAATCGGATGAGAGAATCCGACCGCGCGGGCAAAAACAAATATTGACATTAGAGACCATTTAGAATAAGGTATAATCGGATTTTTCAAAAAGGAGGATAGATGAATACTATTATTACGGGCTTGATGACGGTTTTCATCACGATGGCCGCGATCTCGCCCTGCCTGGCTTTCGACGGCAAAAGATCCGGATTCATCCTGGGGGGCGGGATAGGATTCGGCCTGGCATCCTATACCCAGACTATCGAGGGATTCGGAATGTCGCTGACATCGGACAGAGAGAACAGCGGGGCCATCGCGACCGATGTCAGGATAGGTTTTGCCAGCAATGAGCAGCTGGAAATATATTTCGCGTCGAAGGAAATCTGGTTTGGCTTGACCAACGCTTATAACGAGAAAGTAACAATAGACAACGCGGTCGTCGCTTTGGGCGTCTCCTATTATCTGAATCCGACCGTTCCGGCTTTCTTTGTTACCGGCGGATTGGGATTATCCAGCTGGAGCCTCCCTTTTGAAAGCCCATCACCGGATCCCTGGGTTGGTTTCGGGCTATATGGCGGAGCCGGATACGAATTTTCGAAGCATTACAGTTTTGAACTAGACTTGATGTACGGCAATCCCAGTAAGTCCGAGGGGGGAATTACGGCGTCAAGCAATGCCTTATCGGTGAAAGTTACGGTTAATGCATTGGCATATTAGGAAATGCTCCGGAATGATAGCGGAACTTCGGGTATTAATCTCCACGCTGATACATGAAAAAACGGCCGGATGAACCCATCCGGCCGCTAGCGAATAGGCAATCTTCTCCTACTTCACCGATTTATCGAAAAACGGTTTGAGCAGGTCTATCGGGATCGGGAATAAGGTGGTCGAGTTTTTCTCCGACGATATCTCCACTAATGTCTGCAGATAACGAAGCTGAATTCCGACCGGTGTCTGGCCCAGTATAGTGGCCGCATGATGGATTTTTTCAGCCGCCTGCATTTCGCCCTCGGCATGGATGATTTTGGCCCGGCGTTCGCGTTCGGCCTCGGCTTGTCTGGCGATGGCTCTTTGCATCTCCTGCGGCAGATCGACGTTCTTGACCTCGACAACGCTGACCTTGACCCCCCAGGGCTCGGTCTGCTCATCAATAATCTTCTGCAATTCCATGTTGATTTTGTCTCTGTTTGATAGCAGATCATCGAGCTCGACCTGTCCGAGGATCGAGCGCAGGGTGGTTTGGGCGATCTGCGAGGTGGCGTAGATATAATCCTCGACGTCGACAATGGCTTTGTTCGGGTCCATCACGCGGAAATAGGCTACGGCGTTGACTTTAACGGTTACGTTATCTTTGGTGATAATATCCTGCGGGGGAACGTCCATAGGGACAGTTCGCAGGCTGACTTTGACTAATTTATCGACGATGGGAATCAGCAGGATCAATCCGGGGCCTTTGGCTCCGATAAGGCGTCCCAGCCTGAAGATTACACCTCGTTCATATTCTCTTAGTATCCTGACGGCGTTGCCAAGAATGAACAATCCGATCACGATAATGACCATTAATGGAAAGAACAGCGAGACATTGGCCGGATCCATATTATCCTCCTAATCGAGCGAGATTAATTTACTTTTTCAACTTTCAGTTCGAAGCCGATTACCCGGATGACTTTGACTTTCGCCCCCATCTCCACAGAATCGTCAGACACGGCTTTCCAGTATTCGCCGTGAATAAACACCGAGCCGCCATTGGAGTCGATAATCGATTTGGCCACGCCGTTCTCTCCCACGAGGCCCTCCTGCCCGGTGGCGATTTTCATGCGGTGGGCTCGGACAGCGAAATAAGCGGCCAGGAAAAAGAAGGCCGTGAAAACGATCACGGTTGGAATGATAACGGATAAGGAAATCCCTTTATAGGGCCATTCGGCATCATTGACCAGCATAAGCGAGCCGAAAAATAAGCTTAACACTCCACCACCTCCAAGGATTCCGTTACTGGCAATCTTAATTTCCAAAAGAAACAACACTACGGCCAGGAGAATGAACAGAACTCCCGCGAACCTTATCGGGAGGGCCTGGAAACTGAACAGGGCCAAAATCAGCGCGATTCCTCCAAGCACACCAGGTAATACAGCTCCCGGGTTGGAAAATTCAAAATAAAGTCCGAGCATACCGATAATCATCAGAATATATGCGATATTAGGATCAGAGACTATTTCCAGTATTTTGTTGGCAAATCCGACGTCCAAAGCGATTTTTTCGGCGTTTTCGGTATGAATAACAATCGGCCCTGAGACAATGTCGATAGAATCTCCATCGATCTGATAGAGCAGATCGTCGAGATCATCGGCCACATAATCAACGACATTCATATCGACAGCCTCGAATTCAGTAATGGAAACCGATTTTCTGACAGCGTCCTCGGCCCACTCGATATTCCGCCCTCTTTTATTAGCCAGCGTTTTAATTTTGGCTACCGCGTCATTGGTGACCTTTTCGATCATGGTGGAATCGATCTGCGCGCCCCCCATAGCCACAGGGTGAGCCGATCCGATATTGGTTTGGGGAGCCATGGCGGAAATATGGGCGGCGTAGCTGATATATACGCCTGCCGAAGCGGCCCGCGAACCCTGCGGGTAGACATAAACGGCAACCGGTATATTCGATGTCAGAATGAGTTGGATTATATCCCAGGTCGATTCGGTATTGCCGCCCGGCGTGTTCAGCTCGATAACGAAGACTTCCGCGTTAAGCTTTTCTGATCTTCTGATACCATCTCTGATCTCTCTGACCGTAACCGGTCCGATGGCCGAGTTTATTTTCATCACGGTGACAATGGTATCGGACGATGAGATCTCATCCGACCCGGTCGAACAGGAACAGATTCCACAGAAAAGTATAAGGATGGGTATAATCAGATATCTCATAATGATAACTTAGGAATTCGGCGGGCGGCATGTCAAGAGATATCGGAGAGAAAGACGGTTTTCACGCTTTTGACGCGCCGACTACCGAAACAGCTTATGATGATAATTGCTTATTGCCATAGACAGCTTTGCCGTCGACAACCGTAGCGGCTACAGCCGTATCAGCGATCTCATCCGGTTTGATTTTAAGAATATTTCCGGATAGGACTACGAAATCGGCCCGCATACCGAGCCTTATGCTGCCGGAGATATCATCAAAACAGCAGGCCTCGGCGGAACCTCGGGTATATATTCGCAGGGCCTCGAGGATCGTTAATTTTTCTTCCGGGTACCATGATTTTCTGGTTTCGCCTGTTCTCTCGCGAGTTACCGCGGCATGAATACCGGCCAGAGGATTCGGAGTCTCGATGGGAGCGTCGGACCCGAAAGCCAAAACCGCGCCGGATCGCAGAAGGGTTTTGAACGGATAGGCGAATCTGGCTCGAGCGCCCCAATAACGATCGGAGATATCCCGGTCGGATGTCGCGTGGATCGGCTGCATCGAGGCGATGATCCCTCTTTTTTTAAACATGGAAATTTCCGATTCCCTTAATAACTGGGCGTGTTCAATTCTGGGCAGAAGTTTTTTGGCGGCGAATCGATCGGCATAATTTCCGAGCGCGGTCAGTGCCTGGCAGTTAGCCTTATCGCCTATAGCGTGTATGGCAACCGAAATCCCGATATCCGCGGCCCTGGCGATATAATGCTCCATCGCGGCGGTGGTCAGCGTTTCCACGCCATAATTATCATTCGATCCCTCGTAGGGCTCGAACATATAGGCGGTTTGCGAACCGAGCGCTCCGTCGGCGAAAAGTTTCAAACAGCCGATCCGCAGATGATCGCTCCCCACTCCCGTTTTGAGGCCGCTTTCCCCGTATTTATCCAGGTCATCGGGATGCAGCAATCGGAACACCCGCAATCGCAGTTTCCCGACTCCGTCAAGCTCGCGATATCTCGAAAGCAGACTATGTCTGGTTTCGCATTCGCCCACACCGATAACGCCCAGCTTCAGAAGATGTTTCTGCGCCGCCAGGAGCGATTCGGTCTCTTCCTCCGCTGTCTGACGAGGTATCCGGCTATAGACTAATTCGACAGCGTTCTCCTTCAATATCCCGTCAGGTTCGCCTTTATCGTCTTTAGCGATTACCCCACCCGGCGGATTCGGAGTATCTCTATCTATTCCGCAGAAATCCAGCGCCGCTGAATTTGCCCAGAGAAGATGACCGTCCTTGCTGCCCAGCGCTACCGGATTTTCGGTAATTTTATCGAGCAGGGATTTATCCGGGAATTCGCCGCCCCAGAGATTCTTGTTCCATCCTCGCCCGCGAAGCCACTGTCCCGGCTTCAATCCGGACGAGTATTTTTTTAAAAGAGCGGCGACCTTTTCGAGCGAATCGACGCCGTCCAGATCGACCCGTTTGAAAAGATTCCCTACCGAGAGCACGTGCAAATGGGCGTCGGTAATTGCGGGAACCGCGAGCTTCTTTTTTAGATCATATACCGAGTACCCTCGTCTGGTTAGCGGCTTGATTTCGAGATTGGATCCGATATCGGTTATGATACCGTCCTCGACAGCCAGAGCCTGGCAATGATCTGTTTTCTTATCGAAAGTAAGAAAATCGCCGTTAATGAAGATCGATTTAATTTTCATAATTCTACCCCGACGTTAAGATGTTCCAGAAACCCTGAAATCCCCTTTGCGAATGGTAACACCCAGTTGATCGAGCCGTTCCAATATAGGGATAACGTATTTTCGGCTGGTGTTAAGATGGGTTTTGATATCGGCGGCGGTGGCCTGTTTGGCTTCACCCAGAAAAGCGGCGACGTCTTGAGTTATTTTCTCAAAATCCCGGGTGGTGAAAAGGATTCCTCCCTTAAGCTCGATGATCTCGCCTCTATCTCGAAGAAAATTAATCACGACTTCATAGGTCGGGTCTTCGTCGACAAACTCCTTTTTTATCGGAGCAGCGAGAGGGCTGGCCGAGAGACGGGCCATTAATTTTCCTTTAAGCTGTTTTTGCTCCGGTTTGAGTTGTGCGTTGTGTTCAGGAAGTTTTATAAATCCCTTATCGAGCCTAACCTTGCCGGAGGAAACGAGGTAATCCAGAACCTCGGGTAGTTTGTCAGGTTCGAGTTTCAGCTTTTTGGCCAAAACCCCTATCTCCACTCCATCGGCCCATGGTCTCATCTGGTGATCCTGCTCGATGATCCTGCAGGTCGGGTCGGCGAATTTTTCGAGGAAATCTCTGGAGATGATATCGTCGCCGGAAATAACAATTTCATTCCTTTGTGTCATTTGTTCGAGAGCCCGTTCGAATACGGATATCGCGAAGGGAATATTCCTGCCAAGCTTCGAGCGGGATGCTTTCGCCCCTTTGAGCAGTTCGGATGATATAATTTTCTCGGGAACGAGATCATATCTCATTTTCAAAATATTCAGCTGCCTGTTTTTGTTCTTGCGGCCGACAATCACGTCGGTATCGAGAACTACGCCTCCCCCGATAGTATCCTGGGGGCTTATCCGCCGAAGTATGAATCTATCGCCAAGCTTGGCGGCAACCGGAGATTTCAGATGTATTCTGGCCAACGACTTCTCCCCCGGCTTGAGAAGATCGGTTTCCAGGAGATAGACACGGCCGTTCAGTTCGGCCGTACCGAGCAGGAATGAAATCTCAAAACCGTTTTTGAGAGGAAATCTGGATCTTTCCAAAAGAGATATTTCGGCCGCGATTCTTTCGGTCGGAATAACGGATCCTTGCGAACAAACCGCGTCTCCCCTGTCGATCTGGGTTTTCTCCAGTCCTACCAGATTAACCGCCACCCGGCTTCCGGGCACGGCCTCTTTTAATATCTCCTGATGAGTTTGCAGATTTCTTATACGGGAAGTCATATCGGACGGCAGTATCTCCACCTGTTGATCGAGCGCCAGCTTGCCTTCGAGAAGGGTTCCGGTAACAACGGTGCCGATCCCCTGAATTGTAAAACGGCGGTCGATGAAGAGCCTGGCCGCGCCTATATCGGGACGCTGGATATTCTCGGTCAACAGGGAATCGAGGGATTTTTGAAGCTCATCAAAACCGTCACCGGTGATACTGGAAACCGGAATTACGGGGCAGTTTTCGAGGAAGCTCCCCCGGAGATGATCGCGGATATCCTCAATTTGAAGCTCCAGAAAGTCAGGCTCTACGAGGTCTTTCTTGGTCAAGGCGACCAGGCCGGTCTTAACTCCCAACAATTTAATGATATGAAAATGCTCGTCGGATTGCGGCATCCAGCCGTCGTCGGCGGCGACAACGAATATGACAGCGTCGATCCCTCCCACTCCGGCGACCATGTTTTTCACGAAACGTTCATGCCCTGGAACATCGACAATGCCGATATCTCTTCCCGACGGCAGCCTGGCCCAGGCGAAACCGAGGTCTATGGTCATGCCGCGTTTTTTTTCCTCCGGCAAACGATCGGGATCGATCCCGGTCATTCGCAGAACCAGCGCCGATTTGCCGTGGTCTATATGACCGGCTGTACCTACTACAAACATGATTTTATGGCATCGATAAGAACGTTATCCTGACCGGGCAATACCGCGCGCAGATCTATCATCACGCCGTATGAAACCGATCTGGCTATTACCGGTGTGGAATGATGGCGGAGCTTATCCGAAAGCGCGGTCGGGTTGCCCGAAATCATGATACCAAAGCTGTCGAATTCATAATCCGGCAATGATCCTCCGCCGAAGGAGCTTTTAAGATCGGTCGGTCGGACTGTCGGACTATTAGCTGCCGAGATTATCTTATCTGCCCGTTTTTTCAATTCATCGATGGAACAGGAGGCCATCTCCCAGCATGGATTATTGGCGTTATCGGCAAGATAGCCGAGAAGAGTTTTTTCCAGAAGCCCGATGACCAGTTTATCCGGCCGAACTACTCTATAGAGTGGGTCTTTTAAGAGGGCCGCTATATATTTCTTTTTTCCGACGATCAATCCAGCCTGCGGCCCGCCGAGAAGCTTATCTCCGGAGAAACAAACCAGGTCGGCGCCGGTTCTTACCGCCCCGGCGATATCCTCTTCGTCGATTCTAAAAGAAAGCCCGGTTTTCGGTGGAAGTCCCGAGCCCAGATCGTAGCAGAACGGGATTTTCTTTTGTTTGGCTAACTCCGCGATCCTGGCCGGACCGGGCTCCTCGGTAAATCCCTTTTGAACAAAATTGCTTTTGTGCACCGCCAGGATTAGACCGGTGTTTTTGCAAATGGCCTTTTTGTAATCATTCAGAGAGGTTTTATTAGTGGTGCCTATCTCTTTCAATACGGCCCCTGATCTTTCGATTATTTCAGGTATGCGGAACCCTCCGCCTATCTGGATCAACTGTCCGCGCGAGATTATGACTTCTTTGCCTTCGGCAAGATTGGCCACGACCATAAAGACCGAGGAAGCGTTGTTGTTGACCGCCATCCCCGCATCCGCGCCGCAGAGGGCCGCCAGTATCCGCCCGGCCATTGTGGCCCGTTTGGAGCGTTTGTTCGAGGCGATATCGAATTCGAGATTAGAATAGCCGCAGACCGAGTCGCGAAGATGATCGTAATGAGCAGGCGATATCGGCGCGCGTCCGAGATTGGTGTGCAGGATCACGCCGGTACCGTTAATAACCGGCTTTATGAGATCGTTATCGAATTGTCTGAATAATTCTGATACTTTGTCTGTGATATCCTCTTTCGACGGCAGCCTGCCGGATTTTCCTGTCTCTTTTTTCATCTCGGCGGCCAGACGTTTAACCTCGGCCGAGACAAACTGGAACGACCATTTTTCCATTAACGGCTTTAGAGAGCCGTCCTCCAAAACGGATGAAATGCTGGGGAATTCGGATAGTTTTAGTTTTTTATTACTTTTATCAGCCATTTTTCTCTTTTGGTGATCTCGCCAATCATGGCGAAATTCAAACCTCTGTTTTTCATTTGGGCTTCGAGTTTATCCGCAAGATCGGGTTTTACGGCGATCAACAGCCCGCCCGACGTTTGAGCGTCGGCCAGGAGGAGCTTTTCATATTTTTCGAAATCGCGGTCCCAGAGCATATCGGGTTCCACGCTCAACAGATTGGATCGGCTTCCGCCGGGGAACAGGTCTTTTTCGGCCAGATTCAGGGCTCCCGGTATCGTTGGAATTTTTGAAAAATCGATCACAGCCGATGAATCAGACCCTAAAAGCATCTCGCTCAAATGCCCCAGGAAGCCGTAGCCGGTGATATCGGTCGCCGAGCAGATATATGACGACTCCGAAGCGCAGACCGACAATACGGCTTCGGAGGCCGCCCGGTTGAGCTCTTTCATTATCGCCACGGCTGCCGCCACAGTTTTATCGTCAGCTTTGCCATTCTTGTGCGCGGTGGTGATCACCCCGGTACCGAGCGGTTTGGTCAGATACAAACGATCACCGTCCCGGGCGGTGGAATTGGCCATGATCTTTTTCGGGTTGATAACTCCGGTTATCGACATACCGTAGAACGGCTCCGGGGCCTTGATCGTATGCCCGCCGACTATCGGCATTCCGGCCTGTTTGGCTATTGATAAACCGCCGTTCATAATTTCCTTCAGGATCTCTATCGGGATATTCTTCTCCGGAAAACCTACGATATTCAACGCCGATATCGGCCGGGCTCCCATGGCATAAATATCCGAGAGGGAATTAGCGGCGGCAATCGCGCCGAAATCGAAGGCGTCATCGACTACAGGCGTAAAATAATCCACCGTAGTAACCAGAGCCAGATCGTCGCTGATCCTGACCACTCCTGCGTCATCATAAAGCGCCGTGCCGACCAGGACATTATCGTATTTTTGATTGTTCAATTGACCCAGAACCTGGGCCAGTTCAGTCTTGCTGAATTTAGACGCTCAGCCGGCGCAGGCCACATAATGAGTCAGCTTGAAAATCTCTTTTTTCCTGTCCAACAAACCTCCCCATAAATTTCAGGGCTAAATATAGCCTATTCCCCGTAGATTATTCAAGCCATTTGCGAAAGCCCGGTTCCCGTATCAACGGATACCTTCGCTTTTGACCGGATATCTCGATTTATCACGGCCTCATATCTTCTCGTACGGATAAAATATAAACAGGAGCATCGCTATCCCGAAGAGTATCCAACTGCCCCACGACAGTTCTCTGAATCTGCCCGATACGAGCTTGAAGACAGGATAGAGCACAAATCCCGCCGCCATACCGAATCCTATATTATAGGTAAAGCTCATCAGAGCGATAGTGGCTACCGACGGAAACAGCTCGGAATAATCGTCGTACGGTATATCTTTGATCGGGGATAACATCAAAAAGCCGACAACGATCAACGCCGCTCCATAAGCAAACGGCGGTACGGCCACGAACAGAGGGGCCAGAAACAGGCAAAGCAGGAGCATTATCGCGGTCACCAGGGAAGCAAATCCGCTTTTAGCTCCGGCCTCAATACCCGCGGTGGATTCGATGAAGGTACCAGTGGTGGTGGTTCCAAGCAGAGCTCCGGTTACGGTGGCGATAGCGTCGACCATCATCGGTTTCTCTATTTCGGGCAGGTTGCGGTTCTCGTCCAGAAGCCCGGCCCGAGCTGAGACCCCTATCAAGGTGCCCATGGTATCGACGAAATCAAGGATGAAAACAACTAAAACGACCGGGAGAAAATCCAAGGCCAGCGCTCCGGATATATCCAGCTCGAGGAACAAAGGCGATATCGACGGTGGCGGGGAAATCAGCGCCGCCGGCCATTTGGCCGCGCCGGTGATAAAGGCGATAACAGTAGTCGTCAATATTCCGATGACTATCGAGCCCGGGATTCTGCGGATCATGAGAATCGAAATCAGGATTACAGTGAATATGCCGAGCATCGGCCCGATAGCGGAAAGCTGGCCGATTCTGACCGGCGCTCCTTCGATACCCAGGCGGATTATTCCGGTTTCATTGAGCCCGATGAACATGATAAAAAAACCTATCCCGACGGCGAAACTCAACTTCAAAGAATCCGGAATAGCACGCGAAAGCCAGCTTCGAACGCGAACGGCGGTGATCAGGATAAAAAGGATTCCCCCGATAAATACGGCGCCCAGGGCTGTTTCCCAACGATACCCCATACCGATGCATACAGTAAAGGCGATGAAAGCGTTCTCACCCATATAAGGCGCGATGGCGAAAGGACGTTTGGCGTAGAAGGCCATGAGAAGGGTGCCTACAGCCGCGGCGATGATAGTCGCGGTTACGGAAGCGTCTCTGGGAAAACCGCCTTTTTCGAGTATTGCCGGATTGACGATTATAATATAGGCGATGGCGAAAAACGTGGTCAGCCCGCCCAATATCTCTTTTTGGTAGTTTGTGCCGAGACTATCGAAATTAAAGAATATTTTCATGTTTTCGCTCCATGATTGGAATCGTCATTGCTATCGATGATAAATTAACAATATAGATCGACAACCTGGCAATAAAAAAAACGGCCCGGCCTTGGCCGGACCGCGATGTAAAAGGTAGCCTGTTCGATTATAGTATTATCAGGTTCTGAACAGGTATTGCAATTTCATGAAGAACTGGCGCGATGTTAGTTTCCAGTTATCCGGATCGGCGGGATTGACCGCCAGATCATCGTAATCATAGGTCGAGCCTATATAGAAAAGCGAAAACGTGCTTACTCGGTATGTCAATAGCGGGTCGAATTCCCATTTCCGGGAGAAATCGTTGAATTGAACCACGAAACGCAGCGAAAGTTCGCGATTGGCCTGGTAGAGGACCCTGGCGCGGGCTATATAACCACTGTAAAGCTCCTCGCCGGTTTCTGAGTTCGTGCTTCTGGCGTAGCTGATCGTCGGCTCGATAATCAGTCGATCGATCGGTTTGAGATTAAGCGCTCCGAACAACGATGTTTCATTGCCTTCCACAAGAAGCCAGCGCGCGACTCCCCGGCCCCGATTGAAATAGAGATCATAGCCGACCTGATCGCTCAACCGGCTCCCTATATTCATCTCCGCGCTCCAGAGATTATCAAACTGAATTCCTCCCCATGACTCCTTTCCGGTACCATACCTCGCGCTGAAATAAGTTTGGGCGAATTTCAAATTGCTGTCGAAACCCAGATTGATATGCGTCCACTTTTCCTCGCTATCGAAATTCCATCTTCTATCCGCGTATAACGCCGGCGAGATCCTCTCGAAAATCCCCTTCTCAAAATAGAAAATATAATTGGAGTAAACCGTGAGATTCCGGTAGTCGCTCCAGGGATCGTAACCTGTTTCGGTTCTATATGACGGCGCTACATGATCGTAATTTACCGTAAAATTCAGGTGCCGGGCGCGGCGTCTGAATTGGCATACGAAGGCGTCACCCGAATATGATTCCCCGTCAAGGGCCGCATTGTACTTATCATGGTCGAATTTCACATTTTCCAAACCGACGCTTAAACTGCTGTCGATCGGTTCCTTAGTGTGGCTTTTGACATACTGCCCGACAACGCTATAATTTCGGCTTAATCTCAAATCGCCGTCGACGGCTACTATTGTCCCGGACCCCTCCGGCTCCATCCGGCGATCGGTAACAATAAATCCGAGATGGTTATCTCCCCCGAAAGTCCGCGATGCTCTTAATACGTTGACATAGCTCTCGCCGGTATTTCTGATAATACTCCTTTCTTCCAGAGGAATTATATAGGGAGTATTCTCATCGCGCGCGGAAAGAAAGCCCACGCTCAGGCGATTCATGCGCCCGGTCAGTTTTACCGCGAATTGCGGATCGTTGACAGTGCGGGTATAGAAAGAATTGAAAATAGTGCGGAATATATCGCTGCCCTCCTGGAAAAATGGCCGCCTTTCCGGGTAGAAAAGGGCGATAGTAGTATTGACATCGATTTGAGCAGCGTCCGCCTCTACCTGGCTGAAGTCGGGATTATAGCTCCCCTCGACCGTAATATCGGATGAAACCGAGTATTTCGCCCCCACGGAAATCTCGCCCTCCGGATCGGCGTTATCAAACGGCGAGCCGGGATCTCCGGGAATTCGCAGACTTCCGGATTGATTAGCGACAACGGTCGGCATGATTTCAAATCCTCTGCCGGGACGAACATTGCTTATGCCGTTAAAGGTGCCGAACTGACAAGGGATACATTTCTCGTTTCGATCATAAGCCGCCCATGAATATTCCTTATAGCTATCGCGTGGACGATTACGACGAAAATCGACTTTCCACGACTGAACATCTTTATTGGGGAAACGCATGCTGGCAAATGGGACGGCTATCTCGACCTGGTAGCCCGACTGCGTGATCCGGCCGGCCGATTCCCATATAAGGTCAAACCCGGGATCGTCTCCGCTGATACTCGACCAAAGGAAATCCTTTTGGATACCGTACGGGTTTACATACAATTCGTAACCCCAGGCGGCATCGCCATAAGTATCGATCAGGACACCTACGGCATCGTCGCCATGAAATTGATCGCGCTGAGTCATGCTGGCCCGGATTTCCGCCGGGTCATCATGGCAGATAAAGCCGATATAGAGGTTATGGTCATCATAGGTGACAAAGGTCTCGGTTCTGACCTCCGGTTCGGTATTGTCTCCGGGATACCGTTCGACAAAACTATCGGCCCGCCCCGCGTTTTGCCATTCCGCGTCGTCCACGCTGCCATCGATTTTGATGGCCGCCGCGGCTTTTTTGATTTCGAGAGTCGGGCTGAACATCGGCTCGAAATTGGCAACGGCCGAGGTCGCCAGACCGAGAAGACAGGTTCCGGCGACTATCCAAAGCCGGAGATTCGCTGATCTGTTTCGTGCGAGGATACTTCGCATGCTTTGGCTCCTCTTATAAATTGGTGACTGTTCTAAAGGCAAAACGGTAGAGGCGCCTGTTACTATACTCAAATTCGAATAATGAACTAACGCGATAATGGCGGCCAACCATACCGGACTCCTTTAGTCCTTAGCTTTTCTAATTTAACTACGGAAAAAGGGTCGGAAAAGTTTTATGATTTTTTGGGGGATTATTAAATTATCGGAAGGGGGAGGAATCGAACCTCCCGCGCCCGGGAACACCGACCGCCAACGGCTTTGAAGGCCGCAGGGGCCACCAGACCCCATCCTCTTCCGAAACCATTATAGCGTTTGGGATATGGTGAATCAAGGCAAAAGGGAATCTTATATCGCGGGACGATTATCAGATCGATTTGCCGGCCAGCTTCAACGGATCGTCGACCGAGAACTTCTCCTTTTGGATGAAGCATTCGGCATACCTGACCCCGATCATATAGCCGTACTGACGATTCCTGATCTCCATATAATCGAAAATGTTCCGGGCGGGAGGATAAACCTCGCGCTGATCCGGCTTCTCCTCGAACTGGGTCTTGTAGCAGGCGACAGCCTCGCACTTACGTTGGAACTGCTCGCTGATATCGACTACAAAGGTCGGGGGCACGTCGTGGAAGGAGCTCGAATAGATGATTTTCCTCGGACGATATGGCTCGCCCCCTATCGGCATCTTACCCAGCCCAGCCAGAAAACATCCCCGATAGCCGATCTGGGAGGCGGTCGAGTGATCCGGATGACGCTGCTCCCAATAGGGCAAAATGACAAGTTCGGGTTTTGTCCGGCGAATCACTTCGGCTACTTTAAGGGCGTTCTCCTGGGTGTCGTAGAGCCCGGCATCAGGAAGCTCCAGATTGTGACGGTATTTTATACCCATGACCTGCCCGGCACATTCGGCCTCGTCGGCTCTGCTATCAGCGTCGCCGCGGGAGCCGGATTCTCCGGCTGTAAGATCGAGTATTCCCACAGCGTAATCCAAATCGACGAATTTAATAATCGTGCCGCCGCAGACTATTTCGGTATCGTCGCGGTGGGCGGCTATGGCCAGAACGTCAAGTTTGATATTATCCATCAGCCAGGACCTCTTGATAGAGTGAATAATATTCCTTTATGATTTTTTCGGTGTTGAATTTTTCGACCGCGATCCTCCTGGCGTTCAAAGACATTTTCCGATGCATCTCCGTATCAGACAGTATCTCTATCGATCTGCGAGCCATTGCCCCGATATCGCCTACGGGCTCCAGGTATCCGGTTTGACCGTCGCTGACCAGTTCGGGCAGGCCACCCACAATCGAGCCGACTACCGGCACTCCGCAGGCCATAGCTTCGAGAGCGGCCAATCCGAAGGCTTCTGAGCCGGACGGCAGCAGGAAGAGATCGGCTTTGCAAAGAACCGACTCGACCATATCCTGCCCGCCGAGAAAGATGACTCTGTCTTTCAATCCCAAATCGGCGGCCAGCGACAGGATATTGGGAGCGTCAGGACCGTCGCCGACCAAGAGAAGTTTCGATGGTAAGCGCCTGTTAACGGTATCGAATATTTTAATAACATCGGCCGTGTTTTTTACCGGTCTATAATTGGACATGTGAACGATTATCTTTTCATTCGGGCCGGCAAACTCGGATCGGTCGCAGCCTTTTTGATCGGGCTTGAATCTGGAGATATCGACAAAATTGGGGATCATTTTGATCTCTTTGGTGATGCCGAACGATTCTTTGGTTCTGTCGACAATATATTTGCTGACCGTAGTCAAAGCGTCGGAAACCTCCATGGAGAACTTGGTGACCGAATAAAAGGACGGGTGCTGTCCGACGAGAGTAATATCGGTTCCATGCAGGGTGGTAATCAATTTGGGAGCGTCGGCGCCGAGAATCTGCTTGGCCAGATAACCGCTGATGGCGTGAGGTATGGCGTAATGAACATGGATTATATCGAGCCCGACCCTTTTGGATTCTTCGGCCAGCCTGGTCGCCAGAGAAAGAGTATACGGCGGATACTTGAACAACGGATAGTTGGAAACCTCGACCTCATGGAATATGAAGTTGGAGTCGAATCCAGTCAGCCGGAAAGGCAAAGCGTAGGAGAAGAAATGCACCTCGACTCCCATAGCGGACAGCGCCAATCCCAGCTCCGAGGCAACAACTCCGGAACCTCCCTTAACCGGATAGCATACGATTCCGACTTTCATGATTATATCTCTATTATCTGATGCCCGGACGATTCCATATCGAGCTGGTCATCTATGAGCTTGAAAATACCGTGACCGAATTTATTAATAAAATAAAGCGGCGATAGAACTCTCTCCTGAAATCTCCCCGCGGGAAACATGAAACCGGCGGCCCGATGTATCTGGTCCTTCACGGTATCGTGACGTTTTTTATGAACAGAGAACAGTTTTTTGGAAAGATGATTGAACTCGTGGTCGATTCTTTTTTGAGCATGCTCGATAGCCTGATGACTTCCCGGATCGCTTTTTTTCAGCGGCTCGGCGAGATCGACTAACTTATTTTCTATTTCACGTCTCATGGATTCGGTCTCGTCCTGAATGACGGCGGGGAAATTAGCCTTGATGACCCGGCTGATTTCATGCTCGGTATCGTTATATAAGGATACAAAATCAAGCGATAGTTTTTCGAAATTCCTCTTGATCTGCGGTTCCATGACCGAGGAGAACAGGCGGGGCCTGATGACCGGCCAGGGAATATCGAGAAAGTTAAACAGCGGTTCGATCTGGGCAAAATAGGCGGCCTCAGACGGCCCCACGATTTGGGCGATAGTGGGAAAAGCGAAACATTGCGCAGCCGGTCGAAGGCAGACATTTGGTGAGAAGCTCTCCGGTCGGCTTTCGAGAATCTCCAGCAATTTTTCCTCTGAAAATCCAATATCATCATCCTGAAGACGGTATTGGACGTTGTCCCAGAGGATGTTTTTTCTCCCCTTTTCATTCAGGAAAAGATTCAGGCTGTCTTTGGTTTTGTGGACCTGACGATGATATCCGTCGGCCATAATCCGGCCGGACCGTGACTCGAACAGGTCGAAGATTTCAGCGTGATTTTCGATTTCCCTTTTGAACACCGGCAAAAAGACCCGTTTCATGCCGGGGAAATTGGGGTCCACCGGAATTACCCCGAAATCCCCCATAGTATTTAGAAACATCGAAAGGAAAGCGGCGGAGATACTCCGACCCGATCGATAGCTATCCTTGATTGAATCCATCACATCGGGAGTAAACTCGGTTTCGATAAGATTGCCTTTAACGGTTTCGATGAAGGAAACGATATTATCATCAAGAACAGTTTCAGCCATAGGAGCTCCGTAAAACGGACTAAGCGGCTGGTAGGATACGTCGGCACATTGGCCGGATCGATCGAGAAAGCGGGCGGTTTTAATCTCGTCAAAATCGTGATCATCGGTAGCTATCCAGAAACAGGGAACAACCGGGCGACCGAGTTCGGCCTCCAGTTGCGAGGCCAGCTTGCGGGCGGTCAGAGCCTTGATAACGGTATACATCGGGCCCAATAGCATGCCGGCCTGCTGACCGGCAAAAACCACCAGGGAATCCGGACTGGAGAGCTTATCCAAATTTCTCTTTAATTCCGGGGAAATATCATAATCCGATAGAGATTTTTCAATAATGGAGGTGATTTCGGTTCGCCTGAATGATTTTTTATCGATAGTTTCGGCGGCATCCAGATATGAGGTTTTGCTTTTGAAATCGTATTTGAAGAAGGGGAGGGAGGATTTCGAACTGTTGATGAAATCCAGAAAAAGACGTGTATTTCCGGTAAGGTTGTTAAAATCGACTGATATCATTATCAGTCATCAACCGTCAAACCATCAACCGAGGTTCCCGGAGTATGCCCGACTATTGATTTTTTCCTGTTTCCGGTAAAAAAAGCAACCATATCATCCAACAATGTATAAACAACAGGAACGACGATCAAAGTCAACAGAGTCGACGATGTCAGACCTCCGATGATGGCCTGTGCCATGGGAGCCCGGAATTCCGCGCCCGGACCTACCCCAAGGGCGAGGGGAATCATAGCCAGAATCATGGAAAGTGAGGTCATCAAAATGGGTCGAAGTCTTATGGATCCCGCCTTCAGGATCGCTTCGGTTCTATCGACACCCTTCGCCCGCGCCTGTTTGATAAAATCTATAAGCAGGATAGCGTTTTTGGTGACCAGCCCCATTAGAAAGACTATACCTATCAACGACATGATCGATATCGCCGATCGAAAAACCAACAAGGCGAGAATAGCGCCGACGGGCGCCATGACCAGCGACATGCCCATAGCAAACGGATCGAGGAAGGATTCGAATTGGGAGGCCAGGAGTAGATAAATGAATATGACAGCCAGCATCAGGGTGATCCCTATCTGTCCGAACGATTCCTGCATAATTTCCGATTCGCCGACCGGGGCGACGATATAACCGGTCGGAATATTGACCGCTTCCATTTTTTCGGCGACGTAACTATTTATATCGCCCAAAGTATAACCGGTCGCCGGGTTAGCGGTCATCCTGATTTCTCTTTGACGTTCGAAACGTCTTACTTCGGTAGGGGCTTTTTCTTCGATAACCCTGGCAACCTGCCTTAACGGAATCGACATATCGGCGCCCCGATTTTTTTTCTCGGAGTTGATATAGATATTATTCAAATTTTCGATACTGGTCCGGTAGGATGGGGCGAGCCGTACCCTGATATCGTATTCCTCGTCACCTTCCTTGAGGCGGCCAACCCTGGCGCCATCAACCAGGTTCCTGACAGTCATAGCGATTGGCATCACGCTCAGGCCAAGATCCTTGGCCATGCCTCTATCCACGACGACCTGGTATTCCGACCTGGACTGTTTTTCGCTGTTATCAATATCCACCGCACCCGGCGTTTCCTTTAAAATCTGTTCCAATGATGCCGCCAGGATTTTGATCCTGTCATAATCAGGACCTCGGATAGAATACTGCACCAAACCTCCCGCGCCGCCATGCGCCGGCTCCGGGGCCACACTAAATGATACGCCCGGCACAGCAGCCAATTCATCGCGCAGGATATCGATAATTTCAAAGGCAGTCAAATCACGTTCACTCTTATCTGTCAGTTTGACGTAAATCTGACCCTCGTTAATAGGGGTAAGACCGCCACCGAGAGTCAGAAGCTGGTTTTTGACAACATCCTTATGTGATCCGATAATAGACTCGAGCTGCCCGGCCAACTCCGAGGATCTTTCGAGACTCGAACCGGCCATAGTCTTGAAATCGACGAATAACTGGGCCTGATCAGCTTTGGGGGAGAATTCGACGCCGAGAAATTTAACAAGGTAAAGTGATAATACAAATCCTCCTATGGCGATAAGTAAAGTAATTATTCTGTTATTCAATGTCCAGGCAAGCGTGGTATGATAAATATCTCCGAATCTCTTAAAAATATAATTCCAATAGTACAAAACCGCGGTGACTGGATTTCCCGATCCATGCTTCAACGGTTTTTCTTTTTCCAGGAATTTCGAGGCCAGCATCGGAGTAAGTGTGAAAGCCACAAACAGCGAAACCAGTACAGCCACCGCGATGGTCATACCGAACTGATAGAAGAATCGTCCGATAATGCCGGACATGAAAGCCACCGGCAAAAACACGACCACGACTGAAAAAGTGGTGGCCATAACCGCCAGGCCTATTTCGGCCGTGCCTGCTTTGGCCGCCTCCGCGCGGGATTTGCCCATATCGAGATGCCTGTAAATGTTTTCGATAACCACAATGGCGTCATCGATAAGCAATCCTACGGCCAGCGACAGAGCCATCAGCGACATCATATTCAATGTAAATCCGAGAGCCTTCATAGCGGTAAAGGTCGCGATTATAGATGTGGGTATCGCTATAGCTGTTATTATGGTCGACGGCATATTGGCGAGGAACAGAAATATCGCCAGGATAGCCAGAGCCCCGGCGAAGAAAATGGTCACCTGGACATCATGCAATGATTCTTCGATAAATACCGAGTTATCCAGCGCTACCTCGGCCTTGACACCGGCGGGCAGGATTTGATTAATTTCCGTAAGCCGTTGGCGCACTTTGGCGGCAAGATCTACCACGTTGGCGCCGGATTGGCTTCTTATATCCAGAGTAATCGCGTCTTTCTTCGAGTACCGGGCAAGACTTCGCCGCTCGGCCACTGTATCCAGAACAGTCGCGATTTCGCTCAACCGTATCGGTTTGCCGTTTATATTTTTCACTATAACATCTTTAATATCATCGATACTCTCGAACCGTCCCATGGTTCGGACAAGAGTCTCGCTCGGTCCCTGGTTTAGGTGTCCGCCGGGAAGTTCGATATTCGAGCCCGATATGGCGAATGAGATATCATTGAATGATATCTCCCTGGCGTTCATGGCGTCGAGATCCAGAAGCGCCTGGAACTCCCTCTCGCTTCCGCCCAGAATCGAGACCGATCCAACACCCTCCACAGATTCAAGTCGTTCCCTGACGACTTTATCCGCAAGCGATGTCAATTCTCTCGGGGAACGATCTCCGGCCATGACAACAGACATTATGGCTTTAGCCAGCGGATCCAACTTCTGCACGACGGGATCTTCGATATCCTTCGGCAAATCGGAACGGATCGAAGCTATTTTTTCCCGGACATCCTGTGTCGCGACTATCCCATCGGTTTCCAAAGTGAACTGGGCGAAAACGAACGATACCCCCTCGCTCGATCTCGACTCAATATGCTTGACACCGGCGATCGGGTTTATGGCGTCCTCGATTTTTCTGGTAATATCGTTGGCTACCGCTTCGGGGCCGGCTCCTGGATAAATAGTGGTAACAGTCACAAAGGGGAAATCGACATCGGGGAAAAGATCGACGTCCATGCGGCTATAAGAAACCACACCCAATACGATCAAGGCTGTGATGACCATGGTGGTGAAAACAGGCCGCTTTACGGATAAATCGGATATATACATATATTACCCTTCGGACTCCGGTATCGCCCTTTTGGAGTTTTCCACTGAGCTATCGAGTAGATTTGAGATTTTGACCAGGGTTCCGTCCTCGATCAGGTTGCGGCCGACGACCACAACAGTGTCTCCGGGAGAAGCTCCCGATATTACCTGGGCAAGCTCCTTTGTCGATTCGCCTATGGTAACCGTTCGCTCCACAGCCCGATCTCCGGACAGCATAAACAGTTTGTGAACTCCTTCGACCGAGAACACCGCTTCCCGGGGAACAGCGGGAACGTTTTTCAACTCCAATACAGTCAGCTCGGCCCGGGCAAACATACCGGGGATCAACTCACCTTTCGGATTCGGTATTTTCACTTCGATCCTGAAAAGTCTGGTTTGAGGATCGGCGGAACGGGCGGTTTCGATAACCTTCCCTGTATATTCTTCGAAGAGCTTTTCTTTTGAATCCACGGTGATAATAGCTTTATCACCGTTTTTGATAATGGCCGCGCCCCGGCTATCGACAAACAACGTCAACCGCATGAAATCCGTTCTGGCGACGGTCGCGAGGGGTATTCCCATAGGAGCATACTCCCCGATATTTACGGAAATGTCGGTCAGGATACCGGAGATGGGGCTGGTAAGCTCTACCTGCTGACGTGCCGACGCGAAGTTAGCCTCGGCCACCTCGAGGCCTGTTCTGGCTCCGATATAAGCCTGCTCGGAAACAGCCCCCTGCTGATAAAGTTTGGCCATCTTATCAAAATTATCCCTGGCCTGCAACACAACCGCCCGAGACTGATTATAATGAGATGCCATCCCGTTTTTATCCAATAATATCACGGGAGCGCCGGCTTTTACTTCGCTACCCTCTTTGACAGGTAATTCGACTACGGCCTCGGGAATAGAGGCGAAAATCTGGGCCTGTTGTTCTCCTTCAAGAGTGCCGGAGTAGGTCATCTTCACTGAAATATCGTTAGATTCGACTTCAGCTATGGTTACCGGTACAGCTTTTTCCTTATGCGCAACTTCAGTATCGTTGCCGCCGCAGGAGATAAGAACCGCCGCCGAGCCGATTATCAAGAAGAACGCCATTAATTTTCTCATGATTACCTCAAATCTTTCCTAAAACAGCTCTATTTCCCGGCCGAGAGATCTCATCAGCAAAGCGTAACTGACCGCCAGATCATGAAAAGCCATTGCCCTGTTTATCTCCGCGCTGGATAACGACAATCTGGCGTCGGCGACCTCAAGCTGGGTACCGACACCGCTTTCGTAGCGTACGTTGGAGATGCTCAATCCGCGCCGGGCCAATTCCACAGCATCCCCCTGAGCCGAAAACCTCTGCCTGGCTTCATTGTATCGTCCGAAACCGGCCTTAAAATCGAGAACCATATTTTTAATTACCGCTTCTTCCTTAAGTTCGCTCTGAATCATTTCTATTTTCGCCTGTTTAACTTTGCTCGGCGTGCGCCAGGAATCGAAAATGGGCACCGAGAGCATAATAACACTGTTTAACGAACGGTCCCATTTTTTTTCGAAAACGCTTCCCCGATCGAATTGCGACTGGTATTGCAGGCTCGATGAGAAAAACAGGCTCGGCCTGTAGCCGGCCCTGGCGATCGAGATCATCTGTTTATTCAGCGAAGTTTGGAACGAAACCAATTTGACTTCAGGTCTGTTTCCCTTTAATTCGAGCACCGCGTCTTCTGTGGATATGGGAGGGATGACGAAAAGATTGGAATCCATATCGGCATCCAGTTCAATTTGAATATCGGTATCGAACCCGAGCATATTTTTTAGGGCATTTTCGGCGACTTCGGCGTCGGTCCTGGCCTTGATAAGCATCGGTTCGACGTTAGCCACTCCGACTCTGGCCCGAAGATAATCGTATTCCGCTACCATACCTTGATCATATAGTTTGCCCACGACCTCGAGATTTTCGCTGGCAAGGCCGAAAGATTCTTCATTAACCCTGTAAAGCTCCCTGGCCAGCAAGGCGCCGTAGAAACTTGTAAAAACCCTGATTTTCAAATCCTGGCGGGCCTGGCGGACCATCTCGGCAGTCATTTTTTTATAAATTCTGGCGATTTTCAGCGCGGTGATTGTCCTGCCTCCGGAATAGAGAGGCTGTGTCAGAGTCAAATCGGCGACATAGCTATTTTCAGTACCGAATTTAAAGGTGACAACCTCATCCCCCATCTGGAAAACGCCGGTAGGTATCTCCCAATTTCGCAGAAATCGCATTCCACCGGTAATCTGGGGCAAAGCGCCGGAAACCGCTTCCACAACCAGGCTGTTGGCTTTATCTGTCTCTCTGGTGGCGGCAAGATAGGTCTCGTCCTCCCGCAACGCTCGATTGACCGCGTACTTGAGATCGATTTTAATGGTTTCGGCCGCAGAGAAGGACGCAGGTAAGTATATCAGTATCATCCCGACAATCACGGTTTTCAAAGAGATTTCCTTTATGACTTTTATCATATCTTTCATTTCGCCTACAATAAATCGGGCCACAGCCCGTATTTTGATAGGAACTACGAATAATCCTCAAAAAGTTGCAGGTTTTCCTAAATCAAGGCGGAAATTTTGCTTTTCAAGAGATTAAAATCAAATTTTGAGACCTCATCCACCTCACTAACCCTATGTCTGACAATCCCTTCATCGTCAACAACAAAGACGGTGAAGTGTACGCCTGGCTTGGGATCGGAGCTGTTCACTACGTAAAATTTTCTGGAAACAACCATCCCGTTATCGGAAAGCACCGGGTAGGAAAGCTCCAGTTCCTCTTTCATTTGACTTAATTTGCTGATTTTTTCGGGTGATACAGCTATTACTGATACAGGCAATCCCGACGCGGTTTCAGGCAACGCTGAATTAAGATCCTTAAGGTAGCTTTGTACTCTGTCGGCCTGCTCATCTGAAAAGAAGCAAACGGCCGCAAAAGAATCCCGGATAAACTCTTTTAGGGATAAGATATTCCCCTGGGTATCGGGAAGGGAAAAATCCGGGGCCATAAATCCGGTTCTAATTACATTTACATTATCCATCAAATCTCTCTTTGCGCGAACATTTCCAATTCGGAAATAAAATAATCGTGATTTTCACTGATGTCAACCGCTATAACCAGTCTTTTCGCTTAAAAAAGGCCAGGAGGCTGATAACAATCAGAGCCATCAGGCCCAGCACCATAAAATAGCTGCCGGGAATGTGCTTTTCCGGGAAATCGAGGTTCATTCCGTATATGCCGGAAATGACCGACAACGGCAGCAAAATAACTGTAAAAATAGTCAGGGTTTTCATAATAGCGTTGGTCTTGTTCGATGTCATGGATAAGTAAACTTCCAGGATATTGGAAAGCAGTTCGTTGAAATTTTCAGCATGTTCGACCACGCTATTGATATGGTCGTAGACGTCACGATAATATATCAAAGAATCCGATCCCACCAGCTTGTATTCGCCCCGGGAAAAACGCCAGAGAATCTGCCTCTGAGACGAGGCCAGCCTTCTCAAAGCCCCGATATCTTCTTTGAGCTCGAAGATTCTTTTCAAGATCTCCTGATCGGCCTGGCCGGAGAAAATACTCTCTTCGAGCTGGTCGATAAATTTCTGGACCGCTTCTCGGACGTTTACAAATTCGTCGACCATATAGTCCAGGATAGTATGAAAGGCGAAATCCGCTCCTCTGGAGAGGACTCTTTCATCTTTAAGGCATCGATTTCTGATTCTGTCCAGCACGGGGAAGGAATCGTTATGGATAGAAACTACATAATTTTTCCCAAAGAACAGGTCGATCTCCTTGGTTCCAAGTTCGCCCTCGCTTTTATAGTAAGACGTGTAGAAGACCAAAAAGAGGTAATTATCGAAAACATCGAGTTTGGGCAGTTCTTTTTCGGCGATAACGTCCTCGATAACCAGTGGATGGAATTTAAAATCTGAGGTCAGGATATAGGCTTCTTCGTCCTCCGGTTTTTCGAGGTCGACCCAGAAGGTACAATCATGATTGGCGGCCAGTTCTTTGAAATCGATCAGGCCGGCATGCTCCTTGACTCCTTCATCCGGATGATATGTAAGCGTTTTGATCATTCGTCCTTACTCTCGAAAAACAGGCATTTTTTTTTAAGCCCGCAGTCCTGGCATTTGGGATTTGCGGGGCGACATAGAGTTCGGCCGTGCTGGATCATATTCAGATGCAGCTGATATAGATCTACCGGCAATTTCTGTTCTCTGAACCAGTCATGCGCGCTCTCCGCAGATAGATTTTCCGGAATCAGGCCAAGCCTTTTGCTTATTCTATGAACATGGGTATCCACAGGCATGGTATTTCTGCCCAGGGAAAACATCATGACACATGAAGCGGTTTTAGGGCCGACTCCATCGAAGGAAACAAGGTATTCCCAGACTTCCGTGTCCGACATATCCTGAAGGAAAGTCAGGGAATAATCCGGAGACTTCAAACCGACCTGTTGCAGGATTTTTTTTATCCTTCGTGATTTCACCCCGGCCAGACCTCCGGTTTTGATAGTGTTCTCGATTACCACAGGCCGAGACGAAACGATATCGGCCCAGGCCGGAAATTTGGCCTTGAGGGCCCGGAAAGCCCGATCGCGATTGGTATCGTTTGTATTCTGGGAGAGGACAGTCAAAATGAGCTCCTCGGTCGGGTCACTGAATCTCGATTGTTTTTTGGCGCCATACATTCCCGCGAGTATTTTATCTATCGCCAGGGTTTTTGTTGTCAGCGCTCGCCGGTTCATAACAAGGTCGGTAAAGTTAACTTCATAGGCACGTTTATGTCAATATAAAAGGACTGCTTGATTATCTTTCCGTCATGACCCTGCCGATGGGGCTGATCACTTGGATTCGGTTACGTCAGCAGTCTCCACGACATCGTTGGTGACATCGATGCTATCGACGCCCTTTTCCCCCTCGACCCTCAGCTGCCTGTAAGTCAGGCCTTCCTTGAAAGAGAATATCGCTCCGAGGATTATGGGGGGGAGATAGATGAATATATGGAGGAGAAACGAAAAAGCCAGGGCTTCGGATTTACCGACGCCGAACGGGTGCATGGCAGCCACGGTGGCACCCTGGAATGTCCCTATATTGCCGGGGGCAATAACCACAGTCATCATGACGCTGACCACGGCAGTAATAATTACGGCTCCCCAGATATTAATGGAGAATCCGAAGGCCAGAATCAGAAAATATACTATTGCGGCCTGGGCCAGCCATGATGATACCGACAATACGGATACGGCCGTAAGATGTCTGGAGCTTTTCAATGTTCCAAGACCGGAGAAGAACGAAAACTTGATATCGTCGATTCTTTTTCGGGAATGCCTCGGCAGATGCCCACTGAATTTTTCCACGATATCATGAGTTAATCCTTTGGAGCGGGAAAGAACAAATAATATCGCCATAGCTCCGAGGATTATGGCCGCCAGAACAATGAAATGCCAGGCCCGGAATTCGGCGGGCAAAACCACAAAAAGGGATGTGACGAAAATAATTCCCAGCAGAGCCATGCCGTCGAACAAAACCTCGAGGACGGTAGTGGTAAAGATGAAGGTTTTCTTAAGACCTATCTTTCTGCTGAAAAGGTATACCCTGGCCACCTGCCCGGTCAGATATGGCATCAGCAGATTGACCATAATACCGATGCAATAAACCGGATATATCGCCAGGACTCCAACCTTTCTGGCGGTATCGACAAGAAACTTCAGCCTCGAAGCCCGAATCAAGGCTATCAAACCCTCCAGAAATAAAAGGGGGATAAGAAAGCGTGTATCGATGGCGATGATAGCCGACCAGAGAGCGTAAATATCCAAATCGTAGAAGCAGTATATCAGGAGGCCCGTGGTGAGCACCAGCCCCCAGAACTTTTTTTGTTTGATGATTTTCAAATTTCGATTACGGCGTCTTTTGTCACCCAGCCTTTTAAGCCGTTTCCTAATTCAATAAGGTAACTGTTTTCCCTGGTTTCCAGGATCCTGAACTCCAATCCCTCGTGTCCGACTTCGATTCTTTTAAAATCATCGCCGGGTCCTTCCCGAATATCCGCGGTTTGAGAGATCAACACCCCCCAGACGCTCAGACGATCGAGCTTGATTCTCCGGGCGGAGGCGGCACCGGCAAAGATAGCGATTACCAGTCCGAGTATCAACAGGTAATATGGCCATGAGCGGTCTTTGCCCCGAATCAGAATATAGGCCAAAGAAGAGGCCAATAACCACCATGAAATAGTAAATATTATCAAAAACCCGTTCAGGCCCAAAAGAGCTGTAAAACCGTTCCAGAGATCCAGAATAAAGCCGCCTTTTTCCATCTGTATTTTATCGGTATTGAATGAGCGGGCATATTCGAGATTGACCGCGGCCTGGTTCATTCGAGGGTCGATTTTCAGAGCCCGACGATAAGCCCAGATGGATTCACCGATATCCCCGGCCATAAAATAGGAGTTGCCGAGATTGTAGAACAGTTTCGGATTAGAGTAACCGCGTTGAATAATTTTGGTGTAGTTTTCAATGGCCGACACGAAATCGCCTTTATCATAATATTCGGCGGCTTGGTTCCAGAGGGTTTCGTTGTCGGCCGCGGAGGCGACACTGAAGGCCGAGAGAATCGTTATCAGCATAAAACAGATAAACTGTTTCATAGCAGTTTTTCCAGTCGGCCGGAAAGATCGGACGCTTCATTAAGCAGCTGATCCGCGTGATTTTCGTCGTTGAAGAACGGGGCGAATCGGGCGGTCTGACATTTTTCCAGAAAAGCTATGAGATCCAGTCGAACAGTCTGATCGATTCTTTCATCCGATCTTATATCATCCAGGGTCAGGGCGGATTTGCCCAGATTCAGACGATCGGCAATAAACCCGACTATAAAATCATAAATCTCCGCGTAAAATCCGGGATAATCGCCGGTTTTTTTCCTGCGGGCGGCCGATTTGAATATCCGTTTGGATCTTCTCCCCGCCCCGAACCGTCTGGCATAAGCCCGGTCACCCATGAGTTTGATATAATGTTTTCGGAAGAGCACGGATCCGGCGATTCCGAAGACGGGAGTTATCTGCAGAATCCAGAACCAGGGGCTTCCGAACAGATCGAAGTATTCTTCTTCGCCCGGAAATTCCGTAATTATATATCCGAATGATTTTTTTCCAGCGGCGATAATATTCTTCGGAGCGCCGCCAACGTCGGTCAAGCCCTCACCGGAGGCGATTATATTTATCGGCTCCGCGGCTATAGTCACGTAAGAATTTTTGCCCGGATCGAAATAGCTGTATTTAAGCGCCGGCACAGTAAATTCTCCCGATGTAACCGGGATTATGGCTTGTTCGAAAACTATAGATCCGGAGACAACTCCGCCGCTGTTATTTACGGACTCCTGCCGACCGGATTCATAAACGCGAAAATCAGGCAGATCCGGGATATCCACTGAAGGCAGCGATTTGATATTACCGGTTCCGTATAATGTTATCTTCATGGTAATGGGCTCGTCTACGCCCACAGAATCTTTATCGATGCCGATTTTAATATTATATCTGCCCACGGCTCCATTGAAGTAATCTGGTCTGCCTTTTTGCGGTAGAGCTCTCACATTCAACCTAATCGATCTGGCAGTCAAGACCTTGGGACTGCTCCGCTTTGATCCGCGGCCGAACATCGAGAAAGGATCTCTCATAGCCCCAAAAGGATCGGGATTTATAGTCAGCGTCGGTGTCTCGATAACTGCCTCTCCCGTCGAAATCGGGAACAGCGCCCGCTTTATTTCGGTGACATGATACCGTTTTCCGTTGACGACCCTGTAATTTTGGGTTTGGGGCGGCAAATCCTCGACTACAAATCCGACATATTTGGGCCATTCCATGGATGGCCCGTCCCATAGATTAGCGGCTCTATAGAAACGGAATGTCAGGGTGATCTGTTCTCCAATGTATGGATTTTTCTTATCAACTGTTTGTTCGATGAAAAAATCTTCGGTTTTCTGTGGTGATTCCCCGCGAGCTTTGCCCTGTCTTGATTGAGGAATTTTCCCTGCTTGTCCGGCCAGGCTGACCACGATTTTTATCGGCTCGGATGAAGCCATGATCTTTTTATCTTTGATAATTACCGGTCCGATTATCAGTATTCCGGTCTTTTTGGGGGTAAGTATATAATTCATCTCAACAGTCGACTGGAATCTACCGTTGGTCATGGAAATACTCTGGTTTCGTCCGGACGAGTAAACATCGAAATCCGAGAGGTCGGGCAGGGTCGGATCGGGGATGGAACTCCCTTCACCGTCAATGGTGATGGTCAAAGTGAGCTGGCTGCCGAGTTCAAGCTGCTGTGTATCGACCGAAGTATTTATGGAAATTCCCAGGGCGGCTGACGACCAGAGAGCAAAAATTATGGAAATAAATGATAACTTTCTACCAGTCATTGGCCGATCCCCCTCGGACCTTGACCTGCTTGAGTTCTTTCTGGATCTCTTTCTCATCTTCCGCGAATCGGGCCAGGAGACTTTTGGCTTCTTCCTCGGTCATCTCCCCCTCTTTTTCCTCGGCTTTCATCTGCTCCTGATCCTGTTTTTCTTCCTGCTTCTGAGGCTGTTGGCTTTGTTTGTCGCCATTTTCCTGTTGTTGCTTATCCTGGGAATTCTGATCGTTCTTCTGTTGTTGTTTATCCTGTTGGTCGTTTTTCTGGTCCTGATTCTCCTGCTGCTTTTGCTGCTGCTGTTCTTTCCTGATCGAGAGCTCGAGATTATGTTTGGCGTCAGTATCGTCGGGATTGCGCTTTAGCGATTCGATATAAGAGCCGGCGGCTTCTTTGTATTTGCCGGCCTGGTAGTAGGAATTGCCCAAATTATAATAGAAATCGGATAGGTACTTCCCTTCCTGCTTTTCGATGGCGGCCGCGAATTCCCTGGCGGCACCTTCAAAATCGTTGGATTTATACAGAGCGGTACCCTTATCGAAATTAGGAAGCGGCTTATCCGGTTTCAGGACTCCGGCTTTTCCGAAATAGTCGGCCGCTTTATCGTATTCACCGTTGCCGTAATAATCATAGCCTTCGTTAATTTTACTGCGGAATTCGTCGGCCGCCGCCAGATGGAACACAAGCATGTAAAACGCAATCAAAATCATATTACGCATGGAGTTTTCTCCTGTCTTGAGGGATAAAACAGGCCAGGCTCAACAGTGCGATACCGGGTAAGAGAAGCCATTTATATTTTTCAGCGTAAAGGACCTTAAACCTGGTTTCCTTTTCCTCTCCCTGGAGCCCTTTGACATCAGCGAAGATGTTATCGAGTTCGGTATTTCCCGGAGTAGACCTGTAGAATTTTCCTCCGCCATCGGCTGCCACATCCGTAAGCTCATCTTCATTAAGTCTGGAGATGATTATTTCACCATCGCGGTTTTTCTTCAGGCCGCCGCCGGAGGAATCATCGGGCAGAGGGCGGCCGGAAGTCGATCCGACGCCTACGGTATATACTTTGATTCCTTTTTTATAAGCTTCGGACGCCGCGTTCTTGGCGTTTCCTTCGAATGTTTCGCCGTCGGTAAAAACGATAACGGCTTTATCAACCGGGGAGGTATCGTCAAGAAGTTCGGCTGCCTTGTTGATGGCGTCGGCCAGATCGGTACCGGTATCGGAGATCATGCCTACTTCGGCCACGTCGAGGAACATTCGGAAGGCGGAATAGTCGGATGTCGGAGGACATTGCACAAATGCCTCTCCGGCGAAAATCACCAATCCGACAGTCTGGGCTTTTAGTTTATCCAGCAGGTCGATAATCTGTCTTTTGGCCTTATCGAGACGGGTGGGTTGAAAATCAGGGGCCAGCATGGAAAGAGAGACATCCAAGGCAACAACGATTTTCCCTCCGGTAACTTCAACTTTTTCCACTCCCCCGGGGTATTGGGGCCGGGCCAGCGCGCCTATAACGAAAACGACTCCGGCAAACCATAGAATACCGGCAGCGGCGGCGGAGCGGTTATTCACCGACATCAGCAGTCTTTTGACGGTATTGAGATCGCCTAACTTGCCGGTGATTTTCCGCCTGTACCGTGCCAGCGCGAAAAGGAGTATGGCGATTACCGGTATGGCCAGGTATAGGGCGAGATAGTCGTGGTAGTAAAATCTCATCGCGGAATCCCTCCCAGGATGGTTCTGGAAAGAAACAGCTCGGCCAGAAGTATGATTAGCCCGGCAATGAGAAAATCGGTGAACAGCTCGGTATATCTATAAAATTTGAATACCTCGATTTTGGTTTTTTCCAGTTTGGATATCTGGTCATAAATTTCTTTTAGGGTCGATTCGTCCTTGGCGCGGTAAAATAAGCCGCCGGAAATATCGGCGATTTCTTTCAAGGTCTCCTCATCGATCTCGGACTGCATTTTGACATAACGGGTTCCGAATGCCGTTTGTTGAGGAATCTCCACTATTCCCGGTTTTCCCGCCCCGATAGTGTAGATTTTAATTCCGAGAGCGGCGGCCGCCCTGGCGGCGTCGACGGGATTAAGATCGTCCACGTTATTGACGCCATCGGTCAGCAGGATTATGATTTTTGATTTGGCTTTGGATTCCTTCAGACGGTTAGCGGCGTTGGCCAGAGCCAGCCCGATAGCGGTTTTATCTTCCACCATACCGAAATCAACCCTGACCAGCAGGCTTTTGAGAAGATCATAATCGGTAGTGAGAGGACATTGAGTGAAACTCCGTCGAGCGAATACGACCAGCCCGATCCGGTCCGATTCCCGACCGTCGATAAAATTGGTAATTACCTCTTTAGCCACTACCAGACGGTTTTTCGGTTTGAAATCCATAGCCTGCATGCTGGTGGAAATATCAAGAGCCAACATAATATCGACTCCCTCGACATTTTCTCTGGTATCGCCCATACCCGATTGAGGACGGGCCAGGGCCAGGATCAATACCGCTAATCCGATGGCTTTAAGCGCGGGTAGAGCAGGAACCAGCCGAACGCGCCAGGATTTTCCGACGCCATCAAAAATCGCCAGGTCCGGATACGGTATGGAAGGCGGTCTCAGGTAGCGGGTAAAATAACGGAAATAAAGATAAATGACCGGGATAACGAGCAAGAGAAGCCAGAGCGGATCTTTGAATCTGAACATATCAGCCCACCACCTCTTGAGTCTCGGCGGCCGGATCTGTTTCGGGCCGCGAGTCGTCGATAACCGGTATTGTCAGACGGATAAAATCGGAGGCCAGGAGGATATCGGACTCGCAATCAGAAACAATCGGAACAGCCTTGGCAAACTTGACCATATCAGCTCTGTTCAACATCATGAAGAGACGTTCGTATAGATTTCCATCTGATATTTTGAGTTCTGATCTTGCTTTGAGCTCGGACGTGGTGCTTTCGACCGCGGGGAATTCGAATCTCCCTTCGATATATTCCCTGATAATCAGTGAAAGCTCGGAATAATAAAGCTTGAATCTGCCGAAATCCGGGTGTTTTTCCTTTTTCAAGAGGTCGAGCTTTTGCGCGGCAATCTCCCACGCCGGGCTTGACGCTACCAAGGGGACCCTAACATGACCACCCAGATATCGCCTGATTCTTAATCCGGCGAATATCAGCAGCGCAAGGGCCAGCGATACAGCCAGATAAGGCCAAAGAGGGCCTCTTATTTTCTTCGGGGTCTTGATATCGACTATATCGAGTCCGCTTGTATCGGGGGGGAGAATACTGCTGATAAGAATCGATTTCTTCTCACCGGTCATTTCGGTGACGATTCCCGCGCTGTCGGTGAGAGCGAAAACAAAGGACGGTATCTCAACTTTTCCAGGCTGATAGACGGCTAAAGTGCAGGCAAAAGTAATAAATCCATCCGGTGAGGGCGCGGATCTCAAAATTCCGGAAAGAACGGAGGCATCGCCAAGCTTGTCACCAACGGGAAGGACTTCCACTTTATTATTCTTATCGATATTGATGATATTGGCGTAAAGGAACTTATCTCCTACGGTTATGCTGTCGGCAAAGATACGGGTTTCGACGCCGGTATTGTCTCCCGCCGCGGGATCGTACATACCCATAACCAACGCCGCCGAAACCATCAATATTTCTGCGAATCTCAATAACCAGCCGACGGGAATCAAAAAAAGGAATTTTAAATGGGGCTTCATCATGGTGTCAACGTCTTATTCTCCTTGCTCTCATCTCGAAAAAGCGGAAGAGGGGAATCGAATAATCACCGCCCGCCGGGATATAGATTTTATCGATGCCCAATCGGGAGGTCATTTTATCAAATTCGGCTGTTCGTCGGATTACGGCAGTTTGAAATCTCTTTTTGAAATCTCCTGAAGAGGTATCGACCAGCCGTTCCAAGCCGGTTTCCAGATCATAAAAGCGGATCAGGCCGGCTTTGGGAATTTTTATTTCGAGTCCGTCGCTGATTCTCAAGGCGATCAGATCGTGCTTTCGGGCGGCCACGCCCAGCGGTTTTTGGTATCCGGAATCGAGGAAATCTGAAATCATGAAAACTACACTTTTTTTCTTGATAACTCCCAGCAAATACTCCAATGCTCCGGCGGTATCGGTGCCGCGGCCGGTCGGTTTGAAGAAGAGTATCTCCCTGATTAAGCGCAGTACGTGATTGCGTCCCTTCTTGGGAGGGATTAACAGTTCGATTTTATCGGTATATGCCAGGAGCCCGACTTTATCATTATTCTTGATAGCGGCCAGGGAAAGAACCGCTGTGATCTCTGCCGCCGCTTCGGTTTTGAATCTTTCGCCGGTACCGAAATTCTGGGATGCGGAAAGATCGACCAGGAGCATTACCAAAAGCTCACGTTCCTCCCGGTATACTTTCAGAAACGGATGACCGTAGCGGGCGGTGACATTCCAATCTATATTGCGGATATCGTCGCCGGGCTGATACTCCCGAACTTCGGAGAACTCCATCCCCATACCCTTGAAAACGGAATGATATTCTCCAGAAAAGACCTCGTTGACTATCCTCGTGGTCTTGATCTCTATCCGTTTAACTTTTTTTATTATCTCCCTGGGGAGCATTTAGGGGACCTCGACACCATTGAAAATCCTGGCAATAATATCCTCGGATTTCAATTCTTCGGCCTCGGCCTCATACGAGAGGATAATCCTGTGCCGTAGAACATCGGGGCCGATAATTTTCACGTCATCGGGGGTAACATAACCCCGTCCCCGTAAAAAGGCGTGAGCTTTGGCCACCAGGTTGAGGTAGATGGTCGCCCTGGGCGAAGCCCCGAAATCGATCAGATCAGCGAGGTCGAGCCCGTACTTTTTTGGCTCCCTTGTAGCGCAGACTATATCGACAATATATTTTTTGACCTTATCATCGATATAGATCAAATTCATGGCCTTGCGTGATTCGAGGATCTCGTCCGGACCGGTTATTTGGGAAATTTTGAAATCGCTCGGCGCGGTCATCCTTTCCTGTATAGCCAGTTCCTCCTCCGGGGTGGGATAGGTTACTTTCAGTTTCAGCATAAACCGGTCGACCTGGGCTTCGGGCAAGGGATATGTACCTTCCTGCTCGATAGGATTTTGAGTCGCCAGAACCAAAAAGGGTTCCGGCAGCTTGAAGGTTTGATCGCCGATAGTCACCTGACGTTCCTGCATCGCCTCCAGCAGGGCCGACTGCACTTTGGCGGGCGCCCGGTTGATTTCATCGGCCAGAATAAGATTCGAAAAGATAGGGCCTTTACGGACCGTGAAGTTGTTATCTTTGGCGCTGTATATCTGTGTGCCGATCAGATCCCCCGGCAAAAGATCGGGGGTAAACTGAATTCGTTTAAAGCCGGTATTGATCGCGGCGGCCAGAGTTTTAACAGACAGGGTCTTGGCCAGGCCCGGCACTCCTTCGATTAGTATATGGCCGTCGGCCAAAAGACCGATCATCAGTCTTTCGATCAGATATTTTTGTCCGACAATGACTTTCGAGATTTCCCCGGTCAGTTTTTCGAGGAAAGCGGATTTTTGTTTAATCAATTCCTGTATTTCGGCGATCTGTTGTTCCATAAGTCTCCTCCCGGTTTCAGGTCGATTATACAGTATCCGGGCGTTTTTTGTTCCCAGTAACGCGGTATGCCGCGTGACACGAAGTTATTGAAAATATCCTTATAAACCGGGTATGTCAAGCGGGGGATCGTGATCAACGGAATCAAAATCCGAGGGCGCCGAGCAAAACAGCCAGAAGTCCCATCGGCATAGCGGCTTTTAGCCAGGCGGAAATCCGACGCATGGTCTCGGGATCGTCGGTCTGGAGCAGTTTTCGAATCGAGAATATCAGTATAGTATCCACTCCGAGAAGGACGAGTGTCAGATATCCGAACCCATAATAACCTGTAATAGACGGAAACAAGGTCAATAAGATCAGAAAACCGAACACCAAAGAAGCTACCATCCGCGATGTTTCGGTTCCCCCGGTATTGGCGCCGGTACTAATCCCGGCCGCCGAATCGGCTATTCTATCCTGGAGATCTTTGACTATCTCCCGTCCGAGATGCAGGAAAAATGAAAAGGCGAATAGGATTAGAGCTCCGAACGGTTTATCCGCGGCCATACCGCCGTAGATAAAGGAAAGCGAGGCCACGAAAGACACCAGCAGATTTCCGGTATAAAGCAGACCTTTGAAAACAGGAGAATATAAAACCAGCAAGATGACCGCAACCACGGACAGGGGCAAAGCGAACTTATGGACGAATAATGAAAGCAAAAGCCCGATCGAGCCGAATACTGCCGCCCAGATAACTGTTTCGCGCCGATTTATGAATCCGGAGACCAGGGGTCTTGAGGGTTTGTTGATTCTATCGGTCTTTAAATCGAACAGGTCGTTAACCATATTCCCCATACCGGCTATCAGAGCCGCGGATAATGAAGCAAATAGTATTCTTGAGGATATCGTGGGCCCGCCGGCGATGATCGCGCCCGCCCAGACAGAAGCAAAGGCAATCAGGCTGTTTAGAGGACGGGTCATGGAGAATATCGCTATAGCCCGGCTCATCAGAATTTACCAGCCAATCCGAAATTCAGAACTCCGTCGGAGGGAAATCCACGTTCGCCCCAGCCGATTTCAACTTTGAATAATCCCAAAGCGGTTGGAGAAACCAGGCCGAACCCATATCCGGGGTGATAGAGCCAGCTCCGATCGGCGGTATTGGAGCTCTTCACCGCCCCGAAATCTCCGAAAAGGTAAGCCCGTGAATATCTGCCGGTAATAAGCCTCGGTTCAATAGTGAGTATGGCGTAGCGATAGGCAGGGAAACGTTCATCCGGGTATCCTCGGAGCAATTCATATCCCCCTATATATCGCAGTTCGTCCACCGGCACGGAACGGTCACTGGAGACAACGCCCCAGCTTTTCAAACCTATCTTGAATACCAGATTGTATTTGACGGGAAGATAATAATCGCCCGATACACTCGCGGAGGTGATATTGGCAGGCGGATCGGTTCCCGGCCTTATGACTCTGTTATCCCGATACCGGTAATCAACTCCTGTTTCAATTACATATCCCGACCGGGGGTTTTGATCAAAATCGGTTTGATCCAGGATGAAGTCCGTAGACACCGATTTTCCGCTGGACGAGGCGACGGCTGATTCTCCTTCCGGCTCGATCCTTTTAAAAGAGAAATTTATGTGGCCGTAAAGACCGGATCTAAATTTATAGGCGAATCCGAATCCAACTCCGGTTTCAAGATAAAGAGTATCGCGGTCTTTCTGAAACGCGGTTAGCGAAAGATCGAATCGGCTGCCGAGCAGGAACGGCTCCAGGTAGTCCAATTTCAGTTCTCCGGAATTGGGATCTTTTTTATTCCAGAACAGCCTGAACGACCGGCCGCTGCCGAGTATATCTCCGAATTCGAGACTCAGCCTCCCTAAGAAATCGTTTTTTTTGCCGGATGATACCAATCCTCCGACCCCGTCGAAGCTGGTCGACGGCAGTTCTTTGAGATAATAGATGATTTCGCAGGAATCGCCCTCGGATGAAATCCGCAGATCGAAAGGAGAGACAATCTCGATATAGGGCAACCCGGCTATCTCTTTTTCGGATCGCTTTATCCTGCCCTGATCGAACATCTCCCCTATTCCTATATCCATTGTTCGGATTACTGTTTTCGGCCTGGTTCTTTTGATACCGCGGAACTCGAACCCGGAAACGCGGGTCATCGGTCCGGCCACCAGCCTGAATTCGGCCAGAATATTTCCGGCATTATCGAATTCGAACTCCCGCCATTGCCCCTGGGCGAAGGGTCTTCCCGAATCGGCCAGCGATTCAATAATCTGGATGGCAAATCGATCCAGTACCAAACGCGAAGCAGGTTGCCCGATGATGTTCCGTTTGAAATTATCCAGCTCGATTTCGGCCGATTCAGAGATCAGGTTAATTCGGATATCGGCGATTTTGGCCTGGCCGCCTTCGGAGATTTCAATGATTTTCCCGCCCCGGCGATCGATTCGTACGCTCCTGACTTCTGTCCCGAAATAACCTTGTTCCTGATAGAGATTTTCTATTCGAGAAGATAGAGAATCATCCGGCAGATTCAGATCGACCAGGCGGGCAATCTGCTTGTCGGTAAAGGCGGAATTGCCCGTTATATCTACGAAGCATTTGGCCTCATTCGCCGGAAGTATCGTCGCTAATCCGATTATCAGCGCGGTTGTCCTGATCATAAAAACAACACCGTAAATTCGATTCTCAGGCTTTGTTTTTTCGGCCGTTTGGTGAAATCCTCATATCGATAGGATATCTCCAGGCGTCCGTTTTCGGTCAGGGCCATTTTCGCCCGGATATTGGCCTCGAAATTATCCCCCTCGTTCTTTCCCTGGGCTACATGGTAAGGCAGATATGTTCCCGCCGGATTAACGTTAACCCGATAATATGTTACGCCGCCGGATATGCGACCCTTATCCTGCAAATCTCTTATAACCCCTATCTCAGCGGAGGGAATGCTTGATTTCACGCCGCTATCGGTCTGGCGGGCGACTTCGAAGGAGGATCCCAATCGGAAAGTCCAGTATTCGAAGAATCTCAAATCGGCGGAAGCGGCTCCCTTTTCGCGGGCGACAAAATACCCGAGCCCGTTTGACTGGTGATCTCTTTTCGAGGAAAGCCCGGATAGAGCCATATCCAGGCTGTTCCCTAAGGGGAATGCCCAGGATATCTCGTGCGAAATAAAATCTTCGGTGGTGGTTTCATTGGCATACGGCCTGCCTTCCTGAAACGACAGCGATCCGGCGTAACGGATACGTTGTTTTTTGAAAGGCGGGTAATAATACAAGCGCCAATCGATCCGGCCGTTGCGAAAGACAACGTCATCCAGTCCGGCGCTCTTGATCGGGAGAAAATCCCGACCAACTAACATATCGGATGATTTTCTGAGCAGATAGGTCAGCTCGGTTTCGGCCACCAGTCTTCCCATCGATGATTCCAGATTCTGGCCGTCCGATACAAGAAGAAACGGCGAGACAGATCCGCTCAATTCTGTTCCTATCTCCGTGATTTTTAGCCCTTCCCCCAGTTCTTCGATGACCATAATGTAATCGCCGTCGGGATCCCTGATATATTCGCCGTCCTCATACCTGAACTCCCCGTTGCCGCCGCCCACGAAAATATAGTTTTTGGCCTGCAGTCTTTCATTTGACGAACCGAGTTTTTCATAGATCGAGAAGTTACCGCGTCCCGATTGGTCGTTATAAGCCAATCTGCCCCATCCGGATCTCTGCCGGGAATCCGTTCCGGGATACTCATGATACTTTTTCCGGAAATACGAGGCTGCGGTTTCGGCGGCGAATCCTGTTTTATTGGAGCTGAAAACCAATTTCTGCTGAACCTGGCCGGAGCTGAATTTATCGCGCCAGGATCCATCGAGATATTTTTCATTTCGAAGCGATAATTCGGTGTGGCCGGTGATGGTCGCGGTATAGGCGGCGGGAACCGAGGTTTTGTATTCGATATATTTGAAACCCGAAAGACCATCCCGTTTTTCGAAATCAGCGCTTATTACCGGCTGGGTATTTTTTAAAGAAAGCGATATACCGCCGGAATTCTTAAGCCATGATCTATCGCCGAGAGTTTTTCTGATATCGGCGAAGATCGCCAAAGGGCCTCGGATATTCCAGTAGGTTCCTCCCTTTTGCGTCAGCCGTCTTTTGAGATCGGGCCGGGACAAATAGCCGAATCCGGCGTATACCTTTCTCGTTTCATTCAAGCCTCCGGTAAGATCGACCTCCAACAGCCTCTCTCCGCCCGGATCGGAATCGGGTATCAGATCATAATCTCTGTACCTTTCGATCTCATCGATTCGTCCCGGAAATATCGCGTCGCTACCTATAGACCTGGTTTTCAGATTCAATCCTATAAAACCATCAGAGCCGGGACCGGGGCCAACCAGATCAAGCTCGGCCATGCCTGAAGCCCCGCTTTTGACATTATCTTTTCCTGACGCCGTATTTTTATCGTAAGCGGATCCGGCGATTTCCGTTTTAAAAACAACCGAACTATCGCCGGAAATCCATCGCGTTCCAGTCGAAGCGTATCTTTTCATCTCGGGCAATGGAATAAGTATGATAGGTTCGTAGCCGCCGTTACCGGGGCCGACATACTCGAATACTCCTGCTCCCAATGTCCGATACGATCCTGCGTTGGCGGCGATGAACGAGAATGACACCAGGTAATCTCCCTGCTCCGGTCCGGCGTACTGGTAAATGGAATTCCCCAGGGTATCGATCAGCACTCGGT
>JAHEDG010000045.1 GCA_024641335.1 Candidatus Zixiibacteriota bacterium
GTATCAAATAGAAAACCCGGATGGTATTCGATTTCTGAAGTAAATGCTGCCCAAATATTCTGGACAAAAACCTATGATTCCTCATTTATGCAAAGATATTCTCAGAATAAATTATTGGCTGACCAAAGACTATATCAAATTAATCCAATAGATGATTCTAATATAGAATTTATAGCTGCCATTTTAAATAGTACCATATTTTCTTTATTTATTGAATTGGGTGGAAGAGTCAATTTAGGTGATGGGGCTTTGGATACGACTGTCGATGAAGTAAAGGACCACATCCTTACAATTAATCCCTCTAAAATTAGCAAATCACAAAAGAGTAATATTATTGCTGCATTTAATAAAATAATTGATAGGGAGATTGGTTCTATAAACGATGAGTCTAAAAAAAGGGACCGAAAAATGTTAGACTCCCGTGTTCTTAGCTCTATGGGCCTCGATCCAAAGAAATATTTAGATCCGTTATATTCTGGCCTTATTGAACTAGTCACAGATCGCCTATCATTGCCTAAGATGCGAAAAAAAGTAGCCAAGGCCAAGATTGATTATAGTATTCAACAGATTAAAGAGCAGGTTGAAAAAGAGATATTGCCTGACGGCCTGCAAAGATTTCCGGAAGCATTTACAGATAAAATCCAGAAAAAGAACCTTTCCGAAATATCAGTTCCTGCCCGGCCTCTGCGAATTGGCAGTCACTTCTTCGGCAAATATGAAATATTAGATGATAATGATAAAAAGGTTTATGAAGCGGATGGAATCGACATGGCCGTTTATATAATCTGCTCTTATAAGCCCGATGAATATATTTTACAGATACCAAAATCCCCCAAGGCGATAATGAAAGCCGTGCAGAATTATCAAATCTATATAAAGGAATTATATTTAAAGCTCGCCAATAGAGCATTGTCTGCTTCGACCGATTACAAAATTGCGGAGCGTCTTGCCTTGGAGATTCTCCGCGAGAATGGATATATGGGGAATTTTGATCTCGATTAGAAACCATTTGGCCAAATAGGCCTTATATAGCTCTATATCTAATCAAATCCTATATCGCCTCAAACCCCCGCTCCAGATCCTCGAGCAGATCGTCGATATCCTCGACTCCTATAGACAAGCGGATGAAACCGTCGGTGATACCGAGGGCGGCCCGGTTTTCCGGCGGCACCGAGGCGTGAGTCATAATAGCCGGATGCTCGATCAGCGATTCCACGCCGCCCAACGATTCGGCGATAGTGAATATCTCGAGCCTGGACATCAGCTTGTTGGCCCGATCCAGCGTTTCCACGTCGAATGATATCATCGCGCCGAAACCGCGCGCCTGCTTTTTCTGGATATCGTGGCCGGGATGGTTCGGATCGCCGGGATAGTAAATCTTCTTAACCGTTTTTCGCGATTTTAGAAATTCGAATATCTTTCCGGCGTTGCGCTCGTGGCGTTCCATTCTCAGGTGCAGCGTCTTTATCCCCCGCAATGTCAGGAAGCAATCCATCGGACCGGGCACGGCGCCGGCCGCGTTTTGCACGAAATGAAGCTTCTCAGCCAGTTGGGCGTCACTGGTAATAATCGCGCCTCCGACCAGATCCGAATGCCCGGCGATATACTTGGTGGTGGAATGCATGACCAGATCGGCGCCCAGATCGAGCGGGCTTTGAAAATAGGGGGACATGAACGTATTATCCACTCCTATCATTATCCCCCTGCTTTTGGCGATCTTGGCGGCAGCGGCGATATCGGTTATTTTCAACGTAGGATTGGTGGGGGATTCCAACCAGAGCAACTTGGTATCGGGGGTCAGGGCCGCCTCGATATTCTTCACATCGGAGGTATCCACGAAACTGAACTTAAGGCCGAAATTCCTGTAAATTTTGTCGAATACCCGGAACGTACCGCCGTAAACATCATCCGAGCAGACAATATGATCCCCGGAGCTGAAAAGCTGGGTCAGCGACGATATCGAGGCCATCCCCGACGCGAAGGCTATCCCGAACTTACCCCCCTCGAGCGATGCCAGCGAGGCCTCCAGCGCCTGGCGGGTCGGATTGGCGGTTCGAGAGTACTCGAATCCCTTATGCACGCCCGGGGCTTCCTGGGCATAAGTTGATGTTTGATATATGGGAGTCATCACCGCGCCGGTCGACGGATCGAACTCTACGCCGCCATGGACTGCCCGCGTTCCGAGACCATAACTTTTATCTTTTTTCAAATTCCGCTCCGCGAAAGGTATGATATTAAATCTATCTTGGTAAGCACCGCGTTGAGTTTCTCGTTCTCCATAACCAGAACCGCCTCGCCAGATTCGGTGAACATTTTGGCCAGCCGCGAAATGGGCTCATGCGGAGAGATCCGCGAAACATGCCATTCGGCGGCGTCGCGCACCGGATCATCGGCCCCCGCCGATCTGGTGGCCAGCGCCCTCAAAAGATCGATCTCGTAAACCATACCGGTGATCGAGCCGTTATCCAAAACCGGCAATTGCGAGATATTATATTCTTTCATCAGCCCGATCGCCTCGCGGATCGGGTTGTCGGCGTTAATTACCACCGGCTTGATCCGTTTGCCATTTACCAGCTCCGAGACACTTCCGCTCATGGTATCGTCAACCGGGAAACCGTTGTCGGCCATCCAGCCGTCATTGAAGATTTTTGAAAGATACCGCGACCCGGAATCGGGCAGTATCACCACGATTACATCATCCGGCTTAGCTTTCCCGGCCACCTGGAGAGCGGCATAAACAGCCCCTCCCGATGACCCTCCGGCAAACATCCCCTCCTTGCGGACCAGATCGCGGGCTGTGCTGAAACATTGCTGATCATTGACCTGAATGATTTCGTCGACCACCGAAAAATCCATCGCTTTAGTGACCATATCTTCCCCGATCCCTTCGACCTTGTAGACATGCGGTTCGGGGATCTTGCCGGTTTTAAAATAATCATGGAATACCGAACCGATCGGATCGACCGCTATATTTTTCAAACCCGGAACTTTTTCTTTGAGGAATTTCCCCGCGCCGGAAAGTGTTCCGCCGGTGCCGATTCCGGCTACAAGATAGTTAATCTTCCCGCCGGTCTGCTCGAATATCTCCCGCCCGGTAATATGGTAATGGGCCTCGATATTCTCAGGGTTATGATATTGATTCAAGTAGAACGAATTGGGGGTCTCACGGGCTATCCTTTTGGCGGTTTCGTAATAGCTTTTAGGAGAATCGGCCGGAACATCGGTCGGTGTAACCACCACACGGGCGCCGAATGCCTTTAAAAGATCGACTTTTTCGCTGGACATTTTGTCCGGCATGGTGAAAACAGCCTTATACCCCTTGACCGCGGCCGCCATAGCCACTCCGACCCCCGTATTCCCGGATGTATTCTCCACTATCGTGCCGCCCGGCTTCAAGAGCCCATCACGTTCGGCTTTTTCGATTATATACAGGGCCATCCTGTCCTTGATCGACCCGCCGGGATTGAGAAACTCCGGTTTCACATAGATTTTCGCGCCGTCGGGCGGGGCCAGCCTGTTAAGACGGATCAGGGGAATATCTCCGATTGCTTTAAGAATGTTCTCCAGGTATTTCATAATCTCTCCAAAGATTGATTTCTATTATCAAACACGGAGGAAATATATAGTATTTGAGGCGTTTGGCAATGATTTTAAACTATAATTATCGATTTGACTCGATATGCCGACCGGTTTTCAACTCCGACTGCCTATCTCCGCGAAAGCCTATTTCAGCAGCGCCATCTTGACATTCTCCGACCGTCCACCCGCTTCCAGTCGAGCGAAGTAGATACCGGATGGCAAAACGGAGGCGTTCCAGATGATCGAATGATACCCGGCAGTCTGGTTGCCATCAACGATAGTCTCGATCTTCTGCCCGATAATATTGTAAATTTCTATGCGAATGTCGGATTGCGCCGGCAAAACGTAGCTGATGGTGGTAGATGGGTTGAACGGGTTGGGGTAAGCATGCGGCAACGCGAACTCGGACGGGAATGACGGAGGTTCGGGAATACCGACTGTTATCGTATCCCCTCCCCCATAGGCCCCCATGTCGCTCAGTGACGTCCCCAAACCCCACCGGCACTCGACCTGGCTGTCCAGTATGGACGGACTGCCGGTATCGATACAGGGCGAATCGTCAGGATCTCCGCACAAGCCCTACATCAGGCGAAAATCCAGCCTCTCCGGGTCTCTGAATCCCGGATCGAGGCTGATATTCCCATCGCCGGAAACCTCTGTGGCCGAGGATGATTCCGGCGGGAACAGAATAATACAATAAACCATAGACAATAATACGGGGATTATTTTAATCATCATTTTCACTCCTGACAATAATCTTAATACATTAATATAAATAGAATCGCCCCGAAATCCCAAAGGAATTTCGGGGCAAAGGCTAATTTTTTCAATTCTTTTGTTTCGATGTTATCCCCTCGGGAACCAGAAGATCTTCCCTGTTGGGCTCCGGCGCGCAGGGGCAGGTAGGGCAGAAGAACGGCGCGGGTCCGATACCCTTAAGATACGCGGTCAGATAGGTAACATCGAGTCCGTTTACGACGCAGCTCCCGTTAGCGTCGGCCCCATGATAAATGAATCCCGAAGCGAGACACATGCAGGAATCGGGAGGATGGGGAGCGCCGGAAGTTGTTAAATAGGCTTTTAGGAAACTGACATCCAGTCCGTTACAGTAACCGTCGCCGTTGACGTCGCCGGGAATAGTCTCATCGCAATAGGTGACAACCTTGAGCCTATCAATTTAATTTATGAATAAGGATCGAGTTGTTATTATCATGTAAAACATAGCATAACGATACTATAATAATCGGCTCTCAATAGGGTACCGTTTTTATATCATCGTCCTGGGTTCATCCTTTATTGGCAGGCTCCGCTTGCGCCCGCGATCCGAAATCGCTATATTGATCGGTTGTCCTCGTTCCTGGAAAAAGCGGGGCAAATAGAAAAGGGGCGCTGAGATATTTTTAAATCGGGTAAAAAAGAAATGACAACCGGCTTGACATCAATCAGAAGCCGTCTTATATTGCACATTAGTGCAGTAGTTCGACAAAAAACAAACTGTTAGGAGATAATAAGTTATGCCTCCCGCCAATATAGTGATCAAGGGCGCCAGGGAACACAATTTGAAGAATATCGATGTGGTTATCCCGCGCTTCAAGCTTGTCGTGATCACCGGACTTTCCGGCTCCGGCAAATCATCTCTGGCCTTCGATACGATTTATGCCGAAGGACAGCGTCGTTACGTGGAATCGCTCTCCGCCTACGCCCGTCAGTTTCTGGGTTTGATGGAGAAGCCTGACGTCGATTTTATCGATGGGTTATCCCCGGCCATCTCAATAGAGCAGAGATCATCAGGCAGAAATCCCCGTTCTACCGTGGGGACGGTTACCGAGATCTACGATTATCTTCGGTTGCTCTACGCCCGCGTTGGTATTCCCCATTGTTATAAATGCGGGCGGAAGATCAGCAATCAGACTGTTCAGGAAATAGCCGATTCGGTCATGGAATTACCGGCCAACAGCCGGGTTCAGATACTCGGCCCCCTGGTCAGCGGACGAAAAGGGGAGTACCGGGAGATATTCGACGAAATCAAGCGTGAAGGTTATGTGCGAGTGCGGGTCGATGGCGAGGTTTACGATATCGAAGAAAAGATCAAGCTGGATAAAAAGAAAAAACACTCCATCGAAGTGGTAGTCGACCGGCTGGTGATCAAGAACGGAGTGAAAAAACGTCTGACCGACTCATTGGAAACAGCGCTCAAGCTCGGTTCCGGGTTGGTGATAGTCGAGCAGATAGGAAAAGAGGATCAGGTCTTCTCCGAGAAATTCGCTTGCCGGGAATGCGGAATCTCCTATGAGGAGCCGGCGCCCAGAATGTTTTCCTTCAATTCGCCGTTCGGAGCCTGTCCGTCCTGCTCCGGTTTGGGGTACAGCATGGAGATAGATCCCGATCTGGTCGTCCCGGACAAGACCTTGTCCATCGCCCAGGGAGCCATCGCGCCCTGGGGAGTGCCCAGGGGATCGTATTATTTCGGCATGCTCCGGGCCGTATCGGAGCACTTCAAATTCTCTCTTCGCAAACCATATGAAAGCCTGCCTGAGAAATTTCATAAAATCATCCTTCATGGTTCCGGACGCGAGGAGATAAAATTCTCGTGGGAACACAGCGATGGACGGGGACTCTGGGAGCATGTCAACAGGTTCGAGGGAGTAATCGGCAACCTGAAAAGACGTTACATGCAGACACAATCCACCGGCATACGCGAATGGATCGAAAGGTTTATGTCGGTTAAAATCTGCGGCGAATGCGGCGGGGCCAGGCTCAAAAAGGAGGCCTTATCGGTCATGATCGGCGGCAGATCCATATCCGAGATAACCTCATATTCGATCAGGGCGGCTTCTGATTTTTTCAAGGATTTGAAGCTCAATCAGAGAGAAAAAACAATCTCCAAACAGATTTTGAAGGAGCTGAACGAACGGCTCGGCTTTTTGATCAATGTCGGCCTGGATTACCTGACCCTGGACCGTTCGGCGCAAACTCTCTCCGGCGGCGAAGCGCAGCGAATCAGGCTGGCCACCCAGATCGGTTCGAGACTTACCGGAGTATTGTATATCCTCGATGAACCGTCGATAGGGCTTCATCAACGCGATAACCGCAGACTGCTCGATACATTGAAATCCCTTCGCGATATCGGCAACACGGTTTTGGTAGTCGAGCATGACCGTCAAACCATAGAGGAATCGGACCATGTGATCGATCTGGGACCGGGAGCCGGAAAACATGGCGGAACCGTGGTAGCCGAAGGAAGCCCCGCGAAAATCATGAAAACGGCTAAGTCGCTAACCGGCAAGTATCTTTCCGGCAAAAAAGAGATCGCGGTACCGAAGAAAAGACGCAAAGGCAACGGCGACCGTTTGAAGATCAAAGGGGCCTACGGCAACAATCTGAAAAAAATCGATATCGAATTTCCCCTGGGCAGGCTGATCTGTGTGACCGGTGTATCCGGATCGGGGAAATCCACTCTGGTCAATGAGACATTGTATCGCATACTCTCTAAGGAATTTTATGGTTCCAGGGCTCCATCGCTTCCCTATGACGAGATTATCGGAATAAAGAAAATCGATAAGGTGATAGATATCGATCAATCTCCCATCGGCCGCACGCCGAGAAGCAATCCGGCCACATATACCGGGTTGTTCACTCCTATTCGGGATATTTACGCCCAGCTTCCCGATTCGAAGGTACGGGGGTATATGCCTGGACGGTTCTCGTTCAATGTAAAGGGAGGACGGTGCGAGACATGCGAAGGAGATGGCATTATCAAGATCGAAATGCATTTTCTGCCCGATGTTTACGTGCAATGCGAAGCCTGCAAAGGGGCCCGTTACAATCGCGATACCCTGGAGATCAAGTATAAAGGAAAATCGATTTCCGAGGTTCTCGATATGACTGTCGAGGAGGCGCTGGAGTTTTTCGACCGCATACCGAAGGTCAAGCGGAAGCTGGAGACGTTAGCCGGCGTGGGCTTGAGCTATATCCATCTCGGACAGCAGGCGACGACATTGTCGGGCGGCGAGGCTCAACGGGTCAAGCTATCTACCGAGCTATCGAAGGTGGCCACCGGCAACACGTTTTATATACTCGACGAGCCGACGACGGGACTGCATTTCGAGGATATCAAAATGCTCTTGGGGGTTCTGAACACCCTGGTCGAAAGGGGCAACACGGTTGTGGTGATCGAGCACAATCTCGATGTTATTAAGACGGCCGACTGGATTATTGATCTCGGCCCTGAGGGCGGCGACGGCGGCGGACGGGTGGTGGCGGTAGGCACGCCGGAGCAGGTAGCCAAAACCGAAGGCAGCTATACCGGGCAGTTTCTAAAAGAGGAGCTGGCTTGAGGAGAAAAGAAATTGATTGAGCTGTAATACTAAGAGTATTCGCGACGCGGTTGTTGCCTAAACCCGTTTTGAGTATTATAATTACCCAGTATAGCGATCGAGTGATCGCCGTAATACTGAAAATGGAAAAATCCTGGGAGCCTTTTATGAGAAATTTCAGCAAGGTAGTTTATCTATTCACTGTCATCCTTTTGATTTTCAACTGCGGGGGCAACAAAATGAAAGAGGAGAAGATCACCGCTGGCGCTCAACTGCTGAACACGGGCGACGAGCTTTTCAACTCAAGCAAGCGGACAGAAGCGTTGGAGATTTACAAACAGGCGGCCGACTCCGCCCTGGGATCGGGCTCGAACAGCGACCTGACCGAGGCCTATTCTCAGATAGCCAGATGCTATCTCTCTTTAGAGCAGAAGGAGGAGGGGCGTCCCTGGCTGGAAAAAGCCACGGCGACAGCCGCCGATTCCGAGCCTTCCGGCTGGTCCCGCTATCTCGGGGTTCTGGGACGATATCAATGGAAGGACGCCGCTGAAAAGGCCAAAGCTGTATCGCCCGAGGCCACCGAGGCCGCCGCTACCTTCAAAACCATGTATGAATACTGTCTGGCCAATAAGCTCTATAACCGCGCTATCGACGCCGCCAACATGGTCTCTATCACCGGTTCTATCGATGAGAGGGTGGAATGGGGACTAAAGGGGATCAAAGCCGCCGAGGATGGAAATCTCTCAAGCTGGCTGGCCCCGCTCTGGAATAATCTCGGCTGGACATACGACGACCTGGGGCGTTATGACGAATCATTAAAGGCCCTGGAAAAAGCCCGCATATTCCATTATAAAAAGGGCGACGAGCTTTCCATGCTGATCGCCGATTGGTCTGTGGGACATGCTTTGAGAATGACCGGACAGCTCGATTCGGCCATGACTGTCCTGACCAATGTTCAAAAGCTGGCTTTTCTTCGAAAAGCGGAAAGTAAATCGCCGGAGAATCTCGAATGGATCGGTTATGCCAACCGCGAGTTGGGGGAAATAGCTCTTACACGCGGCGACAAACCCAGAGCATTATCATATTTTAATACCGCTTACGCCAACCTCAATGAAGCTGGCATGAAAGACTGGGACGCCAAAGGATTTGAGGAACTGTCCTCGAAAATAAATGAGTTGAAGATCAACAGAAAATAACCGAACGGCGATATTCTTATCGAGGATATCGCCGTAATCCGATTTCGCTATACATGCTCTTCTCGGCCGGACAAAAATTCCTTTTTGCCCTTTACAATCGTTATCAAAACCCTTATTTAATCGATGAAGGCGGATAATTAACGCCTGATATCGATCGAGAGTCGTGATTTCTTTGAAATTATAATCTATCGGAGGCAATTTGGAATTTATTATTTCCGCGATCAAATTCATGAGCGATCTGGTCTGGGCGACACCGTCGTCTGTACCGTTTATGATTGTTCTCCTGGTGGGAACCGGTATTTTCATAACATTCAGACTCGGATGGCCCCAGATTAAATATTTCGTGCACGCGGTCGGTGTGACGACCGGAAAATACGATGATCCGGCCGATGCCGGCGATATCACTCATTTCCAGGCGTTGTCGGCCGCTCTTTCGGCTACAGTCGGTATCGGCAATATCGCCGGTGTAGCTACGGCTATCCATTACGGAGGCCCCGGAGCTCTCTTCTGGATGTGGGTTACCGGTATACTGGGAACATCCCTCAAATACGCCGAATGCACGCTTTCCATGAAATTCCGAAATATCAATCCTGACGGTTCCGCGTCGGGCGGACCGATGTATTATATCGAAAAAGGACTCGGCTGGAAACCGTTAGCTGTCTTTTTCGCCATCGCAGCTGTGCTCTGCTCATTCGGCACCGGAAACGGTATCCAGGCGTTCACTGTAGCCGATCAGCTCAACTCAGATTTCTCCATACCAGCCTGGGTGACCGGGCTGGGACTGGCTACGCTTGTCGGCATGGTAATCATCGGCGGAATCAAACGTATCGGTAAAGTCGCTTCGTACCTGGCTCCCGGTATGGCTATCCTCTATGTGACCGGGGCTATAGCCATCCTGCTCGGCAACATAGATCAGGTCCCCGGTACATTCGTGCTTATTTTCAAATCCGCCTTTACCCCGGTTAGTTTCCTCGGAGGATTCGCCGGAATATTCTTCGTTAAAACTATGATCTGGGGCGTAAAACGAGGACTGTTCTCCAATGAGGCCGGACAGGGTTCGGCGGCTATCGCCCACGCCGCCGCCAAGACCAAATACCCCGTGCGCGAAGGAACAGTCGCCATGCTGGGACCCTATATCGATACATTATTAATCTGCTCTTTAACCGGTCTGGTGATAATCACTACCGGAGTTTTTAACAGAAAAATGACCGAAACCCGCGATTTCAATCATTTCAATTTCGATATGCTGACCGTGCCTGTCACCTATGATGACTACTGGAAAAATACAGAGCTTCGCGATTACAACCGGCAACACGAAAACGCTCCTTTTGCCATACCCGGTTTCGAAGGCGAAGTTAGCGTAACCGACGGGATTATCACCGCAATCGACCCTGCGACAATGCCATCATACCCCTCCGATCTCTACAGCGATACCTTGTTCACCCTCGGCCTGGTTCGCAATCACGGATTTGTGGATAATTTCAGGATACTGGCCGATGGTTCTCCGTTTTCCGGCCTTTTGAAAATAAAAGCCGACGGAAGCGCTCCGGGAATGGATATCGAGGTCATCGACGGCACCCAGGCAAAATTGACGGCCGAAGGGGATATTTACCAGAACGGTTCGCCGTTGACCGCCTGGGGATTCAAAGAGGGTCTGGCCTTCCTCGGAGGCTGGGGGAATTATATCATTACCATCGCGGTATTCCTATTTGCCCTTTCCACTATGATCAGCTGGTCGTATTACGGAGATAGATCAATTCAGTACCTGCTCGGAGATAAGGCGATCGTACCGTATAGATATGTTTATTGTGTCGTGCTTTTCATCGGCGCTGTCAGCAAGCTCGAGGATATCTGGGGGTTCGGCGATGTTGCCTTAGGGCTTATGGCCATACCCAACCTGATCGCTATACTGCTGCTCTCGAAAGTTACCAAGAATATGACCGACGAGTATTTTTCGCACAAGCAGGTCCCGTTCAGGAAACGATAGCGGAAGATTTTTTTGGTATGGCGTCAGCTTGTTGCGTCTGACGCCGTACCAGGATCGTTATCACAAGCGGTATGCCGCTCGGCTTGCCGTATCGGCAAACCGACGGACAGGCATATCGCCGGACAAATACCGGGATCCATCAGATCGAAAACAATCTTATATTATAACTTTTGAATATTACCGCTTTAATTGTGTATATTGGCGATAGAAAAGGAGGTTGAATATGGTTACCTTAGGCGGGTTTTTACTTCTGATCGCCGATATCTGGGCGGTCCTGCGATGCTGGGGATCGACATTGAGCTTTACCGGCAAAATGCTCTGGACCCTGACTATCATCCTGTTTCCTGTGGGAGGGCTCATCCTGTTTATTCTCTTCGGCCGGGCGGCCCGGCGAGCGTATATCTACAGGTAATACCTTTCCTCTAAACTCGTGTCTATATAGTTGACCGCTAAACGCATATTCCGGCTTAATACCGGATATAATCTGTCGCCCGGATAACCGGAACAAACCATATGAGGTTCTCCGATCTTGCTTTTCAGAATCGATTTGAATATACTCATTACATGGCCGATGTTAGAAGATCATGGGACAAAATAGCGGATCATTACAGCCGCCGCTATAAAATATCCACCGATAATGTTCATTACGGACCGCTCTGCCCCGGAGACGATATCCTCGGGCTTATCGGTAATATCAAGGGGAAGAAAGTTGTCGATCTGGGATGCGGCGCCGGTCAAAACGCTATCGCTCTGGCCAGACAGGGCGGGATCGTTACCGCGGTAGATTTCTCCGAAAAGCAGATCGGCCAGGCCCGCGGGCTGGCAAAGAAGAATAAGGTCAAAATAGATTTCAGGGTCGGCGATATCGGAGGGCTATTATCTCAACGTAATAACGGCTTCGATCTGGCGGTCTCCGCCTGCGCCATATCCTTTGTTAAGAATATAGACAAAGCCTTCGCCTCGATTTTTCGAATTTTGAAACGGGGCGGGAAGTTCATCCTTTCCGATATGAATCCGCTCCAATATATCATCGATCAGACCGATGATGGAGTAACCTTCAATTCGGTCTACCCGTATAATCCTATCACCATAAACTGGGACTGGGAATTCGATCAGCTTGATAAAGCCCCCGATTTCCATCATTATGTCAGATCGATATCCAGTTATTTCAACAGCCTGACCTCAAACGGTTTTGTCGTTTCCAAAATACTCGAACCGAAATCAACAATGAAAACGCCTCATATTGGATTTTCGAAGGAGATCATGGAGGAATACGGATATATCGCCAGGCATATCCCTATCACCTTTATAATCGTATGCGGGAAACCATGACTAAAACGGCCGTCTTGAAATACTGGGTCAACGTTCGCAGGCTGACCATGAAGCTGTTCGATCTTTTTCCCGAGGATAATTTCGATTTCCGACCTGTGGAAACAATCCGGACAGTGGCCGAACAGTTCGATCATATTCTGATCGCCGAGCTATATGCCCGGATCGGAATATTAATGGGAGTCTGGAGCCTCGAACCGTTCGCCGGAAACAGGGATCTTAACCGAAATACGATTAGAAATAAATTATTCCAGGAACATGAGAAAACAATCGGGCTTTTGAGGATGCTCCCGGAAGGCCGCTTTTTGAAAATATACGATACTCCCTTCGGCTCGATATCCGGAGAGACGATTATTTATGAGACTATCGACGAGGAGATTCATCATCGGGGAAATCTCTATACTTATCTTAGAATACTCGGAATCGAACCGCCCCAGATGGTCCAAAACTACGGCGAACTTTTTACGGAGGAATAAAATGAGTTATGATTCGGCTAAACTAACCGCGAAAATCGAAAGCTATAAGAATGATGTTATAGAGCTTCAGCGGCTGATGACATCGATACCGGCCCTGGGACCGGAAAACGACGGCGACGGCGAGCTTAAGAAAGCCGAAGCCCTGATAGAATATTTGGAAAAAGCCGGATTCCCGAAGCCGGAACGTTATGACGCCCCCGACAAACGGGTATCGTCTGGTCTCCGCCCCAATCTTGTTTACAGGATGGAAGGTGAGGACAACTCCCGAACAGTTTATGTCATGGCGCATCTCGACATTGTTCCGCCCGGCGACCTGGCTAAATGGAACGGCGATCCGTACAAACTCAGAGTCGAGGGGGACAGGATCTACGGCCGCGGAGTCGAGGATAATCAGCACGGGTTGGTGGCCGCGGCCTTCGCCGGCAAGGCGTTAATCGATCTGAAACTGAAACCGAAATACAATATCGGTCTGCTTTTCGTAGCCGACGAGGAATTGGGTTCGGCGTATGGAATCGACTATGTGCTGGAACATCACGATTTCTTCAAAAAGGATGATATTATCATAGTTCCGGATTCCGGCGACCCGGAGGGGAAAACAATAGAGATCGCCGAAAAATCAATCGTCTGGCTCAAAGTCGAAACGACCGGCAGGCAATGTCATGCCTCCCGGCCAGATCAGGGAGTCAACGCTTTCGCGGCCGCTTCCAAGCTGGCCTCCAGGGTTCACGCTCTATACAACATTTTCGATTTTAAGGACAAACTGTTCAATCCCCCTATCTCGACTTTCGAGCCGACCAAAAAGGAAGCCAATGTCCCCAATGTAAATACTATACCCGGGGATGACGTTTTCCATATCGATTGCCGGGTGCTTCCCAAATACAAGCTGGACGAAGTCGAGTCTTTGATCAGGAAATGGGCCGACGAGATCGAGCTCAGCGACAACGTCAAAATCAAGATCAGTCATTCGCAGAGGGCCGAGGCCGCTCCCCCCACCAAACAGGATTCGCCGGTGGTTCAGGCTCTCTCTCGGGCCATCAGGAAAGTGTACAAGGTCGACGCCGAAGTCTGCGGGATCGGAGGAGGTACCGTCGCCGCCTTATTCCGCCGCAAGGGGTACCCGGCCGCGGTCTGGGCCCGGATCCATGAAACCGCGCATCAACCCAACGAATACACCGATATTTCCAATGTCATCGGCGATGCCGGAGTTTTTGCCCACTTGTTTATGGAGGGATAAAATCCCAACCACCTGAATATCGGTTATTAAAAGAGAAAATAAAAAACCGGATCAAGCCAATTGATCCGGTTTTTTTCCGGCATTAAGCCAAATTTTTATTAAGGCTTCTGAACTCTAAAATTCATGGTTCCATAAACCGACGAAATATCCACGCTGATATGCCATGTTCCGGCCACACCGACTGCGCTAGTAAAGGAACCGTTGGTTGTAAGATCTCCTGAATATACTTGTGCGCCGTTGCCATCCAAAATTGAAATCGCGGCAATACCGTTGGTTATAGCACATGACTGATCGATATTGGCGGTAGTCCCGCTGTTTTGCCAGTTATAAATCTCGGCAACGCTGACATTTTTCAAAGCCGTAGCCTGAAACTGGAATGAATCCTGTAAATTTACTATTTCTGGCTGAAACGGGCCCAAAGGAGCCTTGTTCTGGCCGCACCCGATGACCGAAATAATTATCAGCAAGAGCCAAACCGCCGGACCGAAAACCCGGTTTCTTATCATCGCTCCTCCTTTATTACTCCCGATTAAAGATAAATACCAACCGTCACATATATATTTTATCGGCGTCTATTATCTGATAATTGAAAATTATATTCATTATTATCAAGATAGACAATTTATCCATTTTGTTTTCCAACTTGGAAAGCCGCTTAGCGGGTGGTTCTTACACTCCAGGAACCTCAAAGGAGAAATCGACGTTTGTAATATTTGTAGTAATAGAACCGGGTTATTTCATCCGGATGATGAAAGTTTGATCGATGACCGGAATACTGATTTTCTCGTAAGTGGAAATGGAGATGGAGATTATGGGAATCATTAAGAAACTATTCAGCGGGACACAGAAGCCCGGCAAGCCTCGGCCGGTAACCGATGAGACATTCCAAAGTGAAGTTATAGAATCGGATATTCCGGTTCTGGTGGATTTCTGGGCCTCATGGTGCGCTCCCTGTCGGGTAATGGGCGGGCTTTTGGATGAGATCGGACCGGAATATCTCGACCGGGTAAATATACTCAAGCTAAATGTGGAACAGAACCAGCGGACAGCGGCCGCCTTCGGCGTCCGTTCTATCCCCACCATGATTATTTTCAAGGGCGGAAAACCGATAGACCGCATCGTCGGACTATTGCCTCTCAACCCCTTAAGACGGAAGCTCGATATACTGGCCGGTTGACACGGTTTGAAACCGTGCGAACGCGGGATCGACAACGGCGATACCGAAAGTCAGATTATGTCCGCTTTTTCTCTTGACCTGCCGGTGAACTTTCTTATATTGCCGTTTTGTCAGGATTGACGACTCTCTGGGAATTGGGGATTTCATGAAAAGAACTTTTCAGCCATCAAATAGGAAAAGAAAGAACGATCACGGCTTCCGCAAACGGATGTCCACCAAATCGGGACGCGATGTCTTGAAAAGCCGTCGGGCCAAAGGCCGCCACAAACTGACTGTCTCTGACGAATAGCGCGGAACTTTGAATTGATATCGGCCGGGTCATCCGCGGATCGAACTTTCGGAAAATCGGTCCGCCTGCGTGGACGATCCGATTTTCTCGAAGTTTATCGCGGGGAAAACTCTGAGAGAATCAGGGGAGATTCGTGCCGAATAACCGTCGCTCTTGATCGGGATAACCGAACCAGATTCGGGATATCAATATCGAGAAAAGCCGGCGGGGCTGTCAGACGAAACCGTCTGAAAAGGATAATCAGGGATTTTTTGCGAAATAACAGAAATATCTGGCCGGAGAATCTGAGTATCGTCATCGGTATAGACAGACCAATCGACAGCGAACAAGGCCTTCTGGACGAAATCTCGGCCCTCCTGGCAAAATTAAAATGAATAAATTAATCGGATCGGGACTATCATACGTTGTCAAACTGTACCAGCTTTCTTTAGGTACGGTATTTGGCGGACGGTGCCGTTATTATCCGTCATGCTCCGAATATTCCAGACAGTCATTCGTCAGGCACGGCGCCCTGGGCGGGCTGTGGCGATCTATCTGGAGGGTTTTGCGATGCAATCCCTGGAGCCCCGGCGGTTACGATCCGAGTTGAGGGGAAAATGGATAAAAGAACAATAACAGGTTTTGCCCTGATTATGGCCATCTTGATTCTATGGCCCATGATCACCCAGAAAATATACGGCCCAAGGGTCGTCGTCCCGGAGCAATCCGCCGATAGCCTCACGACAGAAACTGTTTCCACTGAAGCGCAGCCGCGACAATCGGAAACGCCATCCGGGAATCAAATCCCGGCCGCGCCGGCCATCGACCAAGAGCGAATGGCTGTCATGAAAACCGAACCGGAACGGATCATCACGGTCGAGACCAAAGAACTGGTAGCGCTTTTGTCGTCTCGCGGCGGTACTGTAAAGCAAATAATATTGAAAGATTATATTCGTTACGACGATGCCAACGTAGCCTTTATGGGCGATTACTCCAACCCGGAATGGGCGAGACATGGCGCCTTGACCCTGGGCTTCGAGGATAGCCTGTCGGCCTTCAACGACATTAACTATATCGTCGACGGCGGCGATATGGTCCTATCCGCAGAGAATCCCGGGGGAAGCGTAAAATTCACCTACCTCTCCCCCGACGGCTTGTCGTCCATAGCCAAAGAGTACATTTTCCATTATGACGATTTCATTTTCGATCTGAATATCGATCTGACTAACAGATATGGCCTGGGGATGAATCAAGGGATAACCCTCGGCTGGTTTACCCCTATGGAGCCGACCGAGAAGGATTATAATCAGGATAACGGCAAGCTCGGCGGATTCTTCAGTATGGGTGAGGAGTTCGATTATTTCGCCAAGCTGAAGGACGGCAAACTAAAACGGGTGGCCACCGGTCCCATAGACTGGGCGGCCAGCAGATCCAAGTATTTTACCGCGGTAATCATGGCCAACGATAATCCGGCCGATGAGGTCATCGTGCTGGGAAGTCAGGTCAACCGTATCGACCCGAAAAACAAGGACTTCGAGTGGAAACAATTCGGAGTCGGGCTGACCTACAATAATCCTCCGGAGAATACGTCGCTGAAATTCTCCATGTACACCGGCCCGCTGGAGTATTACAGCCTTAAGGCCAGAGGAAACAATCTTTCGTCGCTGGTCGATATGGGCTGGAAATATTTCCGTCCGTTCTCCATCGCTATTCTCTGGTTTTTCACAGCCTTGCATAAGATCATCCCCAACTATGGATTCGTGATAATAATATTCTCAGTTTTGATGAAGTTGGTCTTCTGGCCGCTTTCTCACAAAAGCGCCAAATCAATGCATAAGATGCGGGAAATTCAGCCTAAACTCCAGGAGATTAAAGAGAAATTTAAAAACGATCCTGGCAAGCTTCAGGCCGAAACCATGAAAGCATATAAGGAGTTTGGAGTCAATCCGTTCGGATCATGTCTACCCATGCTTATTCAGTTGCCGGTATTCTGGGCCATGTACGCGGTCCTGGGCAATTCGATTGAACTCCGAGGCGCTCCCTTTATCTGGTGGATCAAGGATCTCTCCCGTCCCGATCCGACCGGTGAGTTGTTCCTCATCGGAATCGGGGTTCTGCCGATCATCATGGGTCTGTCGATGTTTATTCAGCAGAAAATGACCATTACCGATCCCAAACAGAAGATGATGATCTACCTGATGCCAGCTTTGTTCACCTTCCTCTTTTCCAGATGGGCGTCGGGCCTGGTGCTTTACTGGACAATGTTCAACATCATGGGTATCTTCGAGCAATGGTTCGTCAAGAAGAGAATAGACGAGGAAAACAACGCCCGGATCTGATTGATATAATTTAATAGTTTTTTAAAACGGCTGTCCGGGATGACAGTCGTTTTTTTGTGGGACTTGCTACGGAGCAAAATCATCAGCCTTGTATTCCGTGATCTTCACGTTTATATTTTAACGTCATGAAAAGCGAATTGAATCCAAACGAAATCATCTGCGCGGCGGCCACCCCTCCGGGCAAGGCGGCCCTATCGCTTATCAGAGTATCGGGACCGGGCGCTATAGAGCTGGTATCGGGTATGGCGATCTCCCTGCGGAATATCAGCCCGGGCGACGCCCGACGTTTATTGCGCGATTATATTATCGACAACGACGGCAACCCTATAGACGAAGTTACGCTTATCCCCTATTTCGCCCCCAAAAGCTATACTTCCGAAGAGATGGTCGAGATTATCTGTCACGGCGGTTTCGCGTCGACCAGAGTCATTATCGATCGCTTGATAAGGCTGGGCGTAAGGCCTGCCGAGCCGGGAGAGTTCACTAAAAGAGCTTTCCTGGGAGGACGGATTTCCCTCTCCCAGGCCGAAGCTGTAGCCGCGGCTATCGAAGCCAAATCGGAGCTGGCTCTGAAAGCGGCGGCCAGGAATCTAAAGGGGGAGCTGTATAGAAAAATCGACGATATCCGTTCAACCATCCGGGATCTTCTGGCCCTGATCGAAGCGGAGATAGATTTTTCGGAGGATGAGATTGATAAAACCCCATTCGACAATATCGCCGGCACGATGGAATCCGAGTTGAGCAAATCGAACGCGATACTCGAAAGCTATGATTTTGGCCGGGGACTGAACAGCGGATACAAAATCGCCATCGTCGGCCGGGCCAATGTCGGCAAATCGTCTCTTTTGAACCTGTTGCTCAGGCGCGACCGGGCGATAGTCACCGATATTCCAGGCACTACGCGGGATACCTTGACCGAATGGATAGATATCGATGGTTTCCCTATATTGATCACCGATACCGCCGGATTGCGGGAAAGCGGAGATTCTGTCGAACGGATCGGGCAGATCCGAACCAGAGAGGAAATCGAAAAATCCGATTTAGCTCTTTTCATGATCGATCGAACCGCCGGATTTACTATAGAGGATAAAAAAATCTTCGCTATTTTCGACGATAAGCCGGTAATCGTCCTGGTCAACAAAATCGATCTGGAATCAGAAAAACCATTGGATACTTCGAAGGTTTTCCCCGGACAAGAAGTGATTTCGATTTCAGCCATAACCGGCGCTGGTCTGGATAGCCTGAAGAATGCGATTTCCAGCGCGCTTCATATCGATAGTTTCAGCCTTGATTCCGCCGTTCTGGCTACCGAACGACAATACCGGGCCATGGGAAAAGCCCGCGACACTCTTGCCCGTGGCCTCGAGGAACTTCGCGCTAATCGGTCGGGCGAGATCGTATCTGTTTTTTTGCGGGAAACTCTGGATCATCTGGGCGAGCTTGTCGGGGAAACTACGGCGGACGATATCCTCAATAAAATTTTCGCCAGGTTTTGCGTAGGAAAATAATGCCTGTCTTGTCCATAGGATCGGAAATAGTTTGCCTGACGGAGTCTAACCCGATATAATCCCGCAAAGCTATGAAAACTAAAACAAATAAGAAGATGACTCCGGATAACCGCCCTCTTCACCGCATGTTTTCCAAAGTGCCGGCCCGGTATGATCTCTTGAACCGTCTGCTGACCCTCGGTCTGGATCAGCGATGGCGTCGAAAAGCCGCCAGAACATGTCTGAAATCCGAGCCCCGTCGGATTATGGATCTCTGCTCCGGCACCGGGGATCTGGCTATAGAACTGGCCAGAATGACATCGCCGGATACAGCGATTATCGCCGCTGATTTTTGCCAGCCCATGCTTGACGTGGCCAAAAACAAAGCGGTCAGGTACCGACTGGATAACAGGATCGGTTTTCAGATAGCCGACGCCGCTTCATTGCCGTTTGACGATGGTTACTTCGACCTGATCTCGATCGCCTTCGGGTTTAGAAATCTGACCTTCAAAAATCCCGACACCGATATATTTCTCGCAGAGATATTTCGGACGATCGCTCCGGGAGGACGCCTGGTAGTGGTGGAAACCAGCCAGCCCGAATCGGTATGGCTGAAGAAACTATCCGCTTTATATTATTCTCTGGTCGTCAAACCGGCAGGCAGCTTCATTTCTGGTGACGGGGGCGCGTACAGCTATCTGGCTTATTCTGCTAAAAACTATTTCCGGCCAACCGATGTCAGCCGCCTTTTGACCAACGCCGGATTCGTATCTGTGGAGTATCGGCCCCTGTGGGCCGGCGTTGCCGCTATTCATGCCGCGGTCAGGCCATAATCAATCCGATTAGTTCTCCACTTTTAGAGTCGCCGCTGTTGCCCCCCAGCCTCCGGCGGTTTGGTCATGGCCATATTCAGTTACAGCCTGATGTTTTTCCAGGATGCTCCAGACTATTTCCCGAAGAGTCCCGGTTCCTTTGCCGTGGATTATCCTTATATGGCGGATACCCCTTGCCAGACAAACATCAATATACTCCGAAACCAGATCCTTGACTTCCGACGGTCGAAACGTATGCAAATCCAGCCTACCGTCGATAGGAAACTCGATAGGGTCTTCATTACGATCCATAAATGACCTGCCGTTTTCATTCTGTCAATTCCCCGCTCTGAGCTTAATATATTTTTTGATATCGGCCTGAGCAACGTCATTTCCGCAGTAAATTCCTTAAGGGAATCGATTCCTTTCGTTTCTGTTATTTCTTGCCACCGACCAGATTGAATTCTATAATTCCATGGATTAGAAGAAATTCAACGACCCCCAATCAAGGAGGCTTAAATGTACGTCAGATTTATATCTCTCCTCTTTATAATGACCTCGGTCGTATCCGCCGCCCCCGGAGACGTAGCCATGTCATTTCCGAATCCCGGACCCTGCCCCTCCGGCATGGCCTTCGACGGTCAATATCTCTGGAGCGCCGATTTCAAAACCGATTCTCTCTACGCTATCGACCCGAACAGCGGCTCAGTGGTCAAATCCATGGAATCGCCGTCATATCGCCCATATGGCCTGGCCTGGGATGGTTCCGGTCTCTGGGTTGTCGACGCCGGCGAAAACACCCTGAT
>JAHEDG010000082.1 GCA_024641335.1 Candidatus Zixiibacteriota bacterium
GCACATCATGCGTATCGTCCTGGCCCAGGGATTTCAGGCCGTCGGACATCATGGTCATGCAGAAGGGGCAGGATACCCCGATAGTCCCGCATCCGGTCTCCACCGCCTCTTTGGCGCGGTTCTCGTTGATCCGATCGCCGCGGTTCTCTTCCATAAACATCCGCCCGCCGCCGGCTCCGCAGCAGAACGACCACTCGCCGGATCGTTTCATCTCGACCCGTTTGACGCCGGGGATGGAGTCTATGATATTCCTGGCCGGTTCGAATATGCCATTATGACGGCCGAGATAGCAGGAATCATGGAAGGTGATATCGACCGGACCATCGCCGGATATCTTGAGTCTGCCGTCGGCGATGAATTCGGCCAAAAGTTCATGGGTATGACGGACCTCGAAATTGCCGCCGAAATCGGGATACTCGTTTTTCATGGTATTAAAACAATGCGGGCAGCTGGTGAATATCTTTTTAACCCCGGCCTCGTTCAATAATTCGATATTTTCCCTCGCTTTTGTTTGAAACAGATATTCCTCGCCGAGCCGTCTGGCGGGATCGCCGTTGCAGGATTCGTCAGCTCCGAGTATGGCGAACGATACTCCGGCTTTGTTCATCAGCTCCACTGTAGCCCGACTGACCTTGACATTGCGAGCGTCCAACGCCCCCGCGCAGCCAACCCAGAAGAGATACTCGGCATCGGGTTTCTCGGAGATATGCTTGATATCGAGATCCTTATACCATTCGGTACGGGCGTTCTTCCCCAGCCCCCAGGGATCGCCGGCCTTCTCAATATTCTTCAGGGCCAACGCTCCCTCGCTCGATATCCGTCCTTCGTTTAGAACAAGGGCGCGGCGCAGATCGACTAACACCGGGATATGCTCTATCAGGAGCGGACAGGCGCGCATACAGGCGTAACAGGTAGTGCAGTCCCAGATGACATCCTCGGTGATGACATCCTCGATGAACCGTTCGGCAAACTCCTCGTTTTTGCTCTTGAACAGAAACGGCCCTTTCTTCTCGGCATGCTCGCGCAGCTGCATGATGATCTTCTTGGGGGAAAGCGGTTTGCCTGTGGCATGTGCCGGACATTGATCCTGGCATCGCCCGCATTCGGTGCAGGAGTAACTGTCGAGAAGATGTTTCCAGGAGTATTGCTCTACCCTTGTCACGCCGAATTCCTCTATATCATCGGCCTCCAGATCCGGCGAGAACAGCTTGCCGTTGGGCTCGAGATTGGAAAAGAATACATTGGGCAACGACGAGAAAACATGCATATGCTTGGATACCGGCACATAGTTGAGCATGGCCAGAAAGAAGAGAAGATGCGCCCACCAAAAGAAACTCGAATAGCCGACAAGAGCGTTTTGGGAGAGTCCCCAGCCGGCAATCCATTTGGCTAAATATGTTCCGGCGAAGGCGGCCGGTTCGTACGCCCCCTGGGCCGCCATGTTGAAACCGTCGGAGAAAAGATCGAAGATCATCAATCCGCCGATCAGAATTAATATAATGAGCGGCTCCCAGCCCTTGGCCATACGCTCGGCCTTCAAAAGGTATCTTTTTACCAGCGCCAGAACTATCCCGACCAATACCAAAAGGCTGAAAAGATCAACCAGGAATATGAACGGGGTATGCAGCATTCCCCCCAATAAGGGAAGTTCGAATCGGGCGGAAAATCCTTTGCCGAAGAAATTCAGGGTGGCGAAGGATATGACGGCGAAACCCCAGAATATCATAAAATGGGCAGTGCCCATCAATATTTGATCTAACAGCCGTCTCTGGGCGAAGACGAATTTGAACAACCGTCCGAACCGGTCGCGGAGATTACCCCATCGTTTTTCCGGCCCGAACGATCTTAAAAGCCGGATATAGAAATACATCTCGTAGGCGAAGATTATAAGTCCTATAAGGAATACGATAAAAAACGCCGCTTTTTCCAATCCGGTGGGTGTTATATCGATAGGCTTCATTCTCAAAACCTGCCTTTTCCCGACAACCGGGATTGTGAATTTATTAACTAACCGTTTCCAAATTTATCCCGTCGCCATACGTTGCCGGGACGGGATCTTACTATATATAACTTCGGCAAATCCTCTTGTCAATTGATCTTGAAGCGGACAAAAGGAAAAGAAGGTCTATGTAATGGCGGATATTTTTCAAAAGACTAATAAAAGAGAGAACGGCCGTATTATGGGTTCTTCATCAGACTGGAAAAAGCGTCGAGATTTTTAATAAGAAGACGCCCTGAAACCGTAGCCAAATGCCCCTGTTTCTGAAATTTGCTGATGGTCCTGATGGTGGTTTCCACGGTTGAGCCGACAATATCGGCGATATCCTGTCTGGTGAGCCGGATATTAATCAGGATGCCGTCTTTGGTATGGGTGCCGTGGTTTTCGCAGAGACGGACAATAACCGAGGCAATCCGGCTTTCCACTTTGGACGACACCAGCGAGATGATGACATCATGAGCGTCCATCAATTTTGCCCCGAGATATTTTATAATTCCGCGGGCGATTTTGGGATAATGGCTCAAGAGCTCGTCATAGCTTTCACGGGTCAGGCCGTAAGCGGTTGTAGACTCGACCGCCTGAGCTCCATTTCTGTGGATATCGCCGAAAAGGGAAGTTCCCCCGCAGATCTGCCCTGGAACCATGACTTCAAGAACCATCTCTCTGCCTGATGCCGATTGTTTCAGTAGCCTGACCCTGCCGGCTTTAATAACGTAGAGTCTGTTGGCAGAGTCTCCTTCCCAAAACAGAAATTGATTTCGCCTGAATTTGTATTCGCTGAAATACGGTTCAGTCCGGGCCAATTCTTTTTCGGTCAAACCGTCCAGAAACGGAATTTTGGAAATCGCCTCGATCTTGGAGAGCAGCGGCCTAACTTTTTTTTCGGATATAGAGGCAGGACGTTTTCCCATAATTTTGGGAATATGCGCCGGATGCTTCAGGCCGGTTTTAGGTATATCAGAGGAATGTTTTCCGGGCGACATTAATTCTCCGTGATTATTCCTGAAATAAGATCAACATATCATATTATTAATCCGGGATTTCGTTCGGGATCCCCCGGCTTTTCGCATGAATCATAGTATCTATCGCGAATCGTTGTCAAGCGCTATCAGGTTAGCGGCAGTCAGATCTCGCGTATCGGCAACACAAGGATATAGTGGAAAGCGTGCGAATATAACATAGGATCAAGGCCTATCCCTATGGGAAAAATCCCATAAATTTGGCCGTTTTTTGAGTCTTTTCCAGTTTGGGGGAGAACCCCGGCAGCAACATGCAAGCCATTATATTACAACAAATTATAAGACGACATGAAACGCTTTGCCTGGTCAAAATCGTCTCCGGCATACCCTTTGATTCTTCTATGGTAAAAAAATGATCAAACCCGAGGGGGTAAGCGATGATGATGAAATTCACCTTGAACATGGAAGACTTGATTGTCAACGGCAAATCGATTGATAACGTTGTTTTGGACTGGCTCGAAGATGTATCTCAGCAGGAAGTTTTGGAAATCTCCAATCTCTGGATCTCCTCACAGACTTTCCTTACCGAGAGAATGGTCGGTTTGAGCAAGGTCGGCGAATCCAGCCTGACAATCGAACCGGTGGAGGATTAATCGGTATGGATCGCTTCGCCTGGTTTTACGATGAGTTAATGGTCCAGGTTGCCACTCTTAAGACATTTGTCTTTTCGATAATTCGCAAAATTCCTTTGTTGGGCGATCTCGGCAACAGCCAAATGGAGTGGATATTTATCGGATTAATATTCGTGGTGATAACAATAATAGCGGTACCGCTTATCAAGTGGTCGGCGAAAATCGCTCTTTCCGCCGCCGGGCTGGCGGCCATCCTGGCTTTCGTAACGTCGTTCTCCTTCTGGGGTCTTCTGCCGTTTACCGGGCTGGGAGTGGCCATAGTGCTTTTCTCCAACAAATTTCAAATGGAATGAATATGAGACTTTTTCGCAAGAAAAGAAAATGCCCCAGGTGCGGTCAAATAATGATCAAACGCGCCAAGGCCCTGCTTTGTCCCGATTGCCGAACCAGAATTATCGGCGATACTCAAATCAGACCGAAACTCTCAAACGATGATTGGATGACGATATGGCGATAAAATATCATAAAGTGATCAAGGTTTGTTCCAACTGCAAGGAATCGTACAACAACTCGGATCCTTTACCGCTCTGCCCTCAATGTATATCCCGGCTCGCGGGCTACGGAGCTATAGTGGAAAATTCGAAGTCCTCTTCTCTTTTTATTCCCCGCCGGGCTTCCGACGGTCCGAGTATCGGCTCCGGTTTTTGAGTTTGGCGGCCATTGAATTGTGGGTCTTCTGAAGAGGGGATTCGAGCGCAGTTTTCATCTGCCGCGAGAAATTCCTCATTCCGCTTTCGTATTCTCTGATCAGCGATTTCGAAAATTCACCGCTATCGATATCCTTATATAATTTATTCAAGCGAATCCTGAATTGCTTATCGAACAGGAAATCTTTTTTTCTAAGCGATCCGTAGGCGGCGGTTACGCTGATCCGGTTGAACATCCCGGCCGGCCCGTGCTTTTTCACCAGATCGATCAGTAGATCCATTTGAAAGACGCATTCGAGGTAGGCTGATTCGGGCGATAATCCTTTTTCTACCAGGGTTTCGAAACCGGACTCCAGCAAACCTATAAGCCCGCCGCATAGCGTGGCCTGCTCGCCGAAGATATCCCCTACCGCTTCATCCCGAAAACTCGATTTGAATTGAGAGCTCTCCGGAGAGCCGATACGGCCGGCATACGCTTTCCCTATGGCCCTGGCTTTTCGAGATGCGTTGTCGGTCGATCCCACAAATGTGCTAAACGGTTCGCCGTTTAGATATTTCTCTCTGAGCAGTACGCCGGGGCCGTGAGGAGCGACCAGGATAAAATCGCAGTCGGCCGGTGGCTCTATCAGGCCGAAAGCGACAGACAACCCGTGGGCGAATATCAGCGATTTTCCGGAGAGGATTTTTCGCGATGGCAGGTTTTCGAATAGCTCTTTATGCTTATGATCGGGAATAAGAACCGCGATGACTCCGGCATCCTTTATCGCCGCCGACGGGGTTTTCACTTTGAAACCATCGGCCAGCGCCCTCTTTCTCGATCCGCTTCCCGACGGCAATCCGATAACCGGGACGATTCCCGAATCCCTCAAATTAAGAGCCTGGGCCCGCCCTTGAGAGCCGTAACCCAAAAGCGCCACCTTTATCCCCGATAAAATATCGGTACCTGTTTTTTTGCCCGGCTTCTTTCTCATAGAATCAAAGATAAAACCTTCCGGATCTATAAGTCAAATCCTATCGGTCCGCGGCAGTCCGGCGGGGCGGTCTATCGGTGATATTCGCCGTCAATTTACATATAAAAATGGAATCCAAACAATCTCTTGACCCGTAATCTCGTATGCCGT
>JAHEDG010000083.1 GCA_024641335.1 Candidatus Zixiibacteriota bacterium
CAACGCCTTAACCGCCCTACCGTTGACATCGAATATCTTCAGGGAAACATCGCACGACTGGGGCAGGGAAAAGCTGATGGCGGTGGAGGAGTTGAAGGGGTTGGGGTAGTTCTGGTACAAAAAGAATTCATCGGGAACGGGAGGATCCACCATACCGGTTGCGCCCAGATAGATCGAATCCAGTTCGGTTTGCACGACTTCGGCGCCGTCGGAGAAACGGTAAGAATAGGTATGCCAACCCTCGCCGGGCCACTCGAGAAGCCTCGAAAAGCCTGCGCTGCCATGATCGTATATATGAGTAACTGATCCCATCTCATATTCGTTTCCGTCGAACCAGAGGTGTTTTTCCACAGGCAGGTTGTTATCCTCGTCATGGTAGGTAATCCCGACGATAAGCGCGGTATCGCCCCGCGGTGAGAATAGCGGGGAAAGCAAAATAGGGGGCGTGTTGTTGTCGGTATCGAGTGTCTGGGTCGTCGGCAGATAGACGGACGGGTATGTAAAATCATTGAAAGTCTGTTCCCCGAGCGCGGCGGTGATAGTGAATCCGGCGGTGAAAAGAAATCCCGATTCAGGGGGCCAGACATCCCAATTGGGATCGGCGAGCAGATCGTTGATATCGCAGGCCATATGCAGTTTGCCGCCGGAGACCTGATGAGAGATCGGGCCGAGATACTGAAACGACGAATCCTGGATATTGACATGGTATAATCCCGGCTGGAGAATAAAAGGGATATTGGAATAAATCATGGCGGTTCCCGACAGAGAAAGAGTATCGGTATTCACGAGTACGAATCCGTAGACATAATAGGTGCCGAAACTTCCACCGGTCGGCCAGGTACCGCTGCCATTGTTCATGCTGGCGTAAATACGGGTATCCGAATATGTGATCCCGGATCCTGTGAGGTCGAGCCAGTCGCCGTCGGAACCGGGCGGAGTATCGCCAACCGCGTCATCGGCCAGCCCGGCGTAGAGGGCGTTATTCGGGGGGAACTGGTTGGATGGATTATCGTAGGACTGGGTGATAACAAAGGTATCGGCTTCCACCCGTCCGTAGAATTTGATCTCGCCGGCCGGGTTATCAAAGGCAATAGATGTTCGGTAGGTAGTGGTATAATACGGAGGCATACCGATATGCTCCATGGTTTCCTGATACTGATCTCCGGAGCCGCTCTGGCGGGCATTGAGGATAATACTGTATCCGGGCAAGCCGAAGGGATCGACGAAATCGAGATTGAAGAGGGCGGAATCGCCGGGCATCAGAGCCGACGAGGTGACGAAATCTATGGGAGCGCCGAGGGCCATCGGTACGATCACGATTGAAGCAAGTAAAATCGATAATATCTTCATAATGAAACTCCCCTTAATTAATTTAACCGATATTTTCTTGTTTAAGTTCTATTAAGATCCCCCCGGTGGATTCCGGGTGAATAAAAGCGATGAGCGATCCATTCGCGCCCTGCCGGGGATTTTGGTCGATCATATTGATATTTTTCGCTTTAAGCTCGTCGAGAGCGCCGCGGATATCGTCAACCAGAAGGCAGATATGGTGAATTCCGGGTCCCCGTTTTTGGAGGAATTTATATATAGGGGAATTATCGTCGAGGGGCTTTAAGAATTCCAACTCGGAATTACCCAGACGGACGAATGACAAGGCTACCTTATTGGCCGGATTGGTCTCGATCGAGGAGGCTTCAATCCCGAACAGCGTTTCGAAGAGCGATGAGTATTTTTCGAGATTGTCGACCGCCGCGGCGACGTGATGAAGTCCCAATATTTTCATAATACCAGATTCTCCTTGTACTCTCCCCAGACTCCCCTCAAAACATCGCAGATCTCCCCTACCGTGATCAGGGATTCCACGCAATCGACCACCACCGGCATTATATTTCGCTCCGATTCGGCCGTTTCTTTCAGTTTATCCAGTTTTATTTTCACGGTTGATTTATCTCTTTTTTCCTTTACGGATTTTAGAAACTCGATCTGGCTTTTTTCGAGAACCGGATCGACTTTGAGTATATTCCGGGGTTCTTCGGATTGATCGATGTAGTCGTTAACACCAACGACAATCCGTCTTTTTGATTCCACGTCTTTCTGGTAATCGTAGGCGGCTTTCTGAATTTCGGTTTGGAAATAACCTGTTTCCACGGCCTTAAGCGCGCCACCCATTTTATCTATCCGAGCTATATAATCTTCGATCATACCGATCATTTGAGCGGTCAGGCTTTCGATATAATATGATCCGCCGAGGGGATCAGCGGCGGCGGTAACCGCCGATTCATGAGCGATAATCTGCTGGGTTCGCAGGGCGATAGTGGCGCTTTTTTCTGTCGGCAGAGCCAGGGCTTCATCCATGGAGTTGGTATGCAAAGACTGAGTGCCTCCGAGTACGGCGGCCAAAGCCTGCAATGTAACTCTGGCGATATTGTTTTCGGGCTGTTGGGCGGTCAGCATGGAACCGGCGGTCTGGGTATGGAACCGGAGCATGCAGGAGCGATCGTCTTTGGCCTTAAAACGATCTTTCATTATCCTGGCCCAAACGCAACGGGCTGCCCTGAACTTGGCAACTTCCTCGAAAAGATCATTGTGAGCGTTAAAGAAGAACGATAGCCTGGGAGCGAACTGATCAATATCCAGACCCGCCTTGAGCGCGTGCTCCACATAACAGATACCGTTGGCCAGAGTAAAGGCCGCTTCCTGGGCGGCGGTAGATCCGGCTTCACGGATATGATAGCCGGAGATCGAGATGCTATTCCAACCGGGAATATTGTCTTTGCAGTAGGCGAATATATCGGTGATAAGTCTTAGGGACGGTTGGGGAGGAAATATATAGGTGCCTCGCGCGATATACTCTTTTAAAATATCGTTTTGAATAGTGCCTTTTAGTTTATTAAGGGGGATATTCTGCTTTTTGGCCACGGCGATATACAACGCCAGCAAGATAAAAGCCGTTGAGTTGATGGTCATGGATGTGGATACTTTATCGAGCGGTATTTTATCGAAGAGGATTTCCATATCGGTCATGGAATCGATAGCTACTCCGGTTTTACCGACCTCTCCGGCAGCCATAGGATGATCGGAATCATAGCCAATCTGTGTTGGCAGATCGAAGGCCACTGATAGTCCTGTCTGCCCCTGAGTAAGGAGATAGCGGTATCGTTCATTGGATTTTTGAGCGGTACCGAATCCGGCGTACTGACGCATGGTCCAGAATCTCTGCCGATACATATCCTTGTATATTCCGCGGGTGAAGGGAATTTCACCGGCGTCACCGGCCGAATATAGAGAAGTATGGAGATCTGCCGGGAGATAGATTCTCTTGATCGGAATTCCGGACGTCGTTTTTTTATCGTTCATTATAATCAGGCCTCATTACATGATAATATAATAGAATCGCGAAAAATGGGAATAAAAAAGGTTATGGCCGATATCGGCCAGTTAACTCGTTATGGAGCGGTTAATTCCAACCTCAGTCATCTCGCAGCTTTTTTATCTGGGCGATGTGATTATCGCCGTGGCTCGAATACAGGGCGTGCAGGTCGTCAATGTTGATCTCTCCAGATTCGGGGTGAATCGCGGATTTTTGCCAGTCGGAATCGCCGAGGCTTTCGAATAAAGCGGCAAATCGTCTATGCAACCCGACGAGAATAATCATGGAAGTCTGAATAGAGACGGAGGCGGCATCGGGAAGCATTGCCCATAGATTCTGCTTATAGGTTTTCAGAGTCGGCTGATTCTCGGTGAGGATCAATTTTACCCGTATAAAAGCGTTCATGTGGGAATCGGCCAGATGATGCACTACCTGCGACGGGGTCCATCCCCCCTGGCGATAGGGAGTGTTAAGCTGTTGATCGTCGAGGCCTCTGACCGCTTCCTCGAGGGCCGCCGGAAGTTCTTTAATTCGAGATATCATCTGTTTTCTTTGATCGCTATTTAGCATAAATTTACTCCTTAAAATTATTATCCGTCGACATAAAACTAATTCCTCCGTCCGGCATTATCGCGGCGATTAATTATCCCCCATACCATAGAAAATACTAATCCGGATATCAAGGAATTTTGCCAAAATGGACCCAAATATATCAATTGGGCAGCCGGATTTAGTTGAATGATTCGGTCATTTTTGGTTATATTAATATGAAAATAAACAAAATGGAGGTTGTGAAATGGGATATGCGGGAGGAGCGGCCGGTGCGGTGGCGGCGGCCATAGCAGAAGCCATCAAAGCTTCGGGGGCGATTGTCAGAGTTGAACCCCGTGATTTCATGGCGATAATAGATCGAGCGGAAAAACCGTTAGTGGTGATTTGCAGGCCTTCATTCTGGTCCAGATCTTTCAAGTATATATCCAGCTATAAGGGACTGGCATTTCACACTAAATCATCGGCGGAATTGAGGTTGCCGGGGAACTGCGAATTGATAACGGCCAAAGACATCTCAGTGCCGTCATAAGGTAAAATGGCCTTTCCGGTTCGAAGATCATAAAAAAGGCGGATTTTAGCCCTTGTTAAAAACAGGAATCTACTTATATTAAAAAGTAGGTTTGATGGGTAAGATAACGGGGGTTAAAGCATGAAGTTTTCGGAATTTATGGCATATTTTCTGGTGGCGTTCGGGGTAACTTTCGCGGCCAATTCAATCGTAGTTTTCGCTTACAATATCGTGGCCCATGGCCAGGGGGCGTTCGATCTCAGAATGACCCTGATTTTCGCGTTTACCCTGGGGCTGTTCTTCCCTATAATGGATATTCTCCTAACAGGGCGCAGGGATATGCGTTAGGCATTTTGGAATGCCGAGCGTATCTCATCCCGACGGCCAGACAACCTATAAATAATCCGGTTCAAAATCGGGCTGTTTGGTTTGAGCGGGCGGTCGTTTTTCAGAAGCGGTTAACCACGCTATCCAGCTCTTTGAGCAGGTTCAGCATATTACCCTGAATCACGGTTTCCTTTTTCAGAGCCTTGATGATGATTTCAGGGTTGGCCTCTTCGTTAATCCTGCCATCGCGAAACAGTATTCCTTCTATTTCATCGATGATTGTTTTTCGCTTCTTATATTCGTCGGAGATATCTTTTCTGATTTCATAATCGGTACGCATGGCAACCTCCTGTTTTTGATATATATCGGCGGAAACGGCGGATGGCTGAAGGGCAAGGCGTAGATCGGGGGGTGTAATGTCAGCAAAGGGCCCCTGACATCGCCCAGGGAGTTGCCTCAGCATGGAAAGCTTGCAAGCATCGACGAAATGTTTTGGGGGTGGGTGCCAGATTCCCGCGGACCTATTGATAAGCACGGAATAACAATGTTGCGGCGTTTGTCGAAATCGGGGGGGGGTACGCCGGCAGGATGTCCTATTCGAAAACTATCAGCGTTTCCCCTTTTTCGACGGCCTG
>JAHEDG010000046.1 GCA_024641335.1 Candidatus Zixiibacteriota bacterium
CCGATTTAATCAGCCAGCCCTGCTTTACACAATAATCAAGGTAAGCCGAGCGGGTAGCCAGAGGCTCATCAGGCTGATCGTTGTCATGATGTTTATCCATTATTTCCCTCTCGATAATCTCCGCTTTTTTCTCCCCATAAATCTACTTACAATTCAAACAGCTGTTCTTTAATCAATCATTTCCCCCTGAACTCCGGTTTGCGTTTTTCCAGAAAAGCGGCCGTTCCCTCGTTTTTATCAGACATCGCGCAAACCCCGGCGAATAACGATGCTTCATATGCGCAGCCGCGGCGGATATCAATATCGAGAGCCGCATTAATCGCCCGCTTGGCGGCTTTGATTGCCAGCGGCCCCACGGAAGCAATCTTGCGAGCCATTTCTATGGCTTTCGGCATCAATTCCGCCGGAGGATAAACCCCGTCAACCAATCCGATACGATGGGCTTCGGACGCGTTGATATGATCGCCGCTCAATATCATTTGCCTCGCTTTGCCCGCACCTACCAGCCGGGCAAGCCTGATAGTCCCGCCGTAACCTGGAATCAAACCCAGGCCGACCTCGGGCTGGCCTAACTTGGCCTTTTCCGATGCCAGCCTGATATCGCAGGCCATAGCTATCTCGCATCCGCCGCCCAGGGCGTAACCGTTAATCGCCGCTATGACCGGTTGCGGTAGTTGCTCGATTTTATCCAACATAGCCTGGCCCCGTTCGCTGATGACCTTTCCGGAGATAAGGTCGCACGATGCCAGCTCGCCGATATCGGCCCCGGAGACAAAAGATTTACTTGAGCCGCCCGTGAAAATTACGCAAAGCACGCCCCGGTCGGATGCCAGCGATGAGAAACATTTATCGAGCTCGGCTATAGTCTCCTTGTCCAGGGCGTTCAAGGCGTCAGGACGATTTACCGTGACAAACGCTACAGGGCCGTCGATCTGGAGATTGATATTTTTATATCCCAAAACATCTCCCTTAGTACTTAAATCACCGGATATACCGAAATCAAAGGATCCGGTACCATGGCCGATTCCCCCGAAACAATATTCGGAGTTATAACCTATAATGTCAAGCCGGATAAAGGCCCGTTCCGCAACGTGTGAAGAACCCGAATTTATTAATAGCGGTAGTTTTAAAAATCATAAGAGACAGCCGAATAGACGTAAAGGCTGATGGGGAAATTTGATTTCGGTCGACTCGATTCTTCAACCCGTATTGCCCCGGTTATTCACGCTTCCTTCGGCCCTGGACATCATGGAGGCAACCCAGGCCGCCGGTCCTATTTTCGAAATGATCCTGAGATTTTCCCGAGCTTCGGGATGTTCGATAAATATGGTTTGCAGATCTTCGCAGGGAAAAACTCCGCATTGATAACAAAATTCTATCCCCTTGTTGTCGGCGCACAGTCGTATTTTGCAATCGGGATTCCAGCAAGATGAATCTGGACTTTTGCATCCCAGACATTTGACATCATCGGAGGATATCTTGATGCCCCGTTCCCTGCTCTCTTCCCTGGCAATACTTTTCCGGGTTTCTTTGCTGTCCGTCGAGTAGGCGATATATACCCGGCAATCACCGCAATATCGGCCGCAACGGCCTTGAAGAGCCTTATAGATAAGATACCTCCAGTCTTTAAAAATAAAGGCGGCTAACCGCCATCCACCAACTTTCTTCGATTATCATAGACTAAACGAAATAAAATATCAAGTCTGAAACTTCTGTCTATTTCTCCCCTTAATTCTTTTCGGATTTTCCGTCTGGCCTTATCTCTTTTCCAACATCAGGCTTTCCCTTGAGAATCCGAAGTGCTTGAAAAGCCCGATAGCGGCCTCGTTTTCCGGGGCCATCCAGCAGAAATACTTATCGATTCCCAGTTTCTCACCGATCTCCATAGCCGACTCCATGAGCATTTTACTGACCCCTCTGTTGCGGAATTCTCCCGAAATATACACATCGAGTATTATCCCGATCACTCCACCATCTACCGCGTCGGGCAAGTACCAGAGATTGAGAATTCCGATTATTTCACTTTCGGATACAGCCAGAAAATAGTAAGCCAGATCCGATTCCAACGCTTCTATAAATTTCCTTCCCCTGATATCATAATCGCAGTCTTCTATTTCGTTGAGGAACTCATTTATAACATTCAGGTCTTCCTTACCCGCCAATCGAACCTCAATATTCATAAGCCGCTCCCGAATTTTACTATATCCGTTGTATCAAAATCTGGCTAACCGCACAAGGTGTCGTATCTAATTGAAAAATAACAGTATATTAAGAAGGTGTCAAGGCTATTCTATCAGAGCGAGTCGAATCAGACAGCATAGATCCACATTTAAAGATGCGACGTTCTCAGGGATAAAAAGATCTTATTCTATAAATTTATAAAGGGATCTGGCTTTATCATAATCGAACTGAAAATCATCCGGAACCGTGTATTCCTCATATCTTTCCATTGTGGCGCCGATAGCAATCGACGCCATTATCATAAGCGGCGAAACTAATACCTTGTTGAGATCGCTCCAGAAAGAGCCTTTGCCCAGATCATATCCTTTTACAGCCAAAAAATAACCGGACGCCAGAACACCGCCCGCCGCCATCGATTCCCATATCCTGTTGCCTGTTCTTATTTTTATCGAGACTATCCCGCGGGCAGGTATTCTCACCGGCAACGATGACCCTCCTGGTTGAACCTGGATGGAATCAGCCTGCCAGCGCAAAAGAATACCCTCGCGAATACTGCCGTCGGCGTACCTGAAGGAAGTGTAGCGTACGTCCTGATGGATGTCCCAGAGGATTCCCTCGCTTAATACCATAGACGGGGTTCCGAAAGAGCCAGACCTGATCGTGCCGGAACAAGCCACGACAACCAACAAGATTGAAATGAGCGGGCTTTTTAGCCCGGTTATTCTCTGAATCTCAAAATTCATATCCCGTTTCCTGCATTAAATCCGAAATGCCGGTTTGATGCTCCAGTCACTGGCACGAACTCGGCCGAACGCAAGATAATATATATTCGCTCAAATTACAATTAATGTCAAAGAAAAGGGCCGGAATAGATCCGGCCCATTATTAATCCTTCATCAAAACGAATATTATTACGGCCCGTAAGTCGCGGTATCATACGGGACAGCCAGTTCGAAATCTATTCCGCCGACTCCCAGCTCGGAGCAGATAAACAAATCCAGCGAATCGATAGCCGATCCGTATCCACCGATTATATCGTCCTGCGTGGGACCATCCCATTCGCCGGAGTTATCGACATCCCAGAAACCTATAGCCAAAACCGTATCTCCCGGCAGACACGGAAGCCAGTAGGTTCCCGGCCCTGTCAGAGAGATCGACGAGATAGCGTCGGATGTATCGTTAAAGAGCGGGTTATCCTTGAACAAATACAGATAGATATCGCCACCGCTGATATTCCAGGTGGAGCAGGAAACTGCTCCGGTTATTCCTACTGTCGGAGTAAAAGTCCCGCTAAACTCGATGACATCGTCATTCTCCGGGAATGCCGGGGCGTGAGTATAATTGTATTTATACCAGTAATCGCCGCTGGTAATGACATACATAGCCGATGAGTCGCCCGGAGCCCGATCATAATCGCTCAACGAGCCGTCCACGTCCAGAAGACACCAGATATCATAGTTGTCGGTCGGCAGATACCAGCTGGTGTCCTGGTAATCGCTGTTCAATGATAGTATTGCCGAATTATTGTAGATGATCCCGGATCCGCCCATTATGTTCTGATTATAAGGATCCAGCGGATTGCCACCGTCGGGAAACAGACCAGCGGCAAACACTTCACCATCATGCCCGCTGGGGATGCCATCAACGGCCACCACATACTTATTGAAATGCTGCCAGTAATCGGCCGCGACTTCGATAATGGTATTGGTCGTCGGAGCTACATTCAACGCCCCCCAGAAATAGTCGTTGGAATCCATAGGTCCGTCGACATAAGAAAAACCGCTGCCGTCGCCATCCAGGAATACGGCGGCGATAAACGAACCTTCTACCGGCATTTCGACTACCAGCGAAGCCGAACCTGCGGCTATTGTTCCCAGGGTCGCGGTGTAGGGGTTATCGGACTGAAAATCGGACCAGAGCATAGCCATAACGTCGTTGCCGTCCAAATTTACCCCGGCGGGCACGGTGACGTTAAAGGTCAAAGTCAAAGTCTGCACGGCCGCGAAAGAAGCGGTAATAACCGGAGCGTCATACGATCCGGAAGTATAAGCGTAATCATAGCTGGCTATTAAATCGCCATTGGTAATAGGTTGATCGCTGCCGACAGTATCATGCCAGCTGCTTATCACACCATCGAGATCAATCAGCATCCAGACATCATAATTCCCGGTGGGAAGATCGGCCGGTACGTAGCTGGAATCGCCGTTATTATCAGGATTAACCGCGATGACCGCGGCGTTATTGTAAACCAGACCTACGCCCCCCATATAAGGATTGGGATTTTGCGAATAGATATCGACGCTGTCGGGAAAGATCCCCATGGCGAAAATTTCGCCGTCATTGCCCGCCGGAATTCCTCTGACTCCGAAAAGCTGAGAGTAAGCGTCTATGTACTGCCAGGCATATTGGGAAACTGCGATGGTCATATTGGCGCTGACCGTCACGTCAAGACCCGCCCAGAAAATATCCCCTTCTCCTGCCGGACCGTCGGTCGGGAAACCGTCCCCGGCCAGATCTACCGTCGCTACGGCGATATATGTTCCCGGCGCTACACCGGATATAGACAACGTCGTACTGGTACCGGAAAATGTCCCCTGGGTAATTTTAAATGCGGTATTATCTCCCCAGTTTGACCACAGGCTAACCGCTACCGGCCGTCCGACCATATTTTCGTAAGGCGAGGCCGCCAGATTGAAAGTCACTGTACTGAGCGTACCCGGATCGGTCGCGGTTTCATCGCAGGCCATGAATGATATCGCGGCCAGCGATAACATTATTACAATGGCGAGTAGCTTCTTCATCCATTCCTCCTTGGGTATTTTGGGTTTGGTTTCAATTTAGAACGAATTATCGGCAGAAATGGAATTGGCTTTAATATATGGTGCGATTTGAAACATATGGACTAAAAACAAAGCAGCGACGGAATGTTTTTTGAGTCGCGGCGTCGATTTCCCACCTATTTTAAGGTCGGTCTTTCTACTTGTTCGGAAAGTCGGAATAAACAGTCCGAATCAGAATCGATCCGGCCAGGTCGCCCGGCGCTACCACCATCAAACCTTCGGGGATTCGGCCGTAGCGATCGATAACAGCCTGTTTGACCGGTTCGATATCGTATTCCTCGAACCGTTTTAGCCGGCACAACTCGATTCCGGCGCCCGCGAGGTAGGCCTTGTAAACAAGCTCCGAACAATACAGCTTTTCATCATCCCATTCATAAAGAGGATCATAAGGACGTCCCAGGCAGTTTTCCGCCGATTCGATAACGCGGTCAAAATCGGCCGAGATTCTCATCCTGACCGCCGTAAACTTCCCTCCCCCATTGGCAATCCATTCAGCCAGGGGGATTTTACGCACAGGCCCCGCAGCCTCCAATACAAAGGGCTGCCCGTCCGTTATCAGTACCAGTCCGCAATGAGAATAGGGCGAGTCTGTGGCAGCCTTGACAGCCTCCGACGACGGGCTCTTAAGATCCTGAAAAACAATATCTCCGGGCAGGGCCTGATAACCCCCGAATCCGCATGAAAGCGATAGCAGCCATAATGCTATTGCTGTATTCCTTAAAAACTCCATCTCATCCCGAACTGGTTTACCGGATCGCTTATAAACGTGCCCTGAACCCGCTGATAGTTAACCGACAGATTATTCCAAACCGGCTTGACCAAACCGACCTCGATATAATATTCGTTATCCTGGCCGGGAGTCATTTTGCGGTTGAAATCAGCGGTGAATTCCACATTGATCGCTGTCCCGATATCAATCGAGTTAATTGAAACGATCTGAAGAGTCTGCCCCAGGTTCCCGCCGCCATCAGATGAGTTCTGAAACAACGACACCTCATTTACAACCGGCGAGAATCCCAGCGGATTTTCAGCCTTGAGAGTCGGAAATGAAAAAATAGCGATAACAAAAAAAGCGAATATTGCTTGTCTCAATTGAACCTCCGGAGAAAATTAGATATCTATATATACAGAATTACTCGCCGATTATTTTAATGATCATCTTTTTCTTTCTCATACCGTCGAATTCGGCGTAATAAACCTGCTGCCACGGCCCCAGGTCGAGCTTGCCGTCGGTTACCGGAACAATTACCTGATGGCCGACAAGAAGATTTTTCAGATGGGCGTCCCCGTTGGTCTCGCCGGTTTTGTGATGACGGTAATTCGGGCTTTCCGGCGCCAGATCTTTGAGCCACCCGTCGATATCCTCGATCAACCCCGATTCGGCGTCGTTTATATAAACTCCGGCAGTAATATGCATAGCCGAAACCAGGCAGAATCCTTCCTTAATTCCTGATTTATCCAACTGCTCGGAAACCATATCGGTAATTCTGATATAGTCCCGTTTCTTCGATGTTTCGAACCAGTGATAATACGTATGCGATCTCAAGCAAACTCTCCTTTTAAATAAATCCAAAACGGGATATCGCCGCCCGGCCAAACAGCATAATCACGAGTGGATTAGCGATAACCGCCCTTTTGAAGGGCACGATATTAATTATAGAGATATTCTCGATGATTATCAATGACAATCTATATGAAAAATCGAATGTTCTATTTGAAAAAGGATACCGCCGCCCTTGATTTTGGCTGCTTCCGAACGGCCTCCGTTAACATAGTGAGCTTTTCATCGAGCATGCGGACGTAAATTCGGCGTATAGCGGGCTCCAAACCGTCCAACATCCGGCTCTCCAATCTGTCGATTTTTGATTGGAATTTGAACGGCGGTAATTCAAACAACGCCGCGTACAGAAGGATTATTTCCCGAGCGGCGGAGACCAGGTCGCTTTTCAGGGATATCTTATAAGCCTCCAGAAGAGACCTTCGGGCAAGATGGAAAGCGCTCTCTTTGAATAAAATGACTGTCCGGATTTTCCTGATCCCGCATTTTATCTCCGGCGGAGGATCCTTCCGATCAAGCGCGTCCAGATACAGGGCCAGAGATTCATAAGAAAACCTGCTGCCTTGAATTTCCTCTTCGAGCATGTAGAATTCAGTCTTCAGCTCGAGATCTCGCCATTTCCTCTCCACCGCCTCCCGTCGGAGCGATTCCAGCAGCAACGAATTATCAATCTTCCGATCAAAATTCAAACGCGCTTTTCGAATTCGTGTTTCACATATCAGTTCTTCGTTTTCGGTTTCCCCGGCCAGCAGAAGTGCCTTTTCGCATTCCTTCAAAGCCTTCTCATTGTCGCCTGTCAACGCGTACCAGTCGGCCAGATTCCCGGCGGTCAAAGCCTCGCTGTCCCGGTCGTCAATATCGATGAATATTCCCATAGCCCTCTCGATATAATCTTTGGCCGGGCCGGGCAATCCGCGGGCTATAAAATTAGTGGCCAGATTGCCGTAGCAATATCCTTCCGACCTGACATTGCCGATCTTCCTGAAAATCTCAGCCGACTCCCCATAAAGCCGGGCGGCCGAGGCAAAATCCCCCTTAAGCTCGAAAATTATCCCCAGGTTATTGGCGATCTTGGCTATACCCTGAAGATCTCTGTTTGCCTCGTATATCTCTTTCGCTTCGTTATAAGCCTTAATCGCTCCATCGAGATTCCCCAATGTCCAGTAACAGATCCCCAGGTTATTTAAAACCTGGGCTCTCACCGCTCCGTGTACCCCTATACCTTTTTCGAGACCTTCGGAAAGATATCCGACCGCGTCCTCCGGATTGCCGCGGCGTCTGGCGATCTCCCCCATACCGTTCTGATAAACCATATAACTCCAGGGATCCCCGATGTCGATTCGCGATAGTTCGTCTAAAACATCCGATGCCTTGTCGAATGCTCCGGTTATTCTGAAAAGCTCCGAAAGCTCTTTCAATGACTCCTTTTGCCACCTCAAACCTGCCGGGCAGATTTCCGCGGCCAGTGAAAGATATCTTTCCCCCTCATCATAATCTCCGGTTAGCTTAAAAACCTTGCCCAATTCATAATATGATCTGGAGAGCAGACGCTTATTGCCGTCATCGCCCAGAAGCTCCGGGATTTTTTTCAGGTAATAAATCGCTTCGAGGTTGGAAAAAGCCCGGGCGAATGAAATCCCCGCCAAAAGATAAAACGGAACCGCTCTTCGAGGATTATCGCTTCGTTCATAATGAAATCCCACAAGCTCGATCCCTATCCCTCTCGAACGTCTTTCATCCTGGTAATAGCGTGCCAGATCTCCATGCAGACCCCTGCGGACTTTATAGGAAAGCCCCTCGTAGGCTACATCCCTGGTAAGGATATGTTTGAATCGATATTCCCGGGCAGGTTCGAAATTTACCAGAGGGGTGATATCGAGCTCCACGGATTTCCTCAGATAAGATGGCAATTTCCTTTTTTCGCCCTTCACAGGAAAAATATGATAAAGATCTTTATAGCCGAAAACCCTGCCGATAACGCTGGCCGTCTTGATAGTCGTTCTGACCAATTCGTCAAGACGGTCTATTCTGGCTGTAATGACCCTTTCAATGCTTTCCGGAATGGCGGTTTCATCAGTCCAGATCGCCGTCCCGATTTCGCCGACCGCCTTGCCCATCTCCTCCAGGTAAAATGGATTTCCACCGGATACCTTGATTATTTTTCTGGTCAACTCAAGAGGCAGTTCGGCTCCCCCGGCAGCTTTGAAAAGCCTCTCTGATCCGGAGTCATCCAGCATTCCCGGCTCCAGAATTATCCCGCTTTCGAACCGGAGCGTATTTTCCGAAAAACGGGCGGCGATTATCAAACCTATTTTATTCCGGCATAATTTCCCCTGGTAACGCTTCAGAAATTCTATGGTCGTATCGTCAGCCCAATGTAGATCGTCTATTATCAAACAACCGGGACGCTCCCTCAATCTCCTGGCTATCAGCGAATATATTATTTGAAAGAGCCTTGCTCGCCGGGATGATTCCGACAGGTTTACTATCTCGGGAGTCGGTCTGGCCGAATACCCCGAGAATCCGGCGATCAAAGCCTCCCATTCCAGAGCGCTTATCTTCGCCAATCCGGCCCGGGTTTTCTCTTTTCGGATTTCCTTTTTATCCTCGTCAGAAATACCCAGAATCTGCTTTAGAATATCGGCTATCGGAGCCAGAGGGGTGTTGGATGAATGCTGATAGCAAGCCGTCTTAATCGTGACAATATCGCTTTTGCTCAGATCGCAATAAGCCTGTTCGATTAAAACCGATTTCCCCGCGCCGGCTTCTCCGAAAAGCTGCAGAACGTCTCCGGAACCATCTTTTAACGATGACACATACCCGGCGATCGCGGCCAGCTCACGCTCACGGCCGATCAAATCTAACCGCTTTATTTCCCTCGCGGTATCATCTTTATACCCAATTACCTTTAATATTGGCACCGGCTTATCGATCCCCTTTAACCCGACTTCTTTCCCGGCGATAATTTTCAGACTCGTTCCGCAGGCGTTAACCGTATTCTCCCCCGCGATGATCTCTCCCCATTCAGCATGATCCATGAGCCTGGCCGCCAGGTTGATCTCTTTGCCCATTGCCGTATATTCCCTGCGAATACTTCCTCCCACATCGCCGACATAACTTACCCCGGAATTAATCCCGATTTTTATTCTCAAAGGCCGCGCCGCGGAGCCGGAGATTTTCTCTGTGATATTCAATATCTCAAAAGCCGCGGCTGCCGCGTCGGACGGAGCGTTCTCCCTCAATACCGGCGCGCCGAATAAAACCAGCGCTCTTTCCCCGCCGTGGGAATTATCCAATCGCGCGATATTCCCGCCGTACCTCTCGGTTATTCTGAATAGCTCCGATATATGATGGTTGACCTTCCGGTAAATTTCGGCCGCCGCTCCTTTTCTCGAAGAGAGGTTCGACCACCAGCCGTCGACACCGATAAACATAGCGGTTATATGGCGATGTTCCCCATCGATGGCGCCCTGGGCCGACTTTCCTATCATCTCGCCGAGACCAGGAATCAAGAACGAATCGAGAGAATAGCGGTTGAGATCAAGCGGTCCTGGCCTATAACTTTTTTTATTTACGGTTGTTGTTTCCGGTTTTAGCTTTATAAACCGTTCACGCCGCTCGCCCCGATCCCCGCCCGGATCGATTTTGGCGAGACTTTCACGGCTAATATAGATTTCGCCCGGACCCGCTCTTTCGGCCGCCTCTATGGCTTCACGAGGGCCGGGGCCGCAGATCAAATGATCCTGCCGTTTCCCTCGGATCCCGACTATGCTCGATATCGACCTCCCATCCGCGATACCTATATGAATGGCGATCGGAAATTCTCCCGCGGATGTTGTTACCCTGAATAATTGTCCCAGCGACCCGAGCAATGATGACCCGCATCGGTAAGCCCGCAAGGTATGCTTCCGGCCCCGGAAGACAACCATTACCGAATCCCCGCCGAACTTTATCACGTCGCCGCCATGAGAAAAAACTATCTTCAACAGCGGATCGAAGAGACTGTTTATCATCGAAGCCAACTCTTCCGCTCCGGAGCGCCCCTTAACACTTAGCTGGTCGGACATGGCGGTAAAACCAGAAAGATCGGCGAACATAAAACTGCCCGATATATTGGAGAGATTGCGTCGCTTTACCCCGAACGCCTGATGAAGAAACAATCGGGAGAAATATCCGAGGATGGGGTTATCTCCCTGGTTGCGGGACAATCCTCCCATAACCCTAACCTCCGACGATTATTCTAAGAGCGAATAAGGCGGCCAGATGAAAAACCTGGTCGAGATAGTAAAACTGGCGGGAATGATTGTAAAATCTCGGCTTGAGATAATCCTGAATAAAATGCAATGCAAAAAGCGGCAAAAACCACGGCCAGGCAGATCTGAAAAGAGGAGGTCCGTATATCTGATCGTAAATCAACACGGCCGTTCCCAGCGACACTAGGTATATGGTTACGTGCAGCGCCAATATTTTCAATGAATTCGCCTTGGCTGCGGCCATCTTGTCCGATTGCAGAGCATAATCCCCGGCAATATGCCCCAATAACAGGAAAAACATAGGATCCATTTGCTCTTCCTTATTACCCGGCTGCCATCGCCGGTTTCTTGAAATGCGCCGGTATCCGCAGGGGAAGTTCGATAGTAAACGAGACCCCTCCGTCAGGACCAGGTACCGCGGAGATTCGTCCGCCATGAGTCTTGATAACCCTTTTTACAGCCAGAAGCCCGAAACCATGTCCGGTTTTCTTGGTGGTGAAATGCTGCCGGAATACTCTTTCGTAATCTTCCTCCGACATTCCGCAGCCGTTATCGCTGATATTGATAACCACCCAATCGTCGGTTTTGGAATACCGGGTCTCGATAGTTATTTTTCCATAGCCCGCGGAGCTTTCGAAAATAGCGTCCGATGCGTTATTAAAAAGATTGAAAAGAACCTGCTGCAGCTGGCTTCTATCGGCCTCGATAGCCGGTATCTTCTCGCCCCAGTCGCAAATAAACTCGATCTCCTTAAACCTCGGCTGCGGCCTGAGGAAAAACAGTTCGCTATCCAAAAACTGATGGAGATCGAATATCTCCATGCGTGCGTCCGGCCTGGAAATTGACATTAATCCCTCGACGAATTTGGTAATACGAGTCAGGCCGTTTTTCATCGAATCTGTTTTTTTCTCGGTTTTTTCGAAACTCCCTTTTTCCAGATCCATACAGAGCAGTTCCAGATTGCCGGATACTATGGAAAGATAATTGTTCAATTCGTGCGCTATTTCCGCCGCCATTTCACCCCTGGTGGCCATTCTCTCCAGTTGAAACGCCTGCCTTTGAATATTCTTTTCCTCGGTAATATCCCGTCCCATAAACAGAATGGACGGGCTCTTCGTGCTTTCGTCAGCGGCGTCGTCGATACGTACAGCCGTTAGATCGACAATAATCTGAGAATCGTCCGAACGCCTGGTGATAAGCTCGCCGTTCCAAACCCCGGCCGAATCGAGAGATTTCGAAATTTCGTCGAACGAATCGATTCCCCCGATCGGCTTGAACATGTTCCCGATCGACCTATTCTTCATCTTTGCCAGGCTTATTCCAAAGGTACGCTCGGCCGAACCGTTCATTAATATCACTCCGCCGTCGGAATCGGTGATCACCATAAAGAAAGCTGCGTTCTCGATTATCTTATCCCTGAAATTCTTTGCCCGGCTCAAATCGTCATTGGAATAACGAAGCTCTTCGGTGAGTTTCTTCAATGTCTTATTGGCGGCCTCGAGTTGGGCGTTTTTCCCCTCGAGATCGGAAATCATCTGGATATCCGATTGACGCAATTTGGCCGAAAGCGCCCCCATAATTTCAAATGCGACCGTCGGATTTTCGCGCAGAAGGAGTTCGAACTGGTCCTTGGAAAGGGTCAAGACGGTGACATCTTCTCGGGCCACCGCGTCGGCGAACCGCGGGGAATTTTCGATCAGGGCCATTTCTCCCAAAATCTCCCCGGGACCCCTGTCGGCCAAATGGACTCCGGTCCCTACCTGGGAACCGCGTTTTACGATTTCAACCCGGCCGGATTGAATAATCATAAATGAATCTCCGGATTGTCCTTCCTTAAAGAGGATCGATCCGGCCTTAAACTCCTTTTCCCGGAACATTTCAGCCAATTTGGCCATACTTTCAGGGCCCAAAGAGGCGAAAATCGAGGCCGATTTCAGCAATAACTTCCTATTATCTTTCATGTATTTATATATATCGTCAATAAAAACCTCCCAATTGAGCCCGTTTTTTCTTTTGTATTTCAGAAACTTTTGTTATCTTGGCCACGTTTAGGGGTGCTGGAGGAATAATGACGATGGAATTAGGATACACAAAACAGACAAAAAAGAGTTTTGAAGAGGCTTTAGCGGATGTCGAGAGGCTGACCGCGGATAAGGGATTCCGGGTTTTGCATGTTCACGATGTCCAGGCCACATTGGCGGAAAAAGGATTTGAAACAATTAAATTCAAAATTGTTGAAATTTGCAACGCCAAATTCGCTCATAAGGCGTTGGGAATTTCTCCCCTTGTAGGGCTGTTTATGCCTTGCAAGATAAACATTTACACCCAGGGCGAGGATACCGTTATTTCGGGTATGCGGCCCGCCATGATCAGCGAGTTCTTCCAACAGCAGGAATTAAAAGAACTTGCTTTTGATGTCGATAAAGTCGTGAGGTCAATAGTTGACGATGCTTGCTAAAAACAAAAAAATAAACAAGTTAAAGCTGTTGCGACGTACCGCTCTCGGTATCGCTCTAGGGGCTCTGGCGGGCTTGGCCGCCTCCCACATTGCAGGAAGCGTCGGATCGCAATGTATGATTTTGTGTAATCAAACCGTGGCGGTTCCGTATTTCGCCGTAATCGGTCTGTTGGTGTCATGGAGGTAAGAGGTTATGCCAATCTACGAATATAAATGCAAGGATTGCGGTTCCAAGTTCGAGGTTCTGGTTTATTCCAATAGTGAAAAGGTGATTTGCGAGAAATGCGGATCGGATGATCCCGAACGCCTCATGTCGGGATTCGCCGCCTCCGGCTTTACCTCGAGCTCCGGCAGCTCATGCGGAGGTTCCGGAGGTTTCACCTGAGGTTAACCAATAGGTCGGTCGACCGTTAACTTATTAGAATTAAAGAGATTACACGAAAACGGCTCACTTCGAGCCGTTTTTTCTTTAAAAGTATTTGGCTACTACTCGGATATAATCTCTTCCCGGTATTGGGTTAAGATGAACCCGATATTCATGTATAGCTTATATGCTGAATCAGGATTTCGAAAGATAGTCTTCTATTTTATCAGTCTCGTGCCAGCTATCCACGATCAACCCGTACTCAACCGTATTAAGTTCTCGACGGGAATGAGTACCCCCGCCCAAATCGCTGATCGCTACTCCCCTAATGCCCAGCCTCCTGGCAGATTCCAGATCCAGCGGGGAATCGCCGAAATGACAAACATCCGATGGCGGGATATCGTTATTTCTGGTCAAGGCGACCGATAGAATATCCCAGCGATTTTCCCCATCATCTCCGAACGCCCCGGTGGTAAAATACGATTCGAATCCCACACCCCGCATTTTCCAGTCGGAGTGCTTTCTTATATTTCCGGTTACCAATCCAAGACGGATCGAATTTCCTCGCAGCGAATCCAGAAAACCGGGAATACCTGGTATCACTACATATTCCGCGTATTGAGGATCATCCTTATACCGTTCGAAATATTCATCCAGGGTCGAGAAGAGCGCCGTCTCGTTCTGGTAATAAACGCTTTCATCGTAGCCAAGTTCGAGGATTGTCCTTTTCAGAACCGCCTTATCGGTCAACCCGAATATCCGTTTTCCGAGGATAGTCAGATAGTTTATACCGTTTAATCCCAGCACCGTGTTGAGAGCGTAATTGAAGGAAGCCGATTTCAACGTAATACTATCACTTTTATTGCGCCGGATCAGGGTCCCGTCAATATCGAAAAATGCCAGTTTCAGTTTCATGTTTACATAATATGGTTGCGACGCGTCAAAGTCAATCCCGGCAGCCTATAAAACAGGGCGGCAGGTAAGACGACCGGAAAAATCGTAAGATTCCGCTTTAATTTCAGGTAACACAAGCCGATAATCCTAAAAGGTAATGTTAAATCCGTCTATTATAATGGAGAACGATAATGTTCAATAAATCAAAGAGTAAGGATCGAAAGAAAAAAGCTCGCATTTCCAGGAAAAGAGAATTGGTCAAGGCCATTTCCCTTCTGATCGTGGTCGCCGCGGCGCTCAGGATATTGGTGATATTTCCTTGTAGAATTCCCGATGACTCCATGCGCAGGGGATTATATTCCGGCGATTTCCTGCTGACTTCGAGTTTTTCCTATAAAACAAGCGAACCTAAACCGGGCGATATCGTGGTCTTCGACCATCCTTTCAGGGACGGTGAGAAACTGGCCCGCCGGGTCATTGCCAAGGGCGGGCAAACGGTTGAAATAGTCGGTAAAATGGTATATGTCGACAATCAGCCGCTGGCCGATTTTCCGGACGTGCTTCACTCCGACTACCGCATTCTTCCGGCCGATTTCTCCAATAGGGATTATTACCCGCCCCAGAAAATCCCATCCGGACATATTTATGTTCTGGGCGATAATCGCGACGAATCCGAAGATTCCCGCAATTTCGGTTTCATAGATCTTCAGAAAGTCCAGGGTAAAGGGCTTTTCGTTTATTTCTCCTGGGCTCCCGATCCCAACGCGCCCCGGATGGAATCGCCTTATATTATCCCGGCCATTCAGATCGCGTTCTATAACCTCTTTCATTTCCCGTCGAGAATACGCTGGGGAAGGTTCTTCGCGTCGTCGTAAACCTTGCGTTCGGGGTAAAATTCCCATATCCTGTACAGTATGAGTGATACTGCCGGCTTTGGCGCGGGTATTTATCTGCATATACCGTTTTGCCGACGATTATGCCCCTATTGCGATTTCTATTCCCTCGTACGCGGGGACGATGAAATCGAATCGTATATACATACCCTGCTGAAGGAAATGGACAGCCCTCCCGGAGATAGATTTCATGCCTTCATGTATGACACTATCTTCTTCGGCGGCGGAACGCCGTCAGTTCTGGCACCGGGACAGATCAGCCAAATATTGGAAAAACTCCGCCGAGAATTTTCGGTCTCGCTCGATTCAGAAATTACTGTAGAATGCAACCCCTCGTCAATAGACGAGGAAAAAGCCGAAAGCTACCTTCAGGCCGGCGTCAACAGGTTATCTTTGGGGATACAGAGTTTTAACGACCGGCATCTTAAAACACTCGGCCGGCTTCATGATTCCAAAACCGCCATCAAGGCCTTTAACGAAGTTCGCCGGGCAGGTTTCGCGAATATCAACGTTGATCTGATTTACGGGCTCCCCGATCAGACTGCGGATGAATGGACAGCCGATTTGCGAAAAGCCGTGGAATTGGGCCCCGAACATATTTCCGCTTATAACCTGATAATCGAACCTAATACCCCCTTCGGAACTCTCTATCGCCACGGGAAACTGAATCTGCCCTCCGAAGATATCCAAAGCGGCTTGTATGATCTTCTCATCGATCTGCTTTCCTCGGCCGGTTTCGAACGGTATGAATTATCGAATTTCGCCAAGAATGGATGTCAATGCCGTCATAATCTCAAATACTGGCAGAACAGGCCATACCTGGGATTGGGGCCGTCTGCGGTTTCGTACGACGGGGAAAGACGGTACAAAAACAATCCCGATCTCGATCATTATTGGAAATCACCTTCAGACACCCCCGCTCCCATAAGAGAAATAGAGACAATAGACAGGAACACCGCCCTGGAGGAGCGTATTATTATGGGCCTGCGGCTTTCCGACGGTCTATCTTTCGATGCTATAAAAAACGAATTCGATTATGATCTGATTAACGACAAAAAGGATGTTATCGTATCTCTTGCGGATGCCGGATACATCACGTTGGAAAACGATCGTTTGAAACTGGCCTCCAAAGGCCTCTTTCTTTCGGATGAAATAACCGTAAAACTGCTATAAACGAATTCTAAGGAGATTTTATCTTATAATGGCCAGCGGTTTGGATTCCGAAAAACCGTTTCCGACTATGCGCATAAAATAATAACCAGATGACAGATCACGGCCGCTCCACTCCAGCGAGTTTTGCCCGCCGGCCAGATAGCCGTTGAAGAGATTCGAAACTCTGCGCCCCAATATATCGTAAAGCTCGACATTGACCTGCCCCGCGGCAGCCACATAAAAACTCAAGGTGGCTTTTCCCGCGACAGGATTCGGATAGAGATTCACCGATGACGGCTGTGTCTCGGAATGATCGTCGTCGTTACCAGGATCGCGGTCTTCCGACGGCAGATCGTATATGGTCAACCCGTAATAATCGGCCGCATACATGCGATTGCCCGCTATGGCCAGATCGTACGCCCGGCCGGTGGAGAGCATTGTCATTTCATATTCGGGCCTGGTGATATCGGAAATATCCCAGACCGAAATCCCGGCGTCTACCTCGGCTACGTACATATATCGTCCCTTGACCGCCGAGGCCACCGCCTTGCCCGATTCACTCCGGTCGATATGCGATACAGGCAGCAGGTTATCGGAGATCGTGATTATCTCGACTCCTCCCCAACCCAGAGCCATAATTACGTTATTATCGAACAGTGTCAATCCCGACGCCGGATCGTCAGTTCGGTAACCGCTGATAAAGGCTATGTTCGATGGATCGGAGATATCATAAAGCTCCAGGCCTCCCGAACCGGCCACGAAAAGGGTATCATTTCTGGTAATTAGTTTGGACGATCCGAAATCGGTGTCGAAGAAACTTCGTCGCGCGGGATTATTAATATCTTCGATATCGACCGTAACTATACCCTGCCAGTTGGCCAGGTAAAGATCTCTGCCGTCGAAAGCCGTCGATTTCGCCCAGCCGCCGATTTCCAGAGCCGAAATTTCCTTAATCCCGTAAGGATCGCTGATGTTCATTATCGAAAGACCGTTTTCATCGCTCGAAAGAAAAGCCAGGTCTCCTTCGATATTTACCTCCAGGCAATTGCCGTCGGCCGTGTAATTGGGAATCGGTATCCGGTTTAGTTCGTTATCGAATACCAGCATCCCGCCGGTTCCTCCTCCGGCGTATATTATATCATCCTTAATATCGATAGATTTGCATTCGGAATAATTTACTATCTCGTTGATTTTCTCCATCCCTTCCTTCAGCTCCAGATCATACAGTTTCGCCCCATAGTTCCAGTTGGCCAGGAACAAAAAATCATCCTTGACCGCGAAATCCATGGCGTTGAAATCGAGATCCACCGACCATATCTCCTCCGGACGAGACGGAGAGGAAATATCTATTAACTTCATCGCTCCGAAACCGTCGAGCGTCAACAATCCTTCATCGGTAATCATGGCCTTCCTGGCCGACCCGAATCCTTCCAGATGTCCGATGACCGGCGGTTCGCCGTCGGATCGGAGATCCAAAACATACAATCCCGATCTATGGGCGCAGGCATAAACCAGAGGACCGTCGAGGGCCAGCCCATAGACGAAATCGGGCAGAAAATACTGCTCCAGCAAAAAAGGGGCGGCCGGATCGGAGATATCCAGAAGAGCCACACCGCCGTGATAAGAGGCCGCGAAAAGAGTATCGCCGCGAATAACAAACTCATGAGGATATCCGTTGAAATCCAGATCGTAAACCCGAACAGGATATTCCGGTTCGGAAATATCATATACGGCCAGAGCTTGTTCGAGTCCTCCGATGTAAAGATAATCACCTGATAGTTTAACCGCCGTTGGATGAAAACCCGGATCGATCCATCCGGAGCGGGTCAATGTCTTCCCGGTTATATGGAAAAGTTCCACCGAGCCGTCGAGATTGCTGACCGCCGCTATATCCCCGGCCGCGTCGAGAAACTCGGCTCGTCCCGATGTGTGATATTTGGAAAGGGATCGCAGCAGGCCGCTATCATTTATTTCAAATACTTCGACTCCCCAGCGGTTGGCGGCTATAAATGTATTATTATAAAGAACCGCGTCTTCATAAGAGGCGGCGGTCATGACCGATCTTGTGGGCCGTGCCGCCTCGGATATCACCGGGCTTGAAAGAAGAAACCCTGAAATTGTTGCCGATATGATCGCGATTTTCACCGATTTTCTCATAATTGCCAAATCCTGAGTTTGTTTGGGCCGGTTATTATTCCCGTCTAATAAGCCCTATCGGTTCACCGAAAATCTTTGCGAGCGAATGAGAGGAAATTCTCCCGGCGGTTGCAGAGGGTAACTGAAGGTTGTTGACAGGTGAAACCGGCGCGGCTATCTTGCCCATATGGAGCTATTTCATAATGAAACTCGCCACGGCGGACCGCTGGCCGATAGAATGCGTCCGGCAAACATAGACGAGTTTGTCGGCCAGGAAAAAATCCTCGGTCCGGCCACCCCATTACGCAAAGCCATAGAGGAAGATCGTGTCGGCTCCATCATCCTCTGGGGGCCGCCCGGCACAGGGAAAACCACTATAGCCAAAATCATATCAGGCCATTCCAAAGGACGGTTCGTCCCATTCTCGGCTGTCACTTCTGGAATCAAAGAGATCAGACAGATCATCGCCGAATCCAGGAGCTACGGGCAGGATGGTTTGATATTATTCATCGATGAAATCCATCGCTTCAACAAAGCCCAGCAGGACGCTTTCCTGCCGCATGTGGAGGATGGCACTATTAAACTTATAGGCGCCACCACCGAAAACCCGTCGTTCGAGGTTATCGGCGCGCTGCTCTCGCGATGCCGGGTATATATGTTGGAACCTCTCTCAACTGACAATATGAAGGAGATAGTTACGAGGGCGCTCAACGATAAAGAACGGGGCTTAGGCGACGCCAATCTTAGTGTCACCGACGACGCTCTCGATCAGATCGCCCAGCTTTCCGCCGGCGACGCTCGACGGGCGTTGAATATCCTCGAATTCTGCGCCGAGACTGTGTCCGAATCGGGCGGCAGCGAAATAGATAGTAAGCTCGTTAACGAGGCGGCCCAGAAGAAGACGATCCTCTATGATAAAGCCGGCGAAGAACATTTCAATCTCATCTCCGCGCTGCATAAATCGATCCGCGCATCCGACGTAGACGCCTCGTTGTACTGGCTCACCCGGATGCTCGAATCGGGCGAGGAGCCGATGTATATTATCCGCCGATTAGTAAGATTCGCGGTCGAGGATATCGGTCTGGCCGATCCTCGAGCCCAGCAGATCGCTCTGGCCGCTAAGGATACATATCATTTCCTCGGATCTCCCGAGGGGGAGTTAGCTATCGTTCAGGCGGTGATATATCTTTCGCTGGCTCCGAAATCAAATGCCGCTTATATAGCCTCGAAAAAGGCAAAGGGTACCGTCGAAGATAAATCCGCCTATCCTGTCCCCAAACAAATCCGCAACGCGCCGACGTCGTATATGAAAGAGTGGGGCTACGGCGACGGTTACAAGTACGCCCATGATTTCGACGACGCGTTCGCTTATATGGAATGTCTGCCGGATGAGCTTATCGGCTCGCGTTTCTATTTCCCCACCGACCGCGGCCTGGAAGCCAAACTCAGGGAGAAGTTGGAGTGGTGGCTGGACAAGATGAAAGAGAAGCGGGGGCAGTAGTGATTGATTCACGCAACTATATGGTGGTTGGCAGGCTTTTCCGCCGAAGCCGGATAAGCATGTAATTGTGGCTTGAAAAATCTCAAAAATACTCCTATACGCCTGAGATGAAAGACATAGAATCAATTTCGAATCACAGGAGGGAATTTTGAACAAAATCACATTAGCGATTCTGGTTCTGCTGGTCATCCTCGCGCCGTTATCGATATCGTCGGCCCAGGGACCCGCCGCGCCCGACTACAGCGGTTCTGTAATCGGCGGCGGGATTGGATTTCACTCGTCGGCCACATACTGGTACTGGTACAACTCCACCGCTCCCAGCGGCTCGCGCGAGCATTGGCCGATCCATGTCTATTCCCGCACGATACTTTCCGGCTTCTACGAAAAAAGATCGCTCCTGACAATGGGCAAGATCGCCGGAAATCTCAAGATCGAGGGATTGCTAGGTTTTATGGGTGGAACCAAAGAGGATTGGCTTCCCTTTAACGAAACCATATCCGACGGCGGTATCTCTTACGG
>JAHEDG010000084.1 GCA_024641335.1 Candidatus Zixiibacteriota bacterium
GGAGCCTGATTTCGATACTCCCGGTAACATTATCGAGGCGGCGGTCAAGGCCTTAAGCAACGGCTGGACACATTACGGGCCGTCGGCCGGGCTGCCGGAACTGCGCGAGGCTGTGGCCGAGGAGGTATCATCGACCAGGGGAGTCAATATCGATCCGTCGCAGGTGGTGATAACTCCCGGGGGCAAACCGGTGATGTTTTTTGTCATGATGGCTTTATTGGACGAGGGTGACGAGGTTATTTATCCGAATCCCGGTTTTCCGATTTATGAGTCGGTGATAAATTTTATCGGGGCCAGGGCGGTTCCGATACAGCTTCATGAGAAGAATCAATTCAGGCTCGATGTCGACGAATTGAAAGCTCTGGTTACTCCCAGGACCAGGATGATAGTGATCAACTCGCCTCAGAATCCGACCGGATCGGTATTAACCGATAAGGATCTGGCGTCCATCGCGGAGATCGCGGTAAAGAACGATATACTTGTTCTTTCCGACGAGATTTATTCGAGGATTCTTTACGGTGGCAAGCATCAATCTATTTATTCGCTTGCGGGCATGGCTGAGAGGACGATTATTCTGGACGGTTATTCGAAGACCTACGCAATGACCGGGTGGCGTTTGGGGTACGGCGTAATGCCATCAGAGTTAGCCGATCAAGTAGCCAAGCTTCAGACCAACTGCAATTCCTGCACTGCGAGTTTCACTCAGATCGCCGGGGTGGAAGCGATTAAGGGGCCTCAGGGAGAAGTGGACAAAATGGTCGAGGAGTTCAGGAAACGTCGCGATGTAGTGGTCTCGGGCTTGAACGGGATAAAGAATGTGAGTTGTCTTGTTCCTGACGGTGCGTTTTACGCGTTTCCGAACGTATCTCTTACAGGGGTGAGGGCATCCGAGTTGGCGGACAGGATACTTAATGAGGCCGGCGTAGCAGTGCTTTCGGGTACTTCTTTCGGATTATTCGGAGAGGGTTTTATCCGGATTTCCTATGCTAATTCCATATCAAATATAAATAAGGCTCTGGAACGCTTGGGCGATTTTTTCGAAAAATTGTAAATATATATTCGGTTGGAACAAATCGCGGGGGCTATCTGTTCGGCTGTTAAGGAAAGGGGGAAGCTGCCGAAAGATAAAATAAGTGGAGTATTGGAGCTTTTTAGTCCAAAATAATTTGCGGGAGCCTTGAAAAAAGCTTGACTAAAATTCGGACCACTCATATAGTTTTGTCACTGAACAGGGTGGATCCTGTTTATTGAGTATTTCGAAAATAGACCTTTGAAACGGCTTTCTTTAAGGAGGGAAGTTAATCACCTTTAAAACCATGGAGGTATATTGGGAGAAAGAGCTAAAGGTTTTTCTAATCTTTACATTAATGATATTAACCAAAGAACCATTAAGGAGGGATGCGATTTGTATCTAAAGCCTTTAATGAGGCTGGCAGTGGTGCTTCTCGCGTTTCTGGTTGTTTCCTCGGCCTGGGCCGGAACGACTGGAAAGATCGCCGGAAAGGTGTTCGACAAGGAAACGAACGAGCCTCTTCCCGGTGTGAGCGTATTGCTAAAAGGAACCACTACGGGCGCAGCCACAAACATCCAGGGTGAGTTCTTCATCATCAACGTGCCTCCGGGCAACTATATCCTCAAGGCTGATCTTGTCGGATATGGAACCGTCGAGGTGCAGAATGTCGTGGTATCTGTTGATTTAACTACGGCTGTTGATTTTAAGCTCAGTACCCAAACAATCGACATGGGAACGATAGTCGTAGAAGCCGTACGTCCGTTGATAGAGAAGGACGTTACTTCTTCCAGGACCACTATCGCTCCGACACAGATTACCGATTCGGCTGTAGATGGTTTGGTTAACCAGGCCAATTTCAGCGCTGGTTCGGTTCTTGGTTCTTTCCGCGGCGGAAGGAACAATCAGGGTGAAGTGGTATACATGCTTGACGGTGTCAACGTGGCCCACCCATTGGGAGCTACCAGGGTAGGCGCGAATCCCGGCGCAGGCACGATGGATTTAGCTACGACGATCCCCAACGAGGCCATTGCCGAGGCGGAGGTTTTGACGGGCGGATTTGGCGCGGAGTATCCCAATGTTCAGTCGGCGGTTATCAACGTGGTAACCAAGGACGGCGGCGAGAAGTATTCCGGCAAGATCAAATCCAAATCATCACCGGAAGTTCTTTTCGGGCGCGATAATCAGGAAGACGACGTTTATCATGTCGCCGTTCCCGGTCCCAATCCCGGAGATCCCGCGGATACAATGATTGTGACGACGCAGAGATCCAAGATCGACGAGTACAACAGATCTAATTTCTACGACATGCGTCAGCATGAATTTTCGTTTGGCGGACCGGTGCCTATCGACGCTTTTGACGTGCCCGGCAAGTTATCATTTTTCACGTCGGGAATTTACAGCAACAACCGCGCTTTCCAGGACGAGAGAAGCTGGAACCAGTCTCAGTCGGTTCAGGCCAAGTTGACCTATCAAATTTCGTCGTCGAAGAAGCTGAGTTTTTCCGGTTTGAGATCGATGGGAAGCAACTTAGGCTGGGCCAGGGACAGGATGCTTCGTTTGACCTGGGGCGAGCCGACCTATTATCATCGTTCGGATGTTGATATTTCTACGGGAGAAGTAGTAGAAGTCGATACTTTCTATACTCCGTATAGCTGGATATTGGCTCCCAATCATTCGGAGACCGATATCGCCAATGATTTGGTTACTTACTGGACCGATCAATATGGCAACAGCAGCTGGAACGCCGATTCGGTGCAGGCGTTTTTCGACGCCAATTTCGGCGGGGCGACCTATTCCAGTTGGGCAGCTCTTCCCGATTCGATCAGGGAAAGCGCCGCTCAGTACATCGAAGGACTCGATTATGCCCGTCGTTATTCTAATTACGATATGGGCAATACTCTGGGCCGTCCGGAGTTCTGGTCGAGTGAATTCAACTTGAGATTCACCAACAATATCAGCACCAAGAGCTATTACAGCCTTGGTTTTTCGCGGTTCCTGACAGCTCAGAGGATCAGGGTTTATGATCCCTGGGATGGTCATCCGTTGTCGGCTGACGAGTTTGGCGATTCCCGGATCGGTGCTCCTCCGATTACCGGCATTCAGTCGTCACAGCTGAGAGCCAACCCGATGTATCTTTCCAGGTTCCGTCAGGATGATCAGAGTATCACCCAGACGTTCAAGGGAGATTTCACCAGCCAGGTAAATTCTTATAACCTGATGAAATTGGGTTCCGAGATCAAGTGGTACGATGTTCTTTACGATTATCGTTCGTACGCGTCGGGCGGCAACGAGTACAATTCTCAGTACCATGAGAAGCCGTTCCAGGTCGGTGTCTACGCTCAGGATAAGATCGAGACAGAGGGAATGATCGTGAACGTCGGTTTGCGTTACGACTTTTTCGATCCGAGAACGGTAGTGCCATTTAACCCCTTCGATCCTCTCAATCCGGATTATGCTGATATTAACAATCCTCTTTATACCGATATCAGCGATTTGGAATCCAGGTTGAAGAACCCGGTTCCGGCGAAGAAGAAGCAGCAGCTTTCACCGAGGGTCGGTGTCAGCTATCCGATAACCGACAAGGACGTATTGCATGTTACTTACGGTCATTACTTCCAGTTGCCGGTATTGGATGATATGTACACCAACCACGCATTCGATTTGAGGGGAGCCTTTAAGTACATCGGCAATCCGAATGTCGGTGAGCAGAAGACGGTGGCGTACGAAGCTGGTATCGAGCACGGCTTCAACGATTATTTGAAGCTTTCGGTAGTAGGTTTTTACAAGGATATAGCCGACCTGATAAACCACAAGAAATTCCTTAACCCTGAAACGGGCGGAATCTTCTGGATTTATACAAATTCGGATTATGCCAGGGTCAAGGGTTTCGAGTTTACCTTTACGCAGCGTCCGTGGCATAATTTTTCCGGCGTAGTATCCTATACTTATCAGACTGCCAGAGGCAAGTCATCGGATAAGACGCAGACTTTCCTTGACGATTACGCCAACAGGAAGCAACGCACAGAGGATTTCCCTCTGGATTGGGATCAGCGTCACACAGCCAAGGCTAATCTCAATTATCGCATACCTGAAACAAAGGGCGCGATAATGGGAGACTGGGGTATCGATTTCGCGTGGAATTACGGATCGGGCCGTCCTTATACAGGTACCGCCACGGTAGTTCCGCCGAATCTTCCTCCGATCAACGATGAGAGGTTCCCATCGGCCTGGACAATGGATTTGAGGTTTGATAAGGGCTTTAACGTTTACAAGGGGTACAAGGTCAATGCTTTCGCCGAATTCAGGAACATAACCGATGAGGCAAATATTCAGTCGGCGACAGATCTGGAAAGATACGAATTGACGGGCGATCCCGCCGGACAGTTCGGCGATCCCAATGTTTATTCGGCTCCCAGGAGAATCCTCCTCGGAATGCAGTTGACATTCTAAATGGGAGACAAAAATATGCCTGTTAATTCAGGGAGGATAGGATAAGATGCAAAAACAGATTTACAAGGGGATAGTCGGCGGCCTGTTGACGTTGGGGATTATCCTGGCTTTCAGCCTGGCAGCCCTGGCCATCGATAAAGAGGTGGCTGAAAATCCTCTATTGTATCAACGTGGATCTGCCAAGCCGGCGGTAGTCGAGCAGGTAATTTGCAATGTGGGTATGGTTCATAACAGAATCCATAACTCGACTGTGCATAAGGCTACCGGCACCAACGAGCAGACCATATTGTTCGGGGATAGTAACGCGGAGTATCCGTCGATGCGCTGGTTAACGCCGGCCCTTTACAGCGGCTCTAATGAGTATCTTTACTTCGGCAGCCTTCGCATAGGTATCGGCGACAAGCTGGTTCATTTGGCATCGGATACGTCCCCGGGCATCGAGACCAATTCGATTAACGATGATCCCAATGCCATAAGTCATCTGGACACATATTACTGGATTTCGGATGATTCTCCGAATGTCGGCCCCGACGATTATATCGGAATAGGGGTCCACGCCAGAACGTATGCCTGGTCCGAGACTTACCGCGATGATTTTATTATTTACGATTTTTACCTCAAGAACCTTAATTCGGACCCTCTGGAAGGGGTTTATGTCGCCTGGCATGCCGACGCTGATATTTCCGGAGCGGCCGGTGGTGACGGCACTCAGGGTTTCTGGAGAGACGACAAGCCTGGTTATTATCGCGACGACGCGACCAATGAGTATATCTCCTACATGTACGACGCTGACAATCCGACGATTGCCGGCGACGAC